>JBDUEQ010000091.1:0-81461 GCA_040002315.1 Gammaproteobacteria bacterium
CGCCGGGCGTCGTCACGCCGGGCGTCGTCACGCCGGGCGTCGCCACGCCGGGCGTCGCCACGCCGGGCGAGCCCACACCGCATATAGGTGCGACTGCGCCTGTCGTCGCTGACCTGGCTGCGCCCGTAGCCGCTGAGCCTGTCTATGGATTGGATGCCTCGCTCACGACTCCGGAAGCCATGCATGCGTCCGATCCGCCGCTAGCGGAACCGCACGGCGCGACGACCGATATAAAACCGCCATGAGTGCGCCGGGGGAACCGGGCGGTCTTGCCGAAGGCACGTTGATATCGCATTTGTTGGAATTACGCGATCGCCTCCTCAAGGCGATGTTGGCGGTTGGGATTTGCTTCATTCCTTGCGCGATCTACATGAATCAGTTGTTCACGTTCGTGGCCGACCCGCTGGTTCATAAATTACCCGCGGGGGCGACTTTGATCGCGACCAGCGTCGTGGCTCCGTTTACGGTGCCGTTCAAGCTGGCGCTGGTGCTCGCCATCGGCATTGCCATTCCCTTCGTGCTCTACCAGGCGTGGGCCTTCGTCGCGCCCGGCTTGTACAAGCACGAAAAGAAATTGGCCGTGCCGCTGCTCATTTCCAGCGTGCTGTTGTTTTATTTGGGCGCGGCCTTTGCGTACTACGTGGTCTTCCCCGTCATGCTGAGCTTCTTCGTCGCAACCACGCCGCATGGCGTGCAGATGATGACGGACATGGGCAGCTACCTCGATTTCGTGATGGTACTGCTGCTCGCATTTGGTTTGGCCTTCGAAGTGCCGGTGGCTACTGTACTATTGGTGTGGACGGGGTTTGTAAGGCTCACGACACTCAAGAAAAATCGCGGTTTCGTGTTACTCGGGATATTCATCTTCGCCGCTTTCGTGACGCCACCCGACGCCGTGTCGCAGAGTGCGATGGCGGTGCCGATGTACTTGCTGTACGAAATAGGGATCATCATGGCCGGACTATTGCTCAAGGATAAAATAGCGGCACGCGCCAAAGAGGACGCAGAACAGGCTGAGCGCGAAGCCGGAGCTTAGGTTGAGTCTCAAATCGAGCGCGACTTTTTTGGGGCACCCGCGCGGCCTCGCCACTCTGTTCTTCACGGAAATGTGGGAGCGGTTCACCTACTACGGCATGCGCGCCGTGCTGGTGCTGTTCCTGGTCGCCGCGGTCACCACCGGCGGCTTCGGCATCGATGACAAAACTGCAACAGCCACCTACGGTTTGTACACCGCGGGCGTGTACCTGGCGGCACTGCCCGGCGGCTGGATCGCCGATCGTCTGATCGGTGCGCAGCGCGCCGTGCTCGCCGGCGGCTTGGCCATTACCTTCGGCAACGCCCTGTTGGCGATGTCCACGAGCCCGCGAGAATTTTATATTGGCCTGGTGGTGATAGTGCTCGGCGTGGGTCTGCTCAAGCCCAATGTGAGCGCCATTGTTGCCGACCTGTACCCGGAGGGCGGCGCGCGGCTAGATGCCGGATTCACCATCTTTTACATCGGAATCAATGTCGGCGGCTTCTTGGGACCCTTGGTCACCGGCCTGGCGCAGCACTATTTCGGACTTCGTGCCGCGTTCGCCGCAGCGGCATTCTTCATGGCCGTCGGCGTGCTGCAGTTCCATTTGACGCGGCGCCATTTGGGTACTGCCGGCATCTTCATCGCTACGATCGGTGCGGGGGGCGCTGTTCAACCGCCTCCATGGCGGCGTTTCTGGGCGGCGGTTGGCCTGTCCGCGATGCTGCTGGCCTCGTTGGTTCTGGGCTGGATTCCCGTGAATGCGGTCGGGCTGGCGCGAGTCGCGGCCTATGCCATCCTCAGCATGGCGGCGCTGTACTTTCTGTACTACTTCACTGCCGCGGGACTCACACGCGAAGAGCGCAGGCGCGGCGTGGTGATGGTTGTGCTCTTCGTCGGATGCGCGTTGTTTTTTTCGGGCTACGAGCAGGCCGGATCATCCATGAATCTGTTTGCCGAGCGCTACACCGATCGCGTGATCGCGTGGCTCAACTTCGTCATACCCACCAGTTGGTTCCAGTCGCTGAATTCGATCTTCATCATCCTCTTCGCACCATTCTTTGCCTGGGCCTGGGTCGCGCTCGCGAAGCGCAACCTCAATCCATCTGCGCCGGCGAAGTTCGCACTCGGCGTCATCCTGATGGGCTCAGGGTTTGTAGTCATGGCGGCAGCCGCCGCGGTCGTTGCGTCCGGCTCGAAAGTGCTGCCCTACTGGCTGATATTGACCTACCTGCTGCATACCTTCGGCGAGCTATGCCTGAGTCCCGTGGGCTTGAGCTACTACACTAAATTGACTCCCAAACGCTTCGTCGGACAGATGATGGGAATGTGGTTCCTGGCCATGTCTTTGGGCAATCTGGTGGCGGGTTTGATCGCAGGCGAATTTGACGCCAACAATGTGGCTGCAATGCCGGGGCAATACATGCATATCGTTTATTTCTCCGTGGGTCTCGGCGCGGTGCTGCTTATCCTCAGCCGTCCCGTGAAGAAACTCATGGGGGATGTGCAGTGAGCAATCACAGCCTGCGCGAACTCACGCTGCGTGCAATCCTGCTGGGAGGGCTGATCACCATCGCCTTCACCGCGGCCAATGTCTACCTCGGACTCAAAGTGGGACTGACCTTCGCCACGTCGATTCCGGCGGCGGTCATTTCCATGGCGGTATTGCGGCTGTTTAAGTCCTCGAGCATTTTTGAGAACAACATCGTCCAGACTGTGGCGAGTGCGGCCGGCACTCTCTCCGCCATCATCTTCGTGCTGCCGGGCCTCGTCATCGTCGGCTGGTGGCAGGGCTTCCCGTACTGGATGACCATGGCGGCCACCGGGTTGGGCGGCATCCTCGGCGTGATGTTTTCCGTGCCGCTGCGGCGCGCCCTCGTGGTCAACAGCGACTTGCCCTACCCGGAAGGCCGTGCTGCGGCCGAAGTGCTCCTGGTGGGCGACCAGTCGCGCGATGGCAATGAAGACAGCCGCCAGGGACTCATCGCCATCACCGTCAACGCGCTCGCGTCCGCCGCCTTTTTCGCCCTGAGTCAAACCAGGCTGGTGGTCGATGAGGTGGCCGTCTACTTCCGGGTTGGCGCAGGCGCAACCGGCGTTGCGTCAAGCCTCTCCATGGCGCTGGTCGGGGTCGGGCATCTGGTGGGCATTTCTGTGGGAATGGCGATGCTGGTGGGCATTGTCGCCGGCTGGGGTATTTTGGTGCCGATTCTGACCGCGGCAGCGACATCGACAGACTCCGCGCAGCACGTGGCGCTCGCGGTGTTTCGCACCGACATTCGATTCTTTGGCGCAGGTGTGATCGGCGTGGCAGCGCTGTGGACTTTTTCCACAATTCTCAGTCCCATCATCAACGGCCTGCGTTCGGCCATGGCCGCTTCCAGCGCCCGGGCCGTTGAAGGACATGTGTTGCCGCTAATCGAGCGCGACCTGCCGATCAAGATCGTTGGCGCGGTGGTCGTTGCGACGCTGGGTTTGATTGCGCTGCTGCTATGGCAGTTCATCGCCGGCAGCGTCTTGGCCGCGCATGCACCCGTGTTGATCGCCGCCACCGTGGCCTACGTGCTGGTGGCCGGTGTGGTGATTGCATCGATTACGGGCTACATGGCCGGGCTGATCGGTGCATCGAACAGCCCGGTTTCAGGCGTCGGCATTCTTGGCGTCGTTGCCGCAGCATTCGTGATTCTAGCGGTGGTTGGCCGTGCCACGGATGCGGCGGAGTCCAGCGCCATGGTCGCGTATGCGCTGTTCGCCACCGGCATCGTGTTCGGCATCGCTACGATCTCGAACGACAATTTGCAGGACCTGAAAACCGGGCAACTGGTCGGTGCCACGCCCTGGCGTCAGCAAGTGGCGCTGATTTTCGGCGTGCTATTCGGCGCACTGATCATTCCCCCCGTGCTGGATCTTCTCAATACCGCCTACGGTTTCGCGGGCACGCCCGGTTCCGGCAACAACGCCCTCGCGGCCCCGCAGGCCGCGCTGATATCAGCGTTGGCGCAAGGTGTGCTGGGCGGTAATTTGAATCTGCGCATGATTGGGTACGGCGCACTGTTCGGCGTGGTGGCCATTGCCGTCGACGCACTGCTGGGCCGCGGCGCGCGAATGCGGCTGCCGCCGCTGGCGATCGGGCTGGGCATTTACTTGCCGATGCAGGCCACCCTGCCCGTGGTAATAGGGGCGCTCACCGGTTACTACTATGACCGCTGGGCCGATCGCACCGCGAGACCTGAGTTTGCGAGGCGCATGGGCGTGCTGATGGCGACCGGAATGATCGTTGGCGAGAGTCTGTTCGGTGTGCTGTATGCCGGCATCGTCGTGGCATCCGGCAATAGCAGCCCCTTCGCCCTTGTTGGAGAGGGCTTTGCCATCCCCGCGTTGATCGCCGGGGGAATTATTTTCTTTGTGGTCATCGGTCTGCTCTACCGCCGCACCATCACCAGGGTCCGGTCCGCTTGATTGAATGACTATCGACTCCCGTCATTCCCTCAAGGTAATGCTGGCCCTGGGCACCATTTACCTGGTGTGGGGCTCGAGCTTCCTATTTACCAAAATCGCCGTCACCAGCCTGCCGCCGGCGCTGTTCTGCGGTATTCGCTTTGTCACAGCGGGCACTCTGCTCGCCATCATCTCCAGAATCTCGGGCGGCAGCCGTTTCCCGAGCCGACGGATCGAGTGGCGCCATGTCACCGTGGCGGGCTTCTTCATGGTGTTTGTCAGCAATGGGCTCAATACCTGGGCGATCCGCTACCTTCCCACCCATCAATCGGCGCTGCTCAATGGCACAGCCGCATTCTGGATCGCAGGTCTGGGCGTGTTTGGCCGGCGCGGCCATCCGCTGACTCGCTGGGCGGTACTGGGGATGTGCATTGGATTCGTGGGCGTCGCTCTCATGCTCATACCGAAGCAACCGCTGACCACCGACAGTGTGCTGGCGCAGGGCGGTGTACTCACGGCCTGCCTGGCATGGGCATTGGGTACCCTTTACTACCGCAGCATCGATACGGAATTGGGTTCGCTCATGTTCATGGGGCTGCAGATGTTCGTGGGTGGATTGATGCTGCTCGGCGTCGGCCTCATCCACGGCGATGCCGCGCACTTCGCGCCGAACCCATCCGCACTGGTGGCGCTGTTCTACCTCACCTTCTTCAGTTCCTGTCTGGCCTACACGGCTTACGGTTGGCTGAGCCTCAACAGCACTCCCGCGCTGATCGGCACCTACGGCTACGTGAATCCTGCCATTGCTTCCTACCTCGGCTGGCAATTTCTGCACGAGCATTTGTCCGCTGCGCAATTGGTGGGCATGGTGGTCATCATCATCGGCGTGAGCATTTTGACGCTGCCGGGTGGCAGCCTCACGGATCCGAAAACTCTGGCCGAACCCAAGACTCAGTAGGGCCGCCGCGGCAAGCGCCGCTGCTGTGTTCTCGCGATCAGCGGCGCTTCACGAACACTTCGAACTTGCCCTTGCCGCCGACGAACCACGAGCCCACGAAGCTCACCAGGCTCACGATCACCGACGTCCAGAATGCCGACCAAAATCCCGCCACATGCATGCCGGGCAGCATCCACGCGACCAGGGCCACCATGCCGGCGTTGATCACCAGCAGGAACAAGCCGAGCGTAACGATGGTCATCGGCAGGGTGAGCAGTATGGCGATCGGCCGAATGATGGAGTTCACTATCCCCAGCAATACACCGGCCAGGATCAAGGTGGCCGGAGTGTCGATGGAAACACCGGTGACCCATGCCGTCGCGAGCCACAGGCCAAGCGCGACTATGCTTGCGCGTATTAGAAACCCGAGCATGATTTTACTCCGCTCACCCTGAGGTGGGAGGCAAGCATAGCAAGGAGACACGCCGGCCGCGAAGGCGCGTTATCAGTAATCCAGTCCCTCTAGAGGCGGATCTTTCTTCGGAACCAATTTGGGCTTCTTCGGAACCGGCGGACTCTCGAGAGTCACCTTGATTCGCGCCATGAGGCGTTCCCAGCCCATGCGAATTTTCACGTAGGTCCTGTCCCAGGCGGCAGCTTCCGGAACCCCTGAGCCCAGCAGCCGCAGCGAGGTTTTGCCTTCGCCCTTGCGCACATCCAGCAGGAAGTCATCGACCACTGCACTGTTGCCGGGCGGCCAATCGCTGCCGCTCAAATAGATCAGGCGCAGCCGCCGATTGACTTCGAAGATGTCGATATGCGCGTCGCGATGATCCCCGTTGCGTGTCCCCAGCCGATACATGCCGCCCTTGCGTGGGTCGATCTCCGCCTCCTGGCCCGACCAGATGCGAATCAGGCCGGGATCGGTCAGCGCGCGCCAGACCCGGGCGACGGGCACGTCGATTTCGACCAAGTGGGCATAGCCACGGGTCCCATTGCGGGTGGATTTACGTGCTGACGTCATATCGATAGCCTGACGGATAGCGCCTTCAGGGGCAGTGCTAGAATCCAATAACAGGGGAGGAACATCCATGCCTTATGTTGACATTGTGACCGTGCTCGCACTTATTCAGTTCACTGTGTTCGGATTCAAGGTCGGCGGCGCTCGTGGACGCTTCGGAGTCAAGGCGCCGGCCATCACCGGAAACGACACCTTTGAGCGCTATTTTCGGGTACAGCAAAACACCATGGAGCTGTTGGTGGTTTTTGTGCCGTCCCTGTACCTGTTCAGCCACTATTTCAGCCCGTGGATTGCGGCCGCGCTCGGCGTCATCTATCTGATCGGCCGCGAGGTCTATGCGGCAAGCTATGTCAAAGACCCGGCCAAGCGCAGCGCCGGCTACGGCATGAGCTTTCTGCCCACCATGATCCTGCTCGTGGGCGGTTTAATCGGCACGATTCGGGCCCTGCTATTGTCCGCCGGTTGAGTTTAGCTGAGAATTGAATACAGTAATCCTAGTACAAACAAACGCTGGGGTGGCCTTGAGGGCCTGAGACGCTGGCCGCTCGAACGAGCACACCTGCGAACCCATTGAACCTGATCCGGTTAGTACCGGCGGAGGGAGCATGGGTAAGATTTCCGCTTCGGTATTTTTCTTTGCCGCTTTAACGGTCGCCGCTCGGGCATTCGCCGCCGACAGCTCCTTGGATCCTCAACTGGACGAAATCATCGTCACAGCAGCCCTGCGCCGGACCAGCGTGGCGGATCTGCCGCAGAGCGTAACCGTGCTTGATCGCGACACCCTGCGCGCGGCCGGCGTGCAGCACTTCGAGGATGTTCTCTCCTTGGTGCCCGACCTCAACTGGGCCGCTGGAACCTCGCGACCGCGATTCTTTCAGCTGCGCGGCATCGGCGAGGTGGAGCAATACCAAGGTGCACCGAACCCTTCGGTCGGGTTTCTCATCGATGACATCGACTTCTCGGGGGTGGGAATGCCGGCAACGCTGTTCGACACGCAGCAGATCGAGGTGCTGCGCGGGCCGCAGGGCACGGCCTATGGCGCCAATGCCTTGGCGGGTTTGATCAGTGTGCGCACCGTGGATCCCGGTACCGACTTCGAGCTGAATACTGAGCTCACCGGCGCCAACTACGACACTCGTGCTGCCGGGTTGGCCGTCGGCGACGGCTTTGCCTCCGGCAGCGCCGGCTGGCGCCTGGTCGTGCAGCAATATTCAAGCGACGGCTTCCGCCACGATATCTACCTGAATCGAAACTCCACCAATGGCTTCGATGAGGGCACGTTGCGCGGCAAGCTGCGCTGGCAGATCAATGACTCACTGCGCGCCGATCTGACCCTGATGCATGTAAACATCGACAACGGCTACGACGCCTGGTCGATCGCCAATACCAATACTACCTATTCGAATCAGCCCGGCCGCGACGCCCAGTTGTCCAATGGCGCCGCGGTGCGCATCACGGCTTCCATCACTGGACTGGGAGAGCTGCGCAGTGTCACCAGCGCGGCGAGCTCCAAGATTACTTATTCCTTTGACGGCGATTGGGGCAACGATGTGCTGTGGGGTCAGTACGCTCCCTATGATTACTTTCAGCGCGATGATCGACGCCGTCGCACGCTGGCAGAAGACCTGCGGCTGACGGGGGATCCGTCCCACGCGCTGTACGGACGCTTTCGATGGCTCGCAGGCGTCTACGCCCTTCGACTCACGGAATCCGACGACGTTCTTTATACCTACGACGATCAATATTACGGTGCGGGAAGCGGCGGCCTCAGCAGCAAGTACAGCGCGACCAATGTGGCGCTGTACGGTTCTCTGGATACGGATGTGGGTTCACGCTCAACTCTGTCGGGCGGACTGCGCGTGGAGCAGCGTCAGGCACACTATGCCGACAGTGCCGATGTGCAAACGCCTTTTCCCGCACAAACCAATCACATGGTGGGCGGGAATCTGTCGTTCGAAACGCGAGTCGGGGACGGGGAACATCTGTATGCCACACTGGCGCGTGGCTACAAGGGCGGCGGGTTCAATATCGGCTCGCAGATCCTCTCCGAGCAGCGCGGTTTTGGGCCCGAGACGCTGTGGAGCATCGAGACCGGCGTGAAGCACGCGCGCGCGGATAGCGCGCTGCAGCTGCAGGCCGATGTGTTTTACATGCGCCGTCAAAGCATGCAGGTATATCTAGCGGAGCAGCTGCAGCAGAACAATCCCCTGGCCTATGTGTTCTACACCCAGAATGCCAGCAACGGCGAGAACTATGGTATGGAAGGCGAGGCCGCCTACCGCCTCGGCCACTGGCAATTTTTAGGATCGGGCTCACTGCTGCGCGCACGTTATCTGAGCGCCACCGGACAATTCGCCGATCTCGGACTCGACGGCCGCGCTCAGCCCTTCGCGCCCGGCTATAAATTGTCTGCGGCCGTGGAATACCGGCACCCCACCGGCTGGTTTGCGCGCGTAGATGCCTCTGCCATCGGCAGCTTCTACTACTCCACCAGCGATGCGCAGGCATCGAGCGCGTACAACTTGGAAAATGCGAGATTGGGGTATCAACGCAAAGCCTGGACCACCAGCCTCTGGGTGCGCAATTTATTCGATGCCCACTACGCGCAGCAGGGATTTTATTTCGGGCTGGTGCCGCCGGACTACCCTAACCAGTCCTTCCTGCAGCGCGGCGACCCCCGTCAAATGGGCATCACCGTCAATTACACTCTGCGCTAAGTCGCCGGAGAGTTCGCAGGAGGGGGTGGCGTAGGCTTGCGAACCTCGGGTACCGCGGCCTCCTCGCCCAACAAATAGGCGTCCAGCACCTTGCGTGCGATGGGCGCGGCGTTGGAAGCGCCGAATCCCGCGTTCTCGACCAGAACGGATACGGCGATCTTGGGGTCATCAACGGGTGCAAAGGCAATGAACCAGGCGTGTTCGCGCTTACGCTCGTCCACATCCTTGTGCTTGGTGCTCTCGGTTTGTTTGACGGTGACGACTTGCGCCGTTCCAGTCTTGCCAGCCCATTTGTACTTGGCGCCTGCGCCTGCCACGTGCGCAGTGCCGCTCGGGCCCACTACCGCTTCCATGCCGTCGAATATCACGCTCCACTGCTCATCGGTCGCAATATTGATGGGCTTTTTGAGCACGGGCGCGCGCGCGACAATGTCCACCGCCCCGGGCGCGCGCGTGGCTGCGACCAGCCGCGGAGTTGCGACGATCTGCCCGCGTTCGGAAATCTCCGCTGCAAATTGCGCCTGCTGCAAGGGCGTTACGGTGATGGGACCCTGTCCTATTCCCATGCTGATGGTCTCGCCGGGAAACCAGACCTGGTCAGCCTTTCTCTTGTACACGCGGCGTTTCCACTCCGGCGAGGCGTATAGCCCGGGCTTCTCGCCCGGAATATCTATACCGGTCAATTCGCCATATCCAAAAGCGCTCATGAACTCGTGCATGTGATCGATGCCCATTTTCCCGGCGAGCCGGTAGAAATACACATCGCAGGATCTGGAGATCGCGGAACGCATGTCGACATTTCCGTGCACTTCATCGTCGCGATACTTATTGCTGCTTCCGGGCAATGTAAAGTAGCCCGGACAGTACTGGATCTGTTGCGGCGTTATGAGGCCGTACTTCAGCCCGGCGAGCGCGTACAACGGTTTGACCGTGGATCCTGGTGGATACGCACCGCGCAGCGCGCGATTGAGCAGCGGTATGTCGACATTGTTCGACAGCGACGCGTACTGTGCCACCGACAGGCCGCGCACGAAATCATTCGGGTCGAACCCGGGCGTGCTGGCGAGTACGATGACATCACCGGTTTTTGGGTCGATGGCCACCACCGAGCCGCGTTTGCCCGCCAGCGCCGTCTCCGCCACCTTTTGCACGCGCACGTCCAATCCCAAGATCAAATCCTCGCCCGCCACCGGCGGGTGCACGGCCAGCTGCGGCGTGAACTCGCCCTTTTTCTCGATTGGCCTACCCGCGGCATTCACCAATAATTCGCGCGAGCCGCGCTTGCCGTGCAGCTGCTGCTCGTAGGCGGCCTCCACCCCTAGCTTGCCGATCAGGCTGGTGCCGGCATACTCATCGGTGTCGATCGACTTCATGTCCTGCTCATTGATGGCACTGACATAGCCGATGGCGTGCACGGCGGTTTCGCCTAAGGGGTAGTGCCGCGCCAGGCGTGTGCGGATATCCACGCCGGCGAACTGAAAGCGATGCACGGCGAAGCGCGCCATTTCCTCATCGTTCAGCGCCAACTTGATAGGTACGCTCTCATACACCTTGTGCGCCAGGATGGTGCGACGAATATTCGTGACTTCTTCGTGGTGCAGGAGACCGATGTCCACCAGCTCCGCGAGCGTGGCATTCAAGGCCTTGATGTCGCCCACCTGCTCGCGCACCAGCTCGATTTGAAACGCGGGCAGATTGTCGGCCAGCACCACCCCATGCCGATCAAGGATCAGCCCGCGGCTGGGGGGAATGGGCTCCGTCCGGATGCTGTTGCCCAGCGATTGACTGGCGTAGTAGTCATGCCGCAATACCTGCAGGTAGAACAGGCGGCCGGCCACCGTCAGCAGCAGCACCGCCGCAATGACGCCCGCAACAATGCAGCGAATCGCAAACAGCCGATTCTCCGCGAAGTAGTTCTTTATCCTCGACTGACGCCCTCTTACCATGGCGTCAAGTGTAAGCCATGGGAAGTTGTCGAGACGGCGACGTTGCCGCGGAAACGCAGCGCCGTGCGATGCACCCTCTCTGTAGTGTGCTCAGTTTGAAAGCGCAGCGTCACGCTGCCGGTTGCCGGAACGCCGACGCGGAATATCGGCCGTCCGTTCTTGCGGCCCAAAGGGTGGTCAGCGCGTACCACGCGACCGCCTTCCGGCAGGCGCAGGCGCAGCTCGAAATGAATGGCCTCTGCACGCGCATTGCTCACTTCAACGCGAGTGACATCATCGATGTCCGCCGAGCGCAAGATCACCCCCGGCACCAGCGGCACCGTCCGTACCCCCTTGGTATCGATGCCCTGCGTTTCCGCCCGCACGTCTACCTGCACATCGGCGGTCTCCCCCATATCGATTTCCACCTCTTCATCAACGGCGAGGTCACGTATGTCGGATTCATGCCGTAACAGCTGCGCCCCCTGCCTGCTGGCAAACACCGCGACCCGTCCCGACGGCAACGGCAGCCCCAGATGACTCGCGGCATCGTTCTGGGTCCGCAGCAGCAGCATTGCCGGTACCTTTGAGTCCTCGTCGCCCACCGCGATATCCGCACCGTAGACGAACCGGACCGGGATGCCCGACCGATCCAGCAATCGCACCTGCTTGGATTCGCGGCTGGCAACGGTGGTGCGATCCGGCACGCGATACAGCTTCAGATCGCCGAGTTGCTCCTGTTGCACTCTGCGCGCGCCGTTGGCCATGATCTCCTCGACAGACGCCGCTGACGCGGGCAGCGCCATTTTGTACATTCGGTTCACCGCCATACCCCCCGTCGCCACCATCAAGCGCATGGGCGGCGGCTGGTCGCTGGTTGTGCCCCGCGGCCAGCACTGCGCCAGAATCGGCCCGCCGATGTCGAGCGGCTCTACCTCGCCGCTTTCGCGATTGACTCTTCCGGCAACGACCTGGGTGTGCGCGTCGGGAAAGCCCACCCCATTGCCGTTAGCCAGGGTGACCCAGGCGCCAAAGTCCATGGTCTTGCCATCGGCGGATAGAGTCGCGACATAATCCGCGGCCCAATCGAAACCGCGTGCCAGATACGACAGCGTCACCGTCCGTGTCACCGGCGCCAAGCTTCTAACCTGCACCGACAGCGTCGGACTCGCCGCAAGATCGGTGGTGCCCGCAAAAAGGAAGGTCTCAGGCAACCCGGAACAACGCAGTGCTTCGATGCCTTCCGAGGTCTTGAACACCACGCCACCGTCGGCGTCCGACAGTACCGTTCCGGCCAGCATCTGCGACTTGCCCGTCTTCTTTTCGGTGCGCAGCAGCGTCACTGTCTTGCCGACAGCGGCGGCGACCAGCGCTGCCGGGCTCAGCAATTTGGCGTCGCGATTTTTCTCGATCACACCTTCGGGCAGTCCGGAGACGATGGCGCTGACCGGTTCTATCCCATCGGCCACCCCCTCGAAGCGCAGCCGGCTCAAACCGGCCGGGAGATGCACGGCGCGGGTTTCGGTGATGAGCGCGAAACCTCCCAGCGCATCGAGATTGATCGATCCCGACACGCGCTCAGGCGCTCGATACACAGTCACCGCGAGAACGGATGGTTTCTCCGCCAGGGTGTCGGCAGCGGTCGCCACCGACGTCGCCGGTGCTAGGAACGGCCAAAGGCCGCAGGCAAGGATGAGCCGCATCGCGAACCCGCAGCGCATGCTCGCCGCGCGCATCAGCCTAGAATCGCGTTTCGAAGCTGGCGGTAAGACCGGTCTTGCCGTTGGCAGGCACGGTCACCGCCCATTCGGCCGTCTCGGCGCTGCGGCGTGTACTCTTTTGGCTCTCGGCCTTGATGCGCGAATCGCCCCACAGGCCTTCTTGCAGCAGCTTCACCGTGACGGGCCGGGGCAGTGCGTTGGTTAGTTCATAGCGCATGTCGGACTGCCAATCGAAGGTGCTCAAGCGCGTGCGCTTCTCGACCACCGCGCGCACCTTTACATCGAAGGCATCGCCGGTGGCAAGCGATAAAGTCGATCCCATCGGCGTGTGGTCGATGCGGCTCTCGCCGATGAACTGCGGATCGCCGCGCTTGTCGCGCATGTAGAAACGCAGTATTCCTGCCGGCAGCTGATCGCCTAAGCCGGCGTGCGCGCTGGTCGAGAAGCTGTAGATGCTCTTCGCACTCTGCGGCGTCTCCGAGGTCCCCAGCCACGCGTTGCGATACTCGTAGCCGTGCTCGGCAGGCACGCCGTGCACGTCGAGGAAGCTCACCTGCTTGGTTTGCAAGTTGGCGATGGTGGTTCGCTCCGCCAACGGATACAGGTAGTAGTCGCCCAGGCGCTCGCGGCTGCCGCTCTCGGTGCCGGCCAGCTGCAGCGGGTTGCGCGGCTGTCTGCGGTAGATATTGGTAGGCCTTGCGTCGGCATCGGCCAGGGCCGGAGAGCCTGCGACCAGCAACGTTTGTGCGTTGTCGTAGTTCACGCCGCTCGAGTTACTGAGCGTCACCCAACCCTGCACATCGATCTTGCCGTCGCCCTCGTTGTACAGCGCCACGTAATCCGCCTTCCAGCCAAGGCCCGGCGTCAGGTAGCTCAAGGTGGCCTGTCGCGATCCCGCGTGACCGCCGATGACAGTGACCGACAGAGTCGGGCGGGCACGCAAGTTGTCCGGCACCTTGTCGAAAATGACGCGTACCGGCAGGCCGTCATCGCGCAGCACTTCGATGTGTTGCCCGATTTTCAACACCACGCCGCCGTTGCTGGCGAGGACCTGGGCCTGTTCGCGCGTTTCCGCGCCGGTGGCGGAATTCACACGCACGATGGTGACTTCCTGGCCCACCGCCTTTTCCATCAGCTTGGCGGGAGTCAGCAGATCGAAGTCGAAGTTCTGCTCGACGATGCTGATGTCGGCGGCCGTCAGAGATACAGTCTCCGGGCGGATTTGCGCAGAGACGTCTTGGAACTCGAGGCGCTGCCGACCGCCCTTTAGATCGATGTCGCGCCGATCTTGAATGAGCGCCAGGTCATCGGCGTAGATGGTTATCGACAAGCTGCGCTCGGCGGCAATCGCGCAAGAAGCAGTCTGCAGCCAAACTGCGCAGCCGATGACGAGGAGCCGTGTACACATAAAACTCCCGCAGCGCCGATCAACCTACGCCGTTTCAGCGCATCGATACAACGCGCTGATTGGCGTTCGCTTCCATCCAGGTCTTGATGCGCTTGGCATCCGCAACGCGCGTGTACTTACCAAAGGAATCCAGCAGCACGATGATCACTGATCGGCCTTCGATGACGGCCCCCATGACCAGGCACTTGCCGGCCTCGGTGATGTAGCCGGTCTTCTGCACGATGATGTTCCAGGTCGGGTTCGCCACCAAATTGTCGGTGTTGCGGAATTCGACCAGGCGCCGGCGCACCTTCACCGCATAGCTCCTGTCGGTCGAATACTCGCGGATGGTGGGATTGTGCGAGGCGGCGATCACCAACTTGGACAGGTCCTCGGCGCTGGCGACGTTTTCACTCGACAAGCCCGTGGGATCGACGAAATGAGCGTTGTTCATGCCGAGCGACCTGGCTTTCGCATTCATCGCGGCAACCATGGCGGGCATGCCTCCCGGATAGTTATTTCCCAACGCATGCGCGGCACGGTTCTCGGAGGACATCAAGGCCAGGTGCATCAGATCGCCACGGGTCAACGTCGTGCCGACCGCCAGACGTGAAAAGTCGCTCTTCTGTAGATTACGGTCCGCGTTTGTGAGCTGGATCGGCTCATTGAGCGGCTGCCTGGCGTCGAGTACTACGAGGGCGGTCATCAACTTGGTGATGGACGCGATGGGCATGGCCACATCGGCATGCCGCGAATACAGGACTGAGGAGTCCTTCTGATCGATGACCAGCACCGAACTCGACTTAAGCTTCGGATCGCGGATCGGGTTCGCTGTGGCGTGGACAGCCAACGTGGCGAGCAGCAGGCCGGCGAGCGCGCGCAAAGGCAGGGACGGCTGTCGAAGATTGAACGCCATGGACACTCTCTATATAGGTTCTGAACCGCTGTAGGCACGCTGACATATATCAATCACGCCGCGACGTGATGGATCACTAACTTTGCCATCTTTTTTCGGAAAGTCCAGCACATTCAGGCCTTTGCCCCGATAACTTCAGGCGCTTGCCTCGCTACCGGGAGCCCGCCGCAGCTCTTTGTCGCGGTACATTTTGCGGTCGCCGATGCTCAAGAGCTCGCGCATATCGCGAGAATCCTTGGGGTAATTGACCACGCCGATGCTGACGCTGCAGCGGATCATGCGCGAGCGCAAATCCAGGGTGGTCTTGAAGACATTGTGGCGCACGCGCTTTACCACCGCCTCAGCGATTTCCGGCGTTGCCCCGGGCAGCAGCACCGCGAATTCATCGCTGCCGAAGCGCGCCGCAAAATCGCTGGTGCGAATGCTCCGTTGCAAGCAGTGCGCTACCAAAACGATGGCGCTGTTGCCCGCATCGTGGCCGTAGGCATCATTGATGTCCTTGAGCTTGTCCATATCGATCATCAGCATGGCGTAGACGCCGCGGTCGCGCTCGCTGGCGGTATGTTCCCGCTGCCACACTTCGTTGAACATGCGCAGATTGAGAAGTCCCGTCAGCGCATCGGTTTGCGCCAGATTTTCGATGCGTTCCCTTGCCTCGGTGATGTCCGCCGACAGCGTCGTCGTCAGATAGGCAACCAGGAGAAACGGTGCCAGCTGCCCTACCGCCAGGCTGGCATAGGTCAGCGACAGCACATCCACGCTGGGGGTCACAGCCGCCAGCAACACGTGGACGACGGCGATCACCGCCACTTGCAACAGAGTCACCAAACGGCCGAGCGTCAAGGCGCTGAGGATGATGGGCAGCAGGTATAGATTCAGCAGCGGACTGGCGCTCTTACCTGTGAACCACAGCACTCCGGTGACGAACATCACCATGGACCAGGACTCGATGAGCAGCCGAGTCCGGGTGCGGCGCGGAAAGAAGCGGCCGGCTCGAAAGGAGACGATGGCGATGACGAACGCAACGAGCAGGCCGAGCACCGGCCATAGCTGAGTTACCAGCGCCCGGGACCAGACCAGCACCAGGGCGGCGAGCGCCAGACAGAGTATTTCTATGGATCGGGTGCTGCGCACGACGCTACGGTGTATGCGGCGCGGCAGGCAGGCGCGCCGACGCGGAAACCGAGCCGCTGCCGCCGATAGTGGGCACTTTCAATTCCTGAACTGCGCGCCTCACTTCAGCGTCACGCTGCACAAGCGGCGCGTCAGCGGCCACCGCGCCGCCCGGCGGCTTCGGGTCGCGCTCCAGTTCGATGTCGGGCGCGATGCCGCGGTGATTGATTGAGATGCCTGACGGGGTGTAGTACAGCGAGGTGGTCAGCTTCACCGCGCGATCACCGGACAGAGGAATGACGGTCTGCACCGAACCCTTGCCGAAGGTGGTGCGGCCCATGAGCTTCGCTCGCTGGTTGTCCTTCAGAGCGCCCGCCACAATTTCCGCCGCCGATGCCGATCCGCCGTTGACCAGTATCACGATGGGCGCGCCGTTCAGAGCATCCCCGGGGGTCGCGTCCATCTCAAATTTCGACTCCGGGGTACGCCCCTTGGCGGTAACAATGACCCCTGAGTCGAGAAACACATCGGAAACCGATACCGCGGCCTCGAGTACGCCGCCTGGATTGTTCCGCAAGTCGAGCACCAGACCCTTGAGCGGTGTGCCGTTGCGCTTGCGCAGGTCCTTGATCTCGGCCTCGAGATCATCGCCGGTGGTTTCGCTGAACTGAGAGATTCGCACATACCCCAGACCAGGCTCGAGCAGCTCCGACTTCACACTGTGCAGTTCGACCCGCGAACGCTTCAGGGTGAATTGCAACGGCTCGGCATTGCCGGCGCGCAAGATCCCTATTTTGACCGTGGTGCCTTCCTTGCCGCGCATGCGGCCTATCGTATCGGTCAAGGTCGTGGTATTCACGGGAATGCCGTCGATCGTGGCGATGATGTCGCCCGGCCGAACTCCCGCGACGGCCGCCGGCGAGCCCTCGAAAGGCGACACCACCACGACCTCCTCGTCTTCCATCGACACCTCGATGCCGACCCCTGAATATTGGCCGGAGCTCGAGATTTTGACCTCGTCGTACTCGTCGCCGTCGAGATAGGCCGAATACGGATCTAACGAGGAAACCATGCCGCGGATGGCGGCCTGCAACAGCTGATGATCGTCCACTGGAGTCACGTAGTCGTGCTTCACGCGTTCCAGCACATCAGCCAACATCCGGGCGTCGACCCATGGCAGGTCGGCCTGCGGCGCCCGCCCCTCGGCCAGAACTCCGCGCGCCAGCCCGAGCGAGAAGCCAACACCGGCAGCCAACGCCAGCAATAGGAAATGACGAGATTTTGTGACCATCAGGCACCGCAGCATACGTGCGGCGGCGACTCGCCGCTAGCCGCCCAGCACCGCCGCTTTCCCGATCGCGGGATCGAATAGGCCCGTCTCCACACATCCGGCCACGGTTTCCAAGCCGAAAGTGTTCGCGAGCTTGGTGATGGCCACGGCCATGGATTGTGATTTGCGGTTGTCGGCGAGATCTCGGCTGAAGCTGCCGTCGATCTTGATGCAAGACACCGGTAGTAAATTCAAGTGCGACAGCGAGCCGACGCCGCGCCCGAAACTATCGAGGGCAAAGGTACCCGTCGGCCAGCGAAGCCGCCGACAAGTTGATGGAGAATCAATTTTAGTGGATCTCCTCATGCGACATAACGTAGAACGCCTAAGGATTCGCCTTGAGCCATGCCCTCGGGTCGACGGCTTTGCGCCCCGCGCGAATTTCAAAATATAGCTGCGGCGCAGCGCCGCTGGTGTCGCTTAAGGCGGCGATCACATCACCCGGCGCGACCCAGTCGCCCACCGATTTGTAGAGCACCTCGGTGTGACCGTACAGGGTCATGTAGCCGCCGCTGTGACCGATGATGAGCAGCAGTCCAAGGCCCTGCAGCCAATCTGCATAGACGACGCGGCCAAAGTACGCAGCGCGAACTTTCGCACCCCGCGCCGCCTCTATCATTTCGCCGTTGCGGGATTGCGCTTCCTGGTAGTGCGCCGTTACGCGTCCGAGCACCGGCCAGGGTAATTTGCCGCGCATTCGCGCGAAGCTCTGTGTGGAATCAACGGGGAAATCCTGCATGACCCGCGCAAGATCCGCCACCAGCGACTCCACCGCCGCTTCCTCGCGTTTCAGATTGGCCAACCGCTGGCTGCCGCTGACCACCTGCTTGGTGAGCGACGACAATGTGTCGGTCCGGTCGGCGCGCGCGCGTTCCAAAGCCGCCACCTCGCGGCTCGCATCACTCTCCAGGGTCGCGAGCCGTTCGGTCTGTTGCTCGATTTCCGCGACCAATTGCTGCAGGCGTGTCACATGCCGTTGGATCAGGTCGATCTTGCTGCTGCGTGCAGCGGCGAAGTATCCGTAGTAGGTGAGCGTGCGGCCGAGGCCCGCGGGATTGTTCTGGTCGAGCATCAGCTTGAGCTGTTCCTCGCGGCCTATCATATAGGCCGCTCTCGACAGCGCCGCCAAAGAGTCGCGCTCGGACTCGAGCGCGTGCTGCTCGCGCATCTGCTCGGCGCGCAAGTCGGAGCGGCGCCGCTCGGCACCTGATTGCGCCGCACGCAAGCTATCTACTTGCCGGCGCTTTGCCGTAATCACTAGTTCCGCCGCGCGCAGGCGTGCCCCCAAGGTGTCGCGTTGCTTAAGCTGGTCACCGAGGCGGCTGGTGAGCGCGGCGATGCGTGCACGCACGGCGGCGAGTTTGGCCTTGGCTTGCGCGGAGTCGGCGGGCGCGGCCCAGGTCGACGTGCAAATCAGGACACCCGCCGCGACGGCGGCGCATAAGTGTTTCAGGCAACGGTTAGGGCTGGGCTTCATTCTAAGGGCGTCAAGCATACAAGCCTTGAGCCCGCTGCTATACTTGTCGGCCCGAAAAACCCACGTGCGAGCCGCATGCAGCGACTGTTCGAGTTCATTGGCCATCATCCTTACTTGGCGACCGCCGCCGTCGTGGCCGCCGCTGCCGTGTCTTTCTACGAGATTCGCGAGCGCATGCAGGCCTTTGCCGCATTAACCGCCATGCAGGCCGTGCGCCTCATGAATCAGGGCGCACTCGTAATCGACCTGCGCGGCAAGGAATTGTACGACGCCGGCCACATCGGCGACGCGCGCAATGTTCCGGTGGCGGAACTCGAGACCCAAGCCGATAGCTTGAAAAAGTGGCGCGATAAGAACGTGATTACGTATTGCGACAGCGGCACCGCCGGGGCCGGCGGCGCACGCGCGCTGACCAAGCTCGGCTTTACCAAGGTTTTCAATCTGCAGGGCGGCTTGAATGCCTGGATGAAGGACAATTTGCCTTTAGCGAAAACACCGGGGAGCAAGGGAAGCTCGAAGTGACTCAGCCCGCCGTGACGGTGTACACGTCGGACTGGTGTCCCTACTGTCGGCGGGCCAAGGACTTGCTGACCCAGAAGAATGTGGTGTTCACCGAAATCAATGTGGACGAAGGGCCGCAGCTTCGCCAGGAAATGATGACGCGCAGTAGTCGGCGCACGGTTCCGCAGATTTTTATCGGCGACAAGCATGTCGGCGGCTGCGACGATCTTATGGAACTCGATCGCAGCGGCGAGCTGATTCGATTAATTCAGGGGGAAAGATGAACGAGGTTAGTACTGCGGGGCCGGAAGCAACCATCGGCGGTGTTCAGGTGAGTCTGCAAAGCGTCTATTTGAAGGATTGTTCCTACGAATCGCCGAATGGCCCGCGCTTGCCGAACAACCAGAATTGGGAACCGAAGTTTCAACTCAATATGAATACCTCCGCAGAGGAGCTCGCACCCGACGTGCGCGAGGTGCTGCTGACCATTACGCTCGAGGCCAAACAAGGCGAGGCGACGCTGTACTTGGTCGAGGTCAAGCAGGCGGGTGTATTCTCCATTGCTGGCGCATCGGTCGAGGATTTGAAACGTCTGATCGGCAGCTTCTGTCCGAGCGTGCTGTTTCCCTACGCCCGTGAAGTGATCTCGGATTTGATCGTCAAGGGCGGCTTTCCGAATTTTCTGCTCCCTCTGGTCAACTTCGAGGCCCTGCTCGCGCAGGCGTCGGAAGTACCGCAGCAGGGTCTGGTCAACTAGACCGGAAGGTCGAAAGGAGCAATCGATGCAGGGCCGGCGCGCGCAGCCGATGACGGTCATCGGGGCCGGCTCCTGGGGTACGGCACTCGCCATCCAGCTTGCTCGAGCGGGCCATCCCACTCAGCTGTGGGGACGCGATGGCGAGCAGATCGATGCGATGTGCCGCGCGCGGCGCAATCAGCGCTACCTACCGGACGCCGCATTCCCCGACGCGTTGCAAGTCACCGCCGACCTGAAGCTTGCCTTGGGCGGCGCTCGCGATGCGCTCATCGCCGTGCCCTCGCATGCATTTCGCGAAAGCCTGGAGAGCGTCAAGCAGCACTTGGCTCCCGACACCCGCGTCGCTTGGGCGACCAAGGGGTTCGAGATTGCCACGGGATGGTTGCCGCACCAGGTCGCACTCGAGGTTCTGGGTGCGCGGCCGGGCGCGGTACTGTCCGGTCCCACTTTTGCCAGGGAGGTAGGCGCCGGATTGCCCACTGCCATGACCGTGGCATCCGCGGACGAGCGCTTCGCCAAGGAACTGGCGTTGAGCTTGTCGGGACCGAATTTCCGCGCTTATACCCAAAGCGACATCATGGGCGTGGAGGTCGGAGGCGCGGTCAAGAATGTGATTGCCATCGGCTCAGGTATCGCCGACGGCATGGGTTTCGGCGCCAATACACGGGTGGCACTGATCACGCGCGGACTGGCGGAAATGATGCGCCTCGGCGTCAAACTCGGCGCCGCGCGCGAGACCTTCATGGGCCTCGCCGGCCTCGGCGATCTGGTTCTCACCTGCACCGACGATCAATCCCGCAATCGACGTTTCGGCATGTCGCTGGGCAGAGGTCAATCCTTGACGGAAGCACAGAACGGCATCCATCAAGTCGTCGAAGGTGTGCCTGCGGCACACGCAGTCTACGACGTGGCGCGGCGCTTGGAGGTGGACATGCCCATCTGCCACGAGATCTATCGGGTCATGCACGAGGGTAAGCCAGTTCGGGCCGCGGTTCAGGCATTGATGGGGCGGGACGTTCGCTCGGAGTCGGAGTAGCGACATGACGGGCATGAAGCGCCGCTACGCCACCGTCGATGTGTTCACCGACCGGGTATTCGGCGGCAATCCGCTGGCGGTAGTTTTGGATGCCGCGGGCCTCTCGAGCGCTCAGATGCAATCCATCGCTCTGGAGTTCAATTATTCGGAGACCACTTTCGTTATGCCGCCGGACGATCCCGCGCATACCGCCAGGGTGCGTATTTTTACTCCACGCATCGAAGTACCCTTCGCCGGCCATCCGAACGTCGGAACGGCGTTCGTGTTGGCGCGCGATACTAGGTTTGCCGCAGGGGCTGCCCGTGGAAGTTTCGCCTTCGAGGAGGCCGCCGGCCTCGTGCCGCTGACGCTGCTGAGCGAGCACGGCGCCGTCGTCGGCGCGGAACTGCGGGCGCCGCAAACCTTGTCGCGCAGCAGCAAAGTGTCGCAAGAGATCACGGCGGCGTGCCTGTCGCTCGGCCCCGCCGACATAGCGATGCAATTGCATGCGCCGCAGGTCATCTCCGTCGGCCTGCCGTTTCTCGCCGTGGAGTTGGCCAGCCGAGACGCGCTGCGCCGTTCGAAGCCGGACATCGCCGCGCATGCGGCGTTATTGCCCCTCGACGGCGCGGACGCAGTGTTCGCGTACTGGCGGGCGTCTGACGACGCGTTGGCGACCGTTCTGCACGCGCGCACCTTCGCGCCGCTGGATGGAGTGATCGAAGACCCGGCCACCGGCAGTGCCTGCGCCGCGGCCATCACCCTGCTGGCGACGCTCGAGTCCGGCGACGGGGCCGAGCGTGCCTGGCGAATTCATCAGGGCGTGGACATGGGTCGTCCGAGTTTGCTGATTGGGCGCACGATGAATCGAGCGGCAACGGGGATCGAAACGTTTATCGGCGGCCGTTGTGTGCCGGTGCTCGAAGGTTCATTCGTTCTGTAACGAAGGCTCAGCGTGGCGCGGCTCCTTCGAAGCCCAGCTGGCGCCACGCCTCGTATGCCACGAGCGCCACAACGTTGGACAAGTTGATGCTGCGGCTTTTCGCCAGCATGGGAATGAATACCGACGCGTCACGGCCGAGCCGATCCAGCATGGTGTCCGACAGGCCGCGGGTTTCCGGGCCGAACAGAAACGCGTCGCCGTGGCGATAGCGAACGTCGCTGTAGCATTGCCGGCCCGCGGTTTCCACTGAAAATAACCGTGCGGCTGCAAGCTCCGTCAGGCATGCGTCGAGGTTGCCATGAACTTTGACGGGCGCAAGATCGTGGTAGTCGAGTCTCGATCTTTGCAGATTTTTGTCGTCCAGGCGGAATCCCAACGGCTTCACCAAATGCAGCGTCGCACCGGTGTTCGCGCAGAGCCGAATGACATTGCCCGTATTCGGCGGAATCTCGGGTTCGAACAACACTACGTGGAACATCGCGCTATGCCGGGCGCTGATCGTCGAGCATGACGAGTTGCGTGGGATAGGCAAACTGGACCCCGAGGCGCTGGAACTCGTCGATGATGCTGAAATTGACGGCTTGCTGCAGATCGAGCAGGGGATTGACGCTGGGCTGCTGCACGAAGTAAGACAGCTCGAAGTGCAGCGCTGATTCGCCCAGAGTTTTGAGGTGGCAGCGCTCGAATCGCGCATTCGTCTGTTCGCGAACGATGTTTTCGAGCATCTTGGGTATGCTGCGCAGCTTCTCAGCGGGCGTACCGTAGCTCACACGGATGGCGACCAGCGTGCGCTGTTCCTGCATCCGGCCGAAATTGCGCACCCGGCTTTTCAACATGTCGGCGTTGGATATGATGATCTGTTCGCCGGATTCGCTGCGCAGCCGTGTAGTCTTGATGCCGATGTGTTCGACCCTGCCCGTGAACGTGTCAATGACGAGGCTGTCGCCGGCGACGAAAGGTTTGTCGAGCGCGATCGAGAGCGAGGCGAACAAGTCGCCGAGCACGTTTTGCAGAGCCAAGGCCACGGCAACGCCGCCGACTCCGAGGCCGGTGAGCAGGGCGGTGATGTTGATGCCGAGATTGTCGAGGGCGACCAGGATCACCAGCGACCAGATCAGCGTGCGTGCGACGAAATTGATGATGTCCAACGAGCCGGCGAACAGCCGGTCCGCGCCGCGCTCCAGCTCCTTGGTCTCCGAGTAGAAGCGCACGGCGCGACCGGCCCAGAGGCCGACTTGCACCAGGATGAGAACCAGAACGATGTTCGAGACAACATTGTGGATTCTTTGCGGCAGAGCAAGGCTTGCCTCCGCGGCGTATAGCGCAATGGCGAAGAACAAGAACTGCTTGGTGTTGCCGATCAGATACCCGATCATCCTGATCGGCAGACGATGCTGCGCAGCCGAGGATTTTTGGTAGTGTGATGCGATCAGGCGCCGCATGATCCACAGGCCCGCCCACACGGCGATGGCTACCATCCCGGCGACCAGCCAGTCCCACGGCGAATTGCCCAGGAGCAACCGCTCCGCCATGTCGATTTTATGGGTTATGTACTGATTCATGGCGTCGGGAATTATAACCGCACCGCCAGGCGCGCGCGGCCGCACAGCGGCGGGCAACTGATTGCCGCCTTTTCCGGCAGTCCGCCGAGCGGCCTTGCGGCGACTCGTTAGGCGACGTCCTCCATGCCCAATTCCTTCATTTTCCGCGTTAATGTGTTGCGGCCCCAACCCAGAAGTTTTGCCGCATCCTGCTTCATTCCATCGGCCTTACGCAGCGCCACGCGAATCAATATGCGCTCGACCTCGGGCACTGCCTGATCCAACAAGCGCTGCGTGCCCGCGTCCAGTTCCTGCTCGGCCCAAAGCGAGAGCTTGGCCATCCAATCGTGATTCGCGGTATGGCCCGCCACTGCGCCGCCAAGATCGGGCGGAATATCCTCGGCGCGAATCTCGCGCCCCGGCGCGGTGACAGTCAGGCGCCGGCAGGCGTTGACGAGCTGGCGCACATTGCCCGGCCAATCGAAGGTGACGAGTGCAGCCTCGGCGCGGGTGGTCAGCAGTTTCGGTTCGACTCCGAGCTCCCGTCCGGCGACCGCCAAATAGTGCTTCAACAGTTCCGGGATATCTTCGCGCCGCTCGCGCAGCGGTGGAATCTCGATGCGGATCACATTGAGCCGGTGCAGCAGATCCTCACGAAAGTGGCCGGAGTTCACGCGCGTCTCCAAGTCCTGGTGGGTTGCGGCGATGACGCGCACGTCGACCTTTACCGGCGTCTGTCCGCCGACGCGGTAAAATTCCCCCTCTGCGAGCACGCGCAGCAGTCGAGTCTGCAGCGCAGGGGACATGTCGCCGATTTCGTCGAGAAACAGCGTGCCGCCATCGGCCTGTTCGAAGCGCCCGCGGCGAAGTGCGTCGGCGCCGGTGAACGCGCCCTTCTCGTGGCCGAACAGTTCCGATTCCAAGAGGTCTGCGGTGAAGGCCGCCGTATTGAGAGCGACGAAGGCCTTGTTGGAGCGCGGGCTGTGACGATGCAACGCCCGCGCCACGAGTTCTTTGCCGGTGCCCGATTCTCCGGTGATCAGCACCGTCATGCTGGAGCGGGACAATCTGCCCACGGCGCGAAACACCTGCTGCATGGCTACGGCCTGGCCCAGCAATTCCGGGATACTGCGCCTCGCGGCCTCGGCATCAATCGACACTGTCGCCTGCTGTGCCGCGCGGCGCACCAGGTCCACGGCCTTGTCGATGTCGAAGGGTTTGGGCAGGTACTCGAAAGCTCCACCCTGATAGGCGGCCACCGCCGCATCCAGGTCGGAGTGAGCGGTCATCACGATGACGGGCAAACCTGGCCGCGATACTTGAATTTCCTTGAGCAGATCGAGCCCGCTGCGTCCGGGCATGCGGATGTCGGTCATGAGCACATCGGGTGCATCGGAACGCAGGGCCGTGAGGACGTTGTCGGCCTGGTCGAAGCACTTCGCCACCATACCGCCGCCCTTCAGTGCCTTCTCGAGCACCCATCGAATAGACGCATCGTCGTCGACCAACCAAACTTGCAGCGGCTTCGCGTTCATGAACTGTCCATGGGTAGAGAAATGACGAATATGGTTCTACCTGGTGCGCTGTCGAATTCGATCAGGCCGTCATGGCGACTGATCAGATCCTGGGCGATGCCTAGCCCTAAGCCCGTGCCGTCGGCGCGTCCGGACACCAGCGGATAGAATATGGTGTCGCGAATTTCGGAGAGTACGCCGGGGCCGTTGTCTTCGAATTGAATCGATGCCACCAGCCGATGGCGCCGTGCACCCACGCTCGCATTACTCACGGCGCGCGTTCGCAGAGTCAGACGCGGCGAGGGGACGGTGGCGCCCGACAAGGCCTGTATGGCGTTGCGACCCAGATTCAGCATGGCCTGGATGATGTGGTTCGGATCCACCGTGAGCGGCGGCAGACTAGGGTCATAGTCGCGGTCGACAGTAACCCCTTCCGGCGCTTCGCTGCGCAGCAAGTGATAGACCCGCTCCAATATCTCGTGCACGTTGATCAGCTGCTTGGCGGGCGGGCGGCCCGGCCCCAGCATGGAGTCGAGCAAATTCGTCAGCCGATCGGCCTCGCTGATGATGACCCGCGTGTACTCGCGCAGGCTCGGGTCCAGGAGTTCCCGCTCCAACAGTTGGGCGGCGCCGCGCAAGCCGCCCAACGGATTTTTAATTTCATGCGCAAGTTGACGGACCATCAATCTGCTGCCGCCGAGTTGCGCGAGCAACGCGTTTTCGCGGGTCAGGCGCCGGTGTTGCGTGATGTCCTCGATTTCCAGAAGCAGGCGCAGCTGGTCCGACCCTAAGGTTATCTGTGTCACGGCGCAGTCGAGAATTCGATCCACCCCACCCGGGGCGGGCCACGCGAGTTCGCGCTGCACCACGCCTTCGCCGCTTTTGCGCGCGCGATCGAATAGCGGCAGCAAGGTTTCCGCACCGCGTGTCAGTTCGGTGATGCCGCGCCCCAGTGCTTGATTGGGACCCAAGCCCAGTAGCGTCTGCGCGGCGGCGTTTAAATAGCCGACATTTAAATCCTGATCCAGCAGGAACACGCTGGTCACCAACGCATCGAGCAGTTCGGTACCCTCGATCCGTACGGTGTTTAACTGAAATTCAGCGGCCAAACCGAATGTCCGGTTGGCGGGGAAAGCGCGCTAAGGGCTTCTGTGCTGAGGCGACAGGGCCGAAGGCTGGCGGACGAAAAACGTCACGCTGGGCGAGCTCTGCGATTGGCCCGACTGTGCATCCGTGACCGTTGCGGCGATGGCATAGGTGCCGCGATCCAAGTGTGGCAGCGTGAATTGGGTCGAGGTCGGCCCCTGATCGTCGAGTTGCTTGCCGTTCAGGTGCCAGGTAACGGTGTCTCCCGGCTTGAGGTTGGGATCGAGCGCCAGAGCTACGCCGATAGCTTCGTCGCCGAAAAATGATTGCTCGGGGGTCGGCGATGAAATAGAGAGGATGTTGTATGCCTGCTTCGGCGCTGTACCCAGGTTGATCGGCGCTGTTTGCGGATTGGCGCTCGTCGGCGTGCTTGCCGAGCCGTTCAGCGCCGGGCCGTTCACATAAATCTTTTCTGCCCCGGGTACCGATTGATCGGAGTAGTGAACCACTCCATCGGCATCGGTCCACTTGTAAATCACGGCTGCGTGACCCGCAAACGCCGCGAGACTTGCCAGCACTATCCATGGTTTCCAAGGGTGCATAAGTACAAAGCATAGCCCTATCCCCTCCTCGCCACAAAACCAGGTGACGGCGGCGTGACCGCCGTCACCTTAAGGCTCCTAGAGCACCCATGCGGGGCCTCACAAGCTGTAATACATCTCCACTTCGATGGGATGGGTGGTCATGCGCACGCGCGTCACTTCCTTCATTTTCAGGTCGATGTAAGCGTCGATCAGGTCGTCGGTGAACACTCCGCCCGCCTTCAAGAAGCCTCGGTCCTTGTCCAAGTACTCGAGCGCCATGTCCAGCGAATGGCACACGGTGGGGATCTTCTTGTCCTCCTCCGGCTCCAAGTCATACAGATCCTTATCCGCCGGATCCCCGGGATGGATCTTGTTCTGGATGCCATCCAGACCGGCGAGCAGCATGGAGGCGAACGCAAAGTAGGGGTTCGCGGTCGCATCCGGGAACCTGACCTCGATGCGCCGTCCTTTCGGGTTGGAGATCCAGGGAATACGGATGGAGGCGGAGCGATTGCGGGCCGAGTAGGCGAGCTTCACCGGGGCTTCGAACCCTGGCACCAAGCGCTTGTAGCTATTGGTGCTGGCATTGGTGAAGGCGTTGATGGCCCGCGCATGCTTGATGATGCCGCCGATGTAATACAGCGCAATGTCGGATAGTCCTCCGTACTTATCCCCGGCAAACAGTGCCTTGCCGTCCTTCTGCAACGATTGGTGCACATGCATGCCGCTGCCGTTATCCCCGACCAGGGGCTTGGGCATGAAGGTCAAGGTCTTGCCATAGCCGTGCGCCACGTTCTGCAGCGCATATTTTAAGATCTGCACCTCATCGGCCTTCTTGGTCAAGGTGTTGGCCGCGACGTTGATCTCCCCTTGGCCGGCGGTGGCCACTTCGTGGTGATGCACCTCGAACTTCAAGCCCATCTCCTCACAGGCCATCGACATGGCGGTGCGGATGTCCTGCTGCGAGTCGACCGGGGGCACCGGAAAATACCCGCCCTTGATCCCCGGACGATGGCCCTTGTTGCCCTCCTCATAGGTCTTGCCGGAGTTCCAGGCGCCCTCGTAGGCGTCCACCTCGTAGGCGCAGCCGTTCATCCCCGCGCTCACCGTGACGTTATCGAAGATGAAGAACTCATTCTCCGGACCAAACAGCGCCGAGTCGGCGATCCCGGAGGACTTTAAGTACGCCTCGGCCCGCTTCGCCAGAGAGCGCGGATCGCGCTCATAGCCCTGCATCGTCATCGGCTCAATCACATCGCAGCGCAGATCCACCGTCGTCTCCTCGTAGAACGGATCGATCACCGCCGTGGCCGGATCGGGCATCAAAATCATGTCCGACTCATTGATGCCTTTCCAGCCCGCGATCGAGGAGCCGTCGAACATCTTGCCGTCCTTGAAGAAGCCCTCATCCACCAATCGGGTCGGAATGGTGACGTGCTGTTCCTTGCCAATCGTGTCGGTAAAACGAAGATCAGCGAACTTCGCTTCTTTTTCTTTGATCAATTTCAGAACATCGGCGGGGGTCATAGCTTCCTCGCAAAAAAGTTGGTATGGCCAGTTCAAGCTGGGGTGATCTTGTAATGCAGCAAATGTGCCATTGTGAGGCACATACTTATCAAGCACTTGCGATCGAAGCCACCGCTTCATGCATCATAATGGATCAAAGTGCCCAAACGTTCGCACTTCTATGGTGCATATAGGTGATTCGAACCATCTTTGGTGGTTTCTGGTATAGATGACATGACACCGTGAGCGAATTAGGTGCACGGTTAACTTAAGACAGTCATCGGTCCCGTCGCTATACTTGCGGGCTTTGCCTCGCCGCGAGCACCCATGGCCCACGCGCAACCCAAGCCGCCGCGCACCTTTCAAGATCTCATTTTTGCGCTGCAGAAATACTGGTCCGATCAGGGCTGCGTCATTCTGCAGCCGTACGACATGGAAATGGGCGCCGGAACTTTCCACCCGGCTACGTTCTTGCGCGCCGTGGGCCCCGAGCCTTGGAGCGCGGCCTATGTGCAGCCCTCGCGCCGGCCCACCGACGGCCGCTACGGCAATAATCCGTTTCGCCTGCAGCACTACTATCAGTTCCAAGTCTGCATCAAGCCATCACCGGACAATTTTCAGGAGCTGTACTTGGGATCTCTGCGTCACCTGGGCTTCGACTTGCTGACGCATGACGTGCGCTTCGTCGAAGACAACTGGGAGTCGCCGACCTTGGGCGCCTGGGGATTGGGTTGGGAGGTGTGGTTGAACGGCATGGAGGTCTCGCAGTTCACGTACTTCCAGCAAGTGGGCGGCCTCGACTGTCGCCCCGTGATGGGCGAGATCACGTACGGCCTCGAGCGCTTAGGGATGTACATCCAAGGCAAGGAAAGCATCTTCGATATCGTATGGACCGACGGTCCGTTCGGCACGGTCACCTATGGCGATGTGTTCCATCAGAATGAAGTGGAACAGTCCACCTACAATTTTGAAATCGCCGACACGGCCGTGCTGTCCACGCAGTTCGACGCTTACGAGATGGCCTGCCGCAGCTTGCTGGAGAACAAACTAGTGCTGCCTGCCTATGAGCAAATGGTGAAGGCCTCGCACACGTTCAATTTGCTGGACGCGCGTCACGCGGTGTCCGTCACCGAACGGCAGCGATTCATTCTGCGGGTGCGAACTCTGGCGCGAGGAGTCGCGGAAGGCTATCGCGCCAGCCGCGAAACTCTAGGATTTCCACTGCTTAAGAACACCACTGCGGAGCGGGTGGTCCGATGAGTTCGCAGGATCTGTTATTCGAACTCTTCACCGAGGAGTTGCCGCCGCGAACTCTGGCCGGTTTGTCCGCCGCGCTGACCGCAAGCGTCACCAAAGGCATCGACGATGCCGGCATTCCGCACGGCAAAGTGCATGGCTTCGCAACACCGCGACGCCTCGCCGTGCTCGTGAAAAAATTGGCGGAGCACCAGCCCGACAAACAAGTGGAACGGCGCGGGCCGCCGCTCAAGGCATCCTTCGACGCACAAGGATTGCCCACGCAAGCCGCCATTGCCTTCGCCAAAAACTGCGCCGTGCCGGTGCCGGAGCTCACTCAAGTCAAAACCGACAAGGGCGAGTGGTTGATGTTCCGCGGCACCGAGCGAGGTGCTGCAACCGCGAGCCTGCTGGCGAATATCGTGAATCAAGCGGTGGCCTCATTACCCATTGCCAAACGCATGCGATGGGGCACCCGCACCGCAGAATTCGTAAGACCCGTGCACAGTGTGATTCTTTTATATGGAGAGACGGTGATTCCCGCCGCAGTGCTGGGACTGCCCGCCGGCCGGGTGACCTTCGGCCACCGCTTTCATGCGCCAAAGGCCATCACACTCAAATCGTCCAAGGGCTACGAGAGCCGGCTGCGCCGCGCCAGGGTGGTGGCGGATTTCGCTGCGCGCCGCGAGTTGATTCGAGCCGGGGTGAAGGCCGCAGCGGCCGCCACGGCCGAAGGTGCAACTGCACTGATCGAGACGGATTTACTGGACGAAGTCACTGCCTTGGTCGAGTGGCCGGTGGCGATCGCCGGCCGGTACGAACAACGATTCCTGAGTCTGCCGCGCGAGGTGGTGATCGCCACGGTACAGGATCATCAGCGCTACTTCGCTGTGCAGGGCGTAGACGGTCAGCTGTCGGGCTGGTTCGTCACCGTCAGCAACATCGAGAGCCGCGACCCGTCCAAGGTTCGAGCAGGCAATGAACGGGTGGTGCGGCCCCGCCTGAGCGACGCGGCCTTCTTCTGGGACCAGGATCTAAAAGTCACTCTCGAGCACCAAGCGGCCAAGCTTGGCGGCGTGATATTTCAGGCCAAACTTGGCAGCTACGCCGACAAGACCCAGCGCGTGAAGGCATTGGCGCAGGCGATCGGGAGGCGCATCGGCGCCGGCCCCCTGGTCGAACGGGCGGCGGCTCTCGCCAAGGCTGACTTGATGACGGCTATGGTTGGCGAGTTTCCGGAGCTGCAGGGCACCATGGGCCGCTACTATGCGACAGCACAGGGCGAACCTCATGAATTGGCTCTGGCCCTCGAAGAGCACTACCGTCCGCGATACGCGGGGGATTCCCTGCCCACCACCAAGACCGGCCAAGCGGTGGCGCTGGCCGACAAGATCGATACGCTGGTCGGCATTTTCGCCATCGAACAGAGACCGACCGGCACGAAAGATCCCTTCGGTCTGCGACGCGCCGCCCTGGGGTTGCTGCGTATCCTGCTCGAGGGACGGTTGGAATTGGATTTGGTTGAATTGCTGGAAGAGGCGACAGCGGCGCAACCGGTACAGCGGCCGGGTGTCGCCGACGAGGTTTACGATTTTGTCGCTGAGCGGCTGCGCGGCATGCTGTTGGAGGAAACGGGGATCACCCCCGAAATGCTCGATGCCGTGTTCGCCAACCGGCCACGCTCGCCGCTCGATGCAGTCACGCGCTTGCAGGCGCTGAGGGAGTTCTTGGCCGTGCCCGAAGCCGGTATCCTCGCAGCCATCAATAAACGCATTGCGAATATTCTGAAGAAGACGGCGCCCGCCGGCGATGCGGCCGTCGATGCCAGCGCATTGACCGAGGTTGCCGAACGGCAACTGCATCAGGTGCTGCGCGATCTGCGTGCTCCGGTGCAAAACGCAGTCGCGCAGCGCCGCTATGCGGACAGTCTCAAGGCACTGGTGGACTTGAGAGCGCCGGTGGATCTGTTTTTCGAGCACGTCATGGTGATGGATGAGAACCTCGAGCGGCGCAATAACCGCCTCGCGCTGTTGCGCGACGTACAGCAACTGCTCGGCGGAGTCGCCGATCTGTCGCGCCTGCCGGGTTGAACCCACTCCGTGCAACTGATTCGGTCGCTGATTTTCACCACCTACATGATGGCATCGGCCTGCCTGTTCGGCGGGGTGATGGCGCTGGGGTTTTGGTTGCCGTATCGCGCGCAATTTGCCATCGCCCGCAGCTGGGCCCGGATCCTGTTCTGGGTGCTCGAACACCTCTGCGGACTCAAGTATGTGGTGGAAGGGCGGGAGCGCATTCCAAGCGGCAATCACATTGTCATGAGCAATCACACGTCTGCCTGGGAAACCGTCGCGCAATTCCTCATCTTTCCGCCGCAGGTATGGGTGCTGAAGCGCGAATTGCTGTGGATTCCCTTCGTCGGCTGGGGCCTGAAGCTGCTTCGGCCGATTGCCATCAACCGCGGCGAGGGTCATCGCGCGGTCAACCAGGTGATCGACCAGGGCAAGGCGCGCCTGCGAGACGGCCTGTGGATTATTATTTTTCCCGAGGGCACCCGGGTGGTCGCGGGCGAGACGCGCAAGTTCGGCGTCAGCGGCGCCATGCTCGCCATCGCATCCGGCAAGAGCGTGGTGCCGTTGTCGCACAACGCCGGTAAATTCTGGGCGCGGCGCGGCTTCCTGAAAAGGCCGGGCACGATCCGCGTCATCATCGGCGAGCCGATCGAATCCGCCGGCAAAAATCCCCGCGAACTCAACGAGGAAGTGAAGCAGTCGATCGAAGCCGGACTGGCGCGTATCGCGGCGGCGGCAGCTGCAGCTAGCGGCCCTTGAGCGCGCCGCGGCAGAGCCGCGAACGCGGGCTATCTCAGGGATGATCTGCGCTGCACTGGCGATCGACACGTCACGTTCTTCACTGCTGTCACCGAATAGCACGGCTATTTTCATTTGCTCAGGTCTGCCGCAGCGCTGGCCGCCGGTTGGCGCGCGGTAATCCTAACCATGCGTCCCGGCACCGTATCGCTCACGACTTCGAGGCCCAAAGAGCTCAACTGTTGAGCCACCCACTGCGGTGCGAGACGCAGCTTGCGGTAGCTGCTGACGTGCAGCTTCCATGAACGGCCCTCGCGCTCATGCAGAAGATCGTGCACGGTCACCGTGGTGTCTGCATATTCCAGAAAGCAGGTCAGGATTCGATCGGCGTCGTTGCGAACCGGGATGAAACGCGCGTCATCCTCGAGCGGAGCGGTCACATAGTCGCGAAAGGTTGCGACAAAGACGCCGCCGGAATTGAGGGCCGCCGCTGCATTCTTGAACAGCGTCTCGACGTTGGATTGATCGGGCAGATGGGTGAGGGTATCGCCCATGCACAGGATGACATCGACGGGCGCCGTCAGATGCGCCTTGAAGTTGAGCAGGTTCTCGTTGGTGACGCGGATGGGGAACGATCCCGCGCGCTGCCTCAAGTCCTGCAACAAGACTTCGCAATTATCGAGCGCGAGTACCGAAAAGCCGCGGCGTGCGAGCGGGATTGAGTGCAGACCGAAGCCGGCGCCCAGATCGACCGCCATTGCACTGTCTGCAGCAGGCGGCAGTACGTCGAGTTCGGCTTCGCTGCGCAGAAATGCGGCATCGATATCGCCCGCCATCCATGTATAGACCGGCCCCAGCAGGTGGGCATAGTGATCATCGACAGTCTTGGGCATTGCTACTTCGCTCCCCACTCAGGCAGCGCGCACAGAAAATCGAGAATTGCCGCGTTGACCAACTGTGGACGCTCTTGCTGTATGAAATGCCCGGCGCCGTCGATGAGCAGTTTGCGCGTCAACCCGGGGACCGTTGCCGCGAGGGCGTCCAATGCCGAAGCTCCCGAACGCAAGCTGATGACGGGGTCCACGCTGCCGGCAATGAACAGGGCCGGCTGGTGGATCACCGCGCCCGCCCAGGGTGCCGTGAGTTCCCAGTTGCGATCGATGTTGCGGTACCAATTGAGGCCTCCGCGAAATCCGCAGCGTGAGAATTCCGCCGTCATGTGATCGAGATCCGCTTCCGTCAACCAAGGCGGCAGATGTTCGGGAGCAACGGAATTGGCCAGCCATCCCTTGCCGAGCTGCAGTAACAGGCTGCGAGTTTCGGGCGGCGCGTCGCCGGAAATCGAATAGAGGATACGGCGCAACGCCGTGCGCGGATCGCGTTCGAACTCCGCCTCAGCGACCCCCGGCTCTTGAAAATGAAACCAGTAATGCGACAGTTGGCCCGCCTTGCGCAGCATCTGCAAAGGCGGCGACGGGCCGCGCTGTCGAAACGGCACGCTGAGAGCGGCCACAGCGGGAAACACGTCCGGGCGAAACAGCGCCGCATGCCAGGCGATGTTCGCGCCCCAATCGTGTCCGATGATGGCGGCGCGCTTTTCCCCGAGCGCGCTCACAAGCCCGATCATGTCGCCGACAATGTCCATGATGGAGTAGGCGGATATTTCTGCCGGCGCCTCGGTGCGGCCGTAGCCACGCATGTCCGGCGCCACCACGCGATAGCCTGCACGAGCGAGTGCGATGAGTTGCTCGCGCCACGAATACCACCCTTCGGGAAAGCCGTGGCACAGCAGCACCAGCGGCCCCGTTCCACGTTCGACAAAGTGCATGCGAATGCCGTTGGCCGTTACATCGTGGTGCTGAAAATTTAGGGCGGTCATGCGCTCTCGTAGCGGGCTTTCAAGGAGGCCTTGAGACAACACATATCGTATACTTTTGAGGTCCATGCTCACAGCCGTTCTGTTTTTGGGATCAGCCGCCGCGATCTACTTCGCCTGCGAGTTTTTCGTCAATGGAGTGGAATGGCTGGGCCGTCGTTTGGGCGTGGGAGAGACCGCGACCGGCACCATTCTTGCTGCCTTCGGCACCGCGTTGCCCGAGAGCGCCGTGACTTTCGTGGCAGTAGTCTTCGGCCGCGACGCGGCTCAAAAGGATATCGGCGTCGGCGCCGCCTTGGGCGGTCCCTTGGTGCTCGCCACGGTGTCCTACGCCGTGGTCGGCGTCGCCATGCTGTGGAATCGGCGACGGCTCGGCCGCAGCTCGCCGCTGATCGAGTGCGAGTCGACGAAGCTGCGGCGCGATCAAGCGTGGTTTCTCGGCATGTTTGCGCTCAAGGTGGCGCTCGGGCTGTTGGTGTTCAAATACAAGCCGCTGCTCGGCGGCCTGTTTCTGCTCGCGTACGTGGTGTACCTGCTAAGCGAATTGCGCGGCGCGCAGGTGTTAGGCGAGGCGACGCTCGAGCCTCTGAAGTTTCATCCGAGCGGCGATCCGGGTCTGATGTGGCCGCTGCTACAGACCAGCGTTGCGCTGCTCATCATTGCGGTCGCATCCAAGCTGTTCGTCGGTCAGCTGGAAGCCATCGGAACCTGGGCGGGAATGTCACCGCAGCTGGTGGCGCTGCTATTGAGCCCGGTGGCCACCGAATTGCCGGAGACCATGAACGCCATCATCTGGGTTCGCCAGGGCAAGGAGAGGTTGGCGCTCGCCAATATCTCGGGAGCCATGATGATTCAGGCCACCATACCCACCGCCCTCGGAGTGTACTTTACGTCTTGGCTGTTCTCGCGCGAGCTCATCGTCTCCGGCGTCGTCACCATGGCGGCGGTTGCGATACTGCTGGGTTTGTTTTCCAAGAACGCCGTCAACGCACGATCGCTCATCCCGCTTGCGGGGCTATATGCTCTGTTCATTGTTATCGTCGCGATCTCCCGTTGAGACGCGCACGCAGCAGCATCCCAGCGATGCGCATGATCCCGCCAATTACCGCCAGAGTGTTTGATGGCACTTCTCCCTTGGCGCCCTTGGCGTTGACCCACATGCGAACCGGCCCGAAGGAATCGTCCAGTGAGAGGTCGCATACCAACGCACCAGGCCCTTTTCTGTGAGACGCATGCACGCCAGCATTTCCCGGCCTTCCGTCAGGGTGAGACGGGCGGCGGTGGATTGAACGACATCGGTGCCGCCTTCGGCATCCAAAATCTCATCGGCACGGCCCAGGAAATGCGCGAAGGCCTGGCATTCCTTGCAGTAGCATACGGCGCGGTTCACGCTTCCCGGTTGAGTCACGTAACCTTTGAGCGTTCCACATCGACGCCGCTAGTGTCCTCGATATTTCATCGCCGACGGCGGCGTACCGAACAGGCGGAGAAAGGTTCTGCGCATTCGCTCGGCGTTGCCGAAGCCGCAGGCGCGCGCGACCTGCTGGATGGAGCGGCCGTTGCCGGCGAGCGAACCGCGAGCTGTCTCGGCACGCAGTTGTTCAATGGCCTTGGCTGGAGACATTCCGGTCTCGGCGTGAAATGCCCGCGTGAAATGCCGGGGACTCATGGACACATGGTGCGCCAGATCCGCGACGCTATGCCGCCGTTCAAGGTGGCTGCGTACGTGATCGAGCAGTGCAGTAAAGCGGCCGTTGGGTTGCTCCATATCTAAGAGTGCGGAGAACTGCGATTGCCCTCCCGGGCGCCGATAGTAGACCACGAGCTGTTGTGCAGTACGGCGCGCGACCGATTCGCCGAGATCAGCTTCGATCAGGGCCAACGACAAGTCTATTCCGGCAGTGATACCGGCCGACGTCCAGATGGTTCCGTCATTGACGAAGATGCTGTCCGCTTCCACGAAAACTCGCGGGAACTTGCGGCTGAAATCGGCGGCACGGCTCCAATGCGTGGTCGCACGCCTGCCGTCGAGCACTCCGGCAGCTGCGAGTAAATAAGAGCCCGAGCAGACGCTGGCAGTTCGGCGTGCCAGCGCGGCGCAGCGATGGATGAACCGCCGAGTTTTCGCGCAATGCATCGCGGTTCGTGAGCCGTCGCCACCCGCCACGATGAGCGTGTCGATGCCGCGGGCAGTCCCGAAGGCATAGGCTTGCAGCGGGACACCCGATGAGCTTGTCACCAGGCCGGGATTGGCCGCAATTACCCGTAGCGTGTAGCCGTCCGGAGAGTAGCGCGCGGCAATTTCAAAGGCCGCGATCGGCCCGGCCGCGTCCAGCAGCTGAAAGCCCGGATAGACCAGAAAGGCGACGTGGCGAGTCATGGCGTAAAAGGTTGGAATAATGTCATTTAAGCCGGAGACTAGTCGGTTAATGTGCTTCGGTCAATCATCAGGAGCAGAGCAATGAACAGTGATTTCCCCATCGTATTTGCGCTCTATCCGCGGGTCACGCAGCTGGATTTCACCGGGCCTTTCGAGGTATTCGCGCGGCTGCCGGGCGCGCGATGTGTACTGGCGTCGACCCAGGGCGGCAGCATGGACGCAGGCGGAATCACTTTCTCTAACGTGGTGCGCCTAGCCGATGTCTCGGAATGCGCCTTGCTTTGCGTTCCTGGTGGCTTCGGCACCGTCGAGGCGATGGAGGACCCGGCGTATTTGTCCGAGCTGCGGCGTTTGGCTGCACGGGCTCAGTACGTCACCTCGGTTTGCACTGGTTCATTGCTGCTGGCCGCGGCGGGTCTGCTGCGCGGCAAACGCGCCGCCTGTCACTGGGCTTGGCGCGAGATGCTGGCGGATTTCGGAGTCACGCCTGACCCCGCGCGCATTGTTCGGGACGGCAATGTCATCAGCGGCGGCGGAGTAACAGCCGGGATCGACATGGCGCTCGCCGTCATGGCCGAGATCGCGGGTGTGGATCACGCTCAGACCGTGCAGCTGGCTCTGGAATACGCGCCTGAGCCGCCGTTCGATTGCGGGCGTCCCGAGCGCGCAAGGCCTGAGATCGTCGCCGCCGCACGCTCGCGATTGGACAGCAGCCGCGCGCTGCGAATTGCCGCGGTGCAGCGCGCGGCGCGATCCATGCGGGCTAGCGCGGCACGCTGAGCACCGGTCGATGAAGACACGGGTCCACGCAGCTTAAGCCGCCGGCGTGACGCCGCTGAGCACCTGCAAGTAGCGCGCACGCTCGATGTTGCCGCCGCTTAGAACCACGGCGACGTTCTTGTTCGCCATCCGGTCCCGCTCCTGGAGCAGCGCCGCGAGCGGTGCGGCGCCGGCGCCCTCGGCGATCTGGTGCGTGTCGTCAAGGTAGAATCGCATCGCATCGGCAACCGCATCTTCACTCACCTCCACCATGCGCGCGGCGCCGCCGCAGATGATTGCAATGGCCTCCGTGTGGGGTTCACGCGTTGCCAGACCATCCGCAAAGGTTTGCGCCGTCGAGGTCTTGATGGGCCTGCCGGCGGCGAATGAACGCAGCGTGGCGGGAGCCTTGGCCATCCCAACGCCAATGACCTCCGTCTTCAATCCCAAAAGATCGCGCACAGTTATCAACCCGGCGATCCCGGATCCCATGCCAACGCCAACGTAAACGGCATCCAACTCGCCAACCGAACGAAATAGTTCCAGGGCATAGCTTGCGACACCGGCGACCAGGTCTCGGTGGAATGACGGGATGAAGTGCAAACCTTCGGCTTCCGCCACGCGAAAGGCCTCGTGCTTTGCGTCGTCGAAGTCCTTGCCGAATTCCACGAGCCGCGCGCCAAAGCCGGCGATGGCGGAATTCTGATCATGAGAATTATTGTGCGGCACATAGATGGTCGCGGCAATGCCGCTGCGCGCCGCGGCGAAGGCGATGGATTGACCATGGTTGCCGCGGGTCGCCGAAATGACTCCCGGGGTTTTGGGATGAGCACGCAAGAGGCGATCCAAGTACACGAGACCGCCGCGAACCTTGAAGGCCCCGGTGGGAGTGTGATTTTCATGCTTCACCCAGACGTTACAGCCCGCGCGGCGCTTGAGCTTGGGCCAGGCATATTGCGGCGTCGGCGCTACTACCTGGTGCACCAGCACCGCGGCCTGCTCCAGTTCCGCGATATCGAATGCGAGCACATCATTGGGGGGCTCGATCATTCGCGGTAGCGGCATGCTGGATTCGGGCGTATTCATGATTTCTAATAGAATAGAGAGCGCTTGCCGGGCAAGCAAATATGGATCTTCTTACATCCGAGAGGTGACTATGGCGCGTTACACCGGTGGGTGTCTTTGCGGCGCACTACGCTACGAAGCCACCGGCAACCCTACGGTGTGCGGTTACTGTTGCTGCGGCGATTGCCGCAAGGCATCGGGTTCCGGCTTCATTCCCTTTATGGGATTCGCGCGAAGCGCGGTTAGATTCACGGGTCAAGTTCTTGCACACCGATCCAGGGCCGCCAGTGGCGGTGACGCGGTGCGCAATTCCTGCGTCGTTTGTGGCAGTCTGGTATTCGGCGGCGAGCTCGATCATTCGGACTCGTTCACGATTTACGCGGGCTCGCTGGATGAGCCGCTGGGATTTCAGCCGACCATAGCGATTTTTACACGCGACCTTCCAGCGTGGGTTGTCCTGCCGGCGGGCCTTACCGTCTTTGAGGATCTGCCGATCAGATCAGCCGATCGGTCAGATCGTTGATAAGCAGAGCCGCGCTATTCGTGCTGCTTGCAGCCTACGCGTTGCCCATCGCAAGAGCGGCAACGGTGTGCACCGCCGTCGCAGATGCACGCACCGGCAATCTACTTCGGGAGGACGGCGACTGCGATAGGCGCGTCACTCCCGCGTCGACATTCAAGATCGCCATCAGCCTGATGGGCTATGACTCTGGTTTTCTGATCGACGAGCATTCGCCGGCGTTGCCATTTCATACAGGATATCCGGATTGGATTCCGGCGTGGCGAGCGAGCACCGACCCAACGAGTTGGATCAAGAACTCTGTAGTGTGGTATTCGCAGCAAGTAACCAAATCGCTCGGCGATGATAAATTCAGGCATTACATGAAAGTATTCGATTACGGAAATCAGGATATCTGCGGCGATCCCGGCAAGCACGACGGTCTCACTCAGGCGTGGCTGAGTTCCTCGTTAAAAATCTCGCCACGGGAGCAAATCGCGTTCTTGCAGAAAGTCGTCGGGCGACGGTTGCCTATCAGTGCACACGCCTATGAGATGACCAGTCGAATAACGGCAATCGGCGTGCTTCCGAATGGATGGGAGATACACGGCAAGACGGGCACCGGCTCCCCGATCGCCGATGGATCTGAGGACAACGCGGGCGCATATGGCTGGTTTGTAGGTTGGGCAATGAAGGAGCGACGAACACTGGTGTTCGCTCGCCTCATTCAAGACCACAAGGAAGAACCACTCCGGGCGGGACTGCGCGCCCGGGAGGCCTTCTTGGCCGACGCGCCATCCATCCTCGACACCTTATCGAAGCGATGAGGCACAGCGAACCTGCCGGTCTAAATATCTAGATTCGAAACTTGCAGCGCGTTCTTCTCGATGAATTCCCGCCGCGGTTCCACCGCATCGCCCATCAGTGTCGTGAAAATATCGTCCGCGGCCACCACGTCCTCGATGCGCACCTGCATGAGCCGGCGCGTTTCGGGGTTGATGGTGGTGTCCCACAATTGACTGGCGTTCATCTCGCCCAAGCCCTTGTAGCGCTGGATGCTCTGCCCCTTCTTGGCCTGTTCGAACAACCAGTTCATCGCGACCTTGAAGCTCGCCACATCTTGTCGTTCGTCGCCGCGTTGAATGAAGGCACCCGGCCCCATTAAATCGCTCAACGTTTGCGCGAGTTCTGCGATACGCAGATATTCCGCGGATTCGAAGAACTCTCGAGGTATGTGTTTCTCGGAAGTGAGGCCGTGCTCCAAGCGCTGCAAATTGATGCGATGGCCGCCGGCTGCGGCCGTCTCCACGGCGACGCGATAGCGTCGCGACACATCATCAAGGGCGTTGAGTTTTGCCTCCAGATTCCGGCACCAATCCCGCAAAGTATCTACGCGGTCGAAAGCGTCCGTGCTCATTGCCGGCACGTACAGCAGCTGTTCCAAGAATCGCTCATCGTAGCGCCGCGCCCAGCGCTTCACGATCGCTTGCACCTCGACGTACTTCCTTGCCAGAGACTCAAGACCCAATCCCGACAGTGGCGGAGCGTCAGCGCTAACATGCAGTGCTGCGTCGTCGATGGCGGTATTGAGCAGCAGCGCATTCAACTCCAAATCGTCTTTGACGTACGTCTCTTGCTTGCCTTTTTTCACCTTGTACAGCGGCGGCTGCGCAATGTAGATATGACCGCGCTCGATGAGAATCGGCATCTGACGATAAAAGAATGTGAGCAGCAATGTTCGTATGTGACTTCCGTCGACGTCCGCATCTGTCATGATAATTATGCGGTGATACCGTAATTTATCCACGTTGAAATCATCACGCCCGATGCCGCAGCCCAACGCGGTGATGAGGGTGCCGACTTCGGCGGACGCCAGCATTTTGTCGAAGCGCGCTTTCTCGACGTTTAGAATTTTTCCCTTCAGCGGCAGGATAGCTTGCGTTCGACGATCTCGGCCCTGCTTCGCGGAGCCGCCGGCGGAGTCGCCCTCCACCAAGAACATTTCTGAGAGCGCGGGATCCTTCTCCTGGCAATCGGCAAGCTTGCCAGGCAAGCCTGCGATATCCAGTGCGCCTTTACGCCGTGTCATTTCGCGTGCCTTACGCGCGGCCTCGCGGGCATAAGCAGCCTCGAGAATCTTGTTGACGATGGCGCGTGCTTCTTGAGGATGTTCCAACAGAAATTCTTCCAAGCGCCCCGCGACCGCGGACTCCACCACACCCTTCACTTCCGAGGACACTAATTTATCCTTGGTCTGCGAGGAGAATTTCGGATCCGGTAATTTCACGGACAGAATCGCCGTCAGGCCTTCGCGCGAGTCATCGCCCGTGGTCTGGATTTTTTCCTTCTTCGCGGCGAGCTCTTTTTCGATGTAATTATTGAGCGTGCGAGTCAGTGCGGCGCGATAGCCCGCGAGATGCGTGCCGCCGTCCTTTTGCGGAATGTTGTTCGTGTAGCAATACATGCTCTCCTGGTAGGAGTCGTTCCACTGCATGGCGACTTCGACCTGGGTATTGCCGTCGCGGGTTTGAAACCACAACACGGTGGGATGAACCGGCGTCTTGCTGCGATTCAGATGGGTGACGAATGCTTTCAGCCCGCCCTCATGCTGAAACACTTCGCTTTTTTCGTCGCGCTCGTCGATCAACTCGATGCGCACGCCGGAATTCAAAAAGGACAGTTCGCGTAAGCGCTTCGCCAGCGTGTCGTAGTTGAAGGAAATGTGCGTGAATATTTGCGCGCTGGGCTTGAAGCGCAGCGTGGTGCCTTTCTCCTCGGTGTCGCCGATGGCGGCTAGCGGTGCTTGCGGTTCGCCCAATCGATATTCTTGGCGGTGCAACTTGCCGTCGCGGCGGATCAGCAATTCCAAATAGTCGGACAGCGCATTCACCACCGAGATGCCTACGCCATGCAGACCGCCCGAGACCTTGTAGGAGCTGTCATCGAATTTGCCGCCAGAATGCAGCACGGTCATGATCACTTCGGCTGCCGAGCGCCCTTCCTCGGCGTGGATGTCCACCGGGATGCCACGGCCGTTATCCGAAACCGTGACGGATTCGTCCGCGTGAATGGTGACCACCACTCGATCGCAATGACCAGCCAGTGCCTCGTCGATGGCGTTATCCACAACCTCGAACACCATGTGATGCAAGCCGCTGCCGTCATCGGTATCGCCGATGTACATGCCGGGCCGTTTGCGCACCGCGTCGAGGCCCCTTAAGACTTTGATTTTACTGGAATCGTAGACGTCGCTATCGGCCATGGTGGATCCTGTTTTATGACTCCCCATTCTAGCAGTTTTAGGCGTATTTAACGAATTCTTGAATTCCGGAATGTACTTTTAAATCAATAGCTTGCAAACCTGTCTCAGTCTGTATTCTCACCTGCGATTGGCTGAGGTTTGGTTTCACGTGGAACAAATCCGCTGATTCATCTGGGAGTAGGTTGCCGCTCATCAACCGCTAAGCAGCCCTAACTTTCCCGTCCTCAATTCGATATTGCAACCCCGGCGTGCCGAACTGCGAGAATTCTGGATGCAGCGTCGTGACAATGAGTTGCACGCTCTGCGACGACACCTCGTCGATCAGACCGGTTAGCCTTTGGTCATCCAGTTCGGCGGCTGGGTCGTCCAGTAGCAGGCTAGGTCGCACTGGCGAATCCTGGGGAAAGAGTTTCACCTGGGCCATCAGCAATGCGGCGGCCAGCAACTTTTGCTGCCCGCGGGAGATGCGATCCTTCACCCCGAGCTCGTTAAGCCGTATGGTTAGCTCGGCACGGTGTGGCCCCACCTGGGTGGCGCCTGACTCGAAGTCGACACCCCAGCTCTGCGCCAAGGCCTCCGACAGGCTGGTCCCGCGTGTCCAGCCCTGCCGGTAACCAATCTGCAGCTCCATGCCGAGCAATCGCCGCGTCGTACTTACTGCAGCGTCGGCCAGCGACTCCACGTAACGAGCTCTGGCCGCCGACACTGCCTCACCGTAACGAATGAGGTCGAAGTCCCACGCAGCAATAGCCGGTCGTAACTGCCTCGCCTTTAACGCAGCATTCCGTTGCTTTAGCGCCTGCTGAAACCTTTGCCAGTCATCGACGAACCGTGGTTCCACGTGGAACACACCCCAGTCAAGGAATCGCCGGCGCCGAGACGGACCTTCTTCAATGAGCCGGTGGATCTCTGGATCGATGATTTGGACCGGGAGCATAGGCGCCAACTCAGCCAAGGACTTTGCTCTGTCGCCACCCAAATGGGCGCGGATGCCGGCGAGCGAGCCTTCTACTCCGAGGGATACGCGGCGATCAAAGGCCTCTACCTCGCCGAATACCACGAAACACTCCTGGTCTCGGCGAATCAGGTGCTCCAGGCGACGGGTACGAAAGGATCGTCCCCGTCCCAGCACGTAAATCGCCTCCAACAAACTTGTTTTGCCCGACGCATTGGCCCCGCTGATCAGGGTAAATCGGGGGTCGAGGTCTAGAGTCGCCGACTGCAAGCAGCGGAAGTCCGTTACTTGCAACCGACAAAGCGACATCCCTCAAAGCCTCATGGGCATGACGACGTAGCGGGCTGACGCAGCGCCCGGCGAGCGGATCAAGCAGCTGCTATTGCTATCAGTCAGCCCGAGTTCTACTTCCTGACCATCAATGGCCGCCAATGCATCCAACAGATAATTCACGTTAAATCCCACCTCGAGATCTATACCGTCGTACACGACCTCGATTTCTTCCTCAGCCTCTTCTTGCTCGGGATTGTGGGCCTGCACCGTCACCACATTCTTCTTCACGGTGACGCGAATACCCCGGTACTTTTCGTTAGACAAAATGGCAGTGCGCTGCAGTGCTTGGCGCAAAATATCGCGATCCGCACGAATGGCGGAGGCGGGCGCCGCTGGGATTACCCGAGAATATTCTGGAAAACGTCCATCAATTAGCTTCGAAGTGAAGCGAACATCGCCGATTTGTGCACGAACGTGATTCGTCCCGATCGCCAGCTCAGCCACCCCTTCTTCCGTGAGCACGCGCTGCAGTTCCAATACACCTTTGCGAGGCACAATCACCTGCTGCGAGGTCTTAGCCCTGGCGGCCAACGCTGTTTCGCATAGCGCCAGCCGATGCCCGTCAGTCGCGACTGCTCGCAATACCAGGCCGTCGATCTCGAGCAGCATGCCGTTCAAGTAATAGCGCACGTCCTGCTGCGCCATGGAGAAATGAGTTTTTTCCAGCAAACGCAGTAATTCCTTGCGTGGAACCTGCACCGTCTGCTGCGAATTGATGTCATCGATCACCGGGAATTCCGCGGCAGGCAGTGTCGACAAGCTGAAGCGGCTGCGTCCCGCCTTGATCACCACCTTCTCGCCCTCAACCGCCAGCGATACCGATACTTTCTCGGGCAGCGCCCGCAAAATATCCAGGAATTTACGGCCCGGGACGGTGATATCTCCGGCCTCTTGCACGGTCACCTCGGTGGACGCCACGAGCTCAACCTCCAAATCGGTCGCGGTGATCGACAATTGCCCCTGGCGAACGGCCAGCAAAACATTCGCCAGCACCGGCATGGTCTGCCGACGCTCCACCACTCCGATGACCGCCTGCAAAGGCGCCAATAACTTCTCTCGCTCCGCCGTCAATTTCATGGGCTCACCCGTCTGATCCAATCTTAGATTTAGATTCTTAAAAAGAGATTATTACTATGATTATGAGGCGCCCGATATTTCGGTATAACCCCGGAATCACCAGATTAAACAGAGTCTTACAAGCACCATAACCACATCGCACTCCTGTCCAAGGACAGCTCGCAACTTGTCATCGACCTGTGGGTAACTTCATCCACAACTTTATCCACAGCTTTTCCTAGGCTATCCAGCTAGGGTTCTCAACAGGTTCATATAGTCCTCGCCGATGCGGCGCTCCATCTCGCGTAACTCCTTGACTCGCCTGCACGCGTGCAACACCGTGGTGTGATCTCGACCACCGAAAGCATCACCAATCTCCGGCAGACTGTGATTGGTCAATTCCTTCGCCAAAGCCATCGCCACTTGCCGAGGCCTGGCGATGGAACGACTGCGCCGCTTCGACAGTAAATCCGCAATTCTAATTTTGTAGTATTCCGCCACCGTCTTTTGAATATTTTCGACGGTCACCAGCTTTTCTTGCAGTGCCAATACATCCCGCAGGGCCTCTTTCACCAGTTCGAGGGTAATGGGCCGGCCGGTGAATTCCGAAGTCGCCACCACACGGCGCAACGCACCCTCTAGTTCGCGCACATTCGAACGAATACGCTTGGCGATGAAAAACGCTACTTCTTCCGGCAAATCCACTACCGCCGCCGCGGCTTTGCTCATCAAAATTGCCACGCAGGTTTCCAATTCCGGCGGCTCGATGGCCACGGTCAAGCCCCAGCCGAAGCGCGATTTCAAGCGTTCCTCTAGCCCGTCCACTTCCTTCGGGTAGCGATCGCAGGTCAGGATTACCTGCTGCTGACTCTCGAGCAGGGCATTGAACGTATGAAAGAATTCCTCTTGCGAACGGTCCTTGCCAGCGAAGAACTGAATATCGTCGATCATCAGGGCATCGAGTGACCGGTACGCCGTCTTGAAGTCGTTAATGGTGTTGTGCTGCAAGGATTTCACCATGTCGCTGACGAATCTTTCGCTGTGCACATAGGCGAGCCGTGCCCCGGGATTACGCTCCTTCAACTTATTCGCCACGGCGTGCATCAGGTGCGTCTTGCCCAGGCCCACGCCACCGTAGATGAACAGCGGGTTGTAGGCTTTTCCCGGATTGCCGGCGACCTGGATCGCAGCGGCCTTGGCGAGCTGATTGCTCTTGCCCTCGACAAAGCTGTCGAATGTAAAACCCGCGTTGATGGGAGCACCGAGCACCGAAGGGGCCAGCCGCCTGGCTCTCGCAGCCACGCTGCTGGCCGGCTCATGGTTGCCGTTGACCGACACCACCGGAGCCGAGACGCCGGCCCGTGTGCCCACGTCCAGCACCACTTCAGGCGTAGGTTCCTCCGCAAACGCTCGAATCAATTCCTTGATCCTGGGCAATGAGTTCTGACCCAACCACTCGATGACATAACGATTCGGTGCCAGAAGCTTCAACTCTCCGTTGCCCTGGATCGCCTGCAGCGGGCGCACCCAGGTATTGAACTGCTGCTCCGGGAGTTCGCTCTCGAGCACTCGCAGACAGCGGTTCCATAGCGTCTCCGGCAAGAGCGCTCTCCTAGTGAATACGGCAATGGGTCAAAATAAACGAAAGGGCAGCGAGTCTAGCTCCAACGTGGCGAGGCGTCTATTGACACATCCATGCTCGCTCAGTACCCTTGCCGCCTTTCGTAAATCTCCCAATTCATTGATTTGCCCGGTGGTTTTTGCTCGAGTAGCGCTATGAAACGTACTTTCAACCCCAGTAATTTACATCGTGCCCGCACCCACGGCTTTCGTGCGCGCATGGCCACCAAGAGCGGCCGTCGACTGCTGGCCCGCCGTCGCGCTAAGGGCCGCAAGCTCCTCTGTCCCTGATTTCGTTTCAGGACTGTTTAACGATCCCCAATTCAATCAAGAGGCTGACGTTCGAGCCGCGCAAGCGACTGCATCAGCCGGCCGAGTTTCGCGAAGTGAAGCGGCGGGGCAAAAGATTTGCCGATGCCTATTTTAGTTTGTTAGTTCTGGCCAATCATGAAACCTTTCCTCGATTGGGTTTGAGCATAGCGACGCGAACGTTCGGTACCGCGGTCGCACGCAATCGCATCAAACGCCTGACACGAGAATCTTTTCGCTTGAACCAACATTCATTGCCACCGGTCGATGTCACGGTCTCCGCGCGCGAAGCGGCGCGGCAAGCACCGTTAAGTGATTTGCGCGCAAGTCTGGACAAGCACTGGAAGTCGATTACGCAACGATGCTGAAGCCTCGCACAATTTTGTTGTGGATTATCCGCGGCTACCAATTGCTGATATCACCCGTGCTGGGTCCGCGCTGCCGTTTCTATCCCAGTTGCTCCTGCTACGCGCATACCGCGATCGAACGCTACGGTGCCTTGCGCGGCTCCTGGCTTGGGCTGCGCCGCCTGCTACGCTGTCATCCCCTGAATAAGGGCGGCTACGATCCCGTGCCGGATGAGAGAATGATCAATGCCTAATACCCGCATTCTCCTCTGGTTCGCCCTCGCGGCCGTTCTGTTCTATAACTATCAGGCGTGGATGCACGACTATCCGCCGGCGGGTTCCCCGGGATCCGTGAGTCAATCCGTCGGCGCTCCCGGGGCGGGCGCAACTCTCGGCGACACCGTGCCTGAGGCCGCAAGCTCGGCCGCGACAGGCGCTACGCCTCCTGCATCGTCTCCCGCGATCGCAGCTGCTCCCGCTGCGCCGGCCTTTGCGGAGCCGCAGGCCGCGCCGCCCGCCGGCGCCGCCCCTGCGCCGGCTGCCAGTCCCTCACAACCGCTGCATATCAAAACCGATGTGCTCGATATCGACATCAATCTGAAAGGCGGCGAACTCGATCAAGCCGATCTGCTGCAATACCCGTTGCGTAAGGACTCGCCGAATACGCCGGTCAGACTCCTGAGCCGCGAGCCACCGCAGTCCTTGTACCTGCTGCAAACAGGACTGACCGGCACCGCGGGCGAGGCCGCGCCCACGCATCTGACGACATGGACTTCGGCCGAGAACTCTTTTGTACTCGCGCAAGGCGCCAAGGAGCTGCGCGTGCCCTTGACCTGGACCGACGGCCAAGGACTCACTGTCACCAAGATGTTTGTGTTTACACGCGGCCTGTATTCCATCGACCTGTATTACGATGTACAAAACGCCGGCACTGCGCCGCGCAAGCTCGCCTCGTATTCGCAATTCCTGCGCCACTGGGATCATCCGTCGCGGTCCTATTTCGACGTCGAAACCTATTCCTTCAAAGGTCCGGCGGTCTGGGACGGCACGAAATCCCATGACCTAAACGTCGAAAGCGATACCGACAGCAAGTTTTCCCAAAGCATCACCAATGGTTGGCTCGCGTCGCTGCAGCATCAATTCGTGTCCGCCATCGTCCCGGCGGCCGGTCAACCCTACGACTATAAGCTGCAGGTTCGCGACAATAAATATCTGCTGAGCGCCACCGGTCCGATGATCGAAGTGCCCGCCGGCGCGAAGGCGCAATTCCACGAGAAATTATTTGTCGGTCCCAAATTACAGTCGCAGCTGGCGGCCACTGCCCCTCATCTGGAGCGCACCGTCGACTTCGGCATTTTGACCGTGCTGGCGCAGCCTTTGTTCGCCGGGCTCAATTGGATCCATGGCCTCATCGGCAACTGGGGCTGGTCCATCATCATCGTCACCGCCATCATCAAATTAATCTTCTATCCCTTGAGCCAGGCCAGCGGCCGCTCCATGGCCAAGATGCGCACCGTCGCGCCGCGCATGAAACAGATACAGGAGACCTTCAAGGACGATCGCGAAAAACTCGGTCGCGCCATGATGGAGCTGTACAAGAAGGAAAAAATCAATCCTCTCGCTGGTTGCCTGCCCATGGTGGTGCAGATACCCTTCTTCATCTCTTTCTACCGAGTGCTGCTGGAGAGCGTGGAGATGCGCCAGGCGCCATTTCTCCTCTGGGTGAATGACCTGTCCTCGCGTGACCCTTATTTCGTGCTGCCGCTGATGATGGGCGCAGCGATGTTTGCGCAATTCAAGTTGAATCCTGCGCCGGCCGATCCCATGCAGGCGAAAATCATGCAATTCATGCCGCTGGTGATGACAGGCATGATGGCGTGGTTTCCCGCAGGCTTGGTGCTTTACTGGTTCACCAATACCTTGCTGACCATTGCGCAGCAGTGGCGGGTCAACCAAGTGGTGGAAGCCGAGGCTGCCAAGCAGCGGAGTTAAAGCCCGCCGTGAATTTGCCCGACACTATTGTCGCCATTGCCAGCGCTCCCGGGCGTGGCGCTGTCGGCATCATTCGAGTGTCGGGCCCCAAGGCACCGCAAATCGCGCTGGCCGTTCTCGGCAGGCTGCCCACCCCGCGCCATGCGCATCTCGCGAGCTTTCTTGATGCTCAGGGCAACGCTATCGACGAAGGAGTAGCGCTGTATTTTTCCGCACCCGCCTCCTACAGCGGTGAACACGTCTTGGAGCTCCAAGGCCACGGTGGCACTCTGGTTCTGGATCTGCTGTTGCATCGGCTGCTCGAGCTGGGCTGCCGCATGGCGCGGCCCGGTGAATTCAGTGAACGCGCCTTTCTCAATGGCAAGATTGACGTCGCGCAGGCAGAAGCCGTCGCTGATTTGATCGGCGCCGGCACGGCCGCTGCTGCTCGCGCCGCCGTGCGCTCCCTGCAAGGCGAGTTCTCGGCCCGGGTCGCCGAATTGAAAACCCAGATCACCGGGTTGCGCGTCTACGTCGAAGCAGCCATCGACTTTCCTGACGAAGAAATCGATTTCCTCTCCGACCGGTTATTGCAGCAGCGCCTCTCGGCAGTATTCAAAGGCTTCGAGACCCTTGGCCAGGCGGCGCGTCAAGGCACGCTGCTGCGAGAAGGCCTCACCGTGGTCATCGCGGGATTGCCCAATGCCGGAAAATCCAGCCTGTTGAATAAACTGGCCGGGGAAGACGTCGCCATTGTCACCGACTTACCCGGGACCACCCGCGATGTGCTGCGCCGCCAAGTGCATCTCGACGGCTTGCCGCTGAATTTGGTTGACACCGCCGGCTTGCGGACCGCGGCGGACGTGGTCGAGGCCGAGGGAGTGCGGCGCGCACGGCAGGAAATTGCCCGAGCTGACCGCGTGTTGTACATCCTGGATGCCGCCACGGCGGCTGCCGATGTAACGATCTGCGAGGCACAACTCCAAGCCCTGCCCGCGGGAGTGCCACTCACTCTGGTATTCAACAAAATCGATTTGACGGGCACGTTACCGGGACTGGATGAGGTTGCTGTCCCACCGCGAGTATTTCTCAGCGCACTTACCGGTGCAGGACTCCCACTTCTGAGAACTCACTTGAAAGCGAGTGCGGGCTATCTTGAGTCCGATTCGGGAGCCCTAGCCGCGCGCCGCCGCCACCTCGACGCGTTGGCTCGCGCACGACAGCATGTGCAAAGCGCCGCAGACACCCTGAGCAGCACGCGGGCTTTCGAGTTATTTGCGGAAGATTTGCGGCTTGCTCAGCACGCCTTAGGCGAAATCACGGGCGAATTCACCAGCGAGCATCTGCTAGGCGAGATTTTCAGCAGCTTCTGTATCGGAAAATAGTAGCGGGCTGCAAGCCGCGGGCTGCAAGCCGCGGGCTGCAAGCCACCGACGGTCAAACGATGTTTACGCCGCCGCATCCCGTTCAAAGTCCGAGGTATCGATGGACCGCGCCAGGCGCGCGGAAACTCCGAGGGCCGTCAAGACCGCGAGGGTAACCAGCGCTGTGATCACGGGGTAATGCCAGAACAGCCACACCATGATGGTGGCGGAGAGGACAAAAATCGCCAAAAGCAGGGCGATATTCGTGCGCGCATGTGCCGTCTCAGTCATACCCAGCGTCCCCCAACGATCTAAGACTGTGAACTACGTCACATCTTATACAGCGTGCGTTGCTAAACGACCATATAGCAAAACCCCTAATGCCCATATGGGCGATTCATGGGTGACGGCTCGACTATCCGAGCATGGTTTCGCGGCGCCAGTGGCGGGCGGTCATCGCCATCAGCAACAGCGCCAACCCCAACGATGCCCCGGCCGACACCCACACATCGATGCCCATGAGCGTTTCGTCCTTAAGCACGCTGGTCATCAACAAGTGCTGGCTGAGGGACGGGATGAACATCAGGGAAGCATGAGTTTTCAGGGAATAAATGCTGGCAAATGCAATGGGCAGCGTCGGCACCAGGAGCACGCTCGTGAGGTAAGTCTGAGCCTCGCGATAGCTGCGGGTGAAGGAGGCGACCAGGGTCATAAGGGCCGCTCCCAAGGGCACGAAGGGCAGGCAAATGGCAAACAACGTAAGCGCCGTACCTATCCCTAGATTCGCGCTCATACCCAACTTTTCCAGTGGTACAAAGCGGAACACGAGGACGAACCCCGTAAGGCTCAATGCCAGTGATATGCACATATAAGCGCAGGTGGCGAGGATCTTGCCGCCCACCAGGCTGGCGCGCGCCACCGGCAGGCTGAGCAGCGCTTCCAAGGAACCGCGTTCCCGCTCCCCCGCCGTGGAATCGATGGCGAGGTACAGTCCCCCCATCAATACCGCGAACAACACGAAGTAGGTCATGAAACCCAGCACCACGACGGCGCGGCCCGTGGGAGTCGCGACGTCCACCTCGTTGACCGCCACCGGCACCGCGAGCAGCGGGCTCACCCCGCGCACCTGCAGCCGCAGCTGCGCAATGCCGCTGGCATAGCCGCTGAGCATGAGCCGCGCGCGATCCGCGCTCTTGCGGGTCTGCGAATCCGCGCTGTCGGCAACCAGCAGCACCGGCGCAGGTGCCGCAGCGCTGAAGCGCGGTGCGTATTCTTTCGGGATGATGAGCACCACTTGCGCACTGCCGCTACGGACGGCGGAGCGGGCCTCATTCTCCGACAGGTTGGCCACGGTGAGCTTGACTCCCTGTGCTTCCAGGTAGCGGGTAAGGCTGGGTGCGTATTCACTGCCCGAAATCGTTATTCGAATCGGCTCATCCGATTCGGCCACGCTTTGATTCAACATGCGCGACACCATGAGGCCGAACAGCAAGGGCCCGAACAGCGGCCCGAACAGCAGCGCGGATACCAGCGTGCGCCGATCGCGCAGATTCTCCCGAAACTCTTTGCCGAATACGGTGAACAGCGCGTGCATCAGCTCACGCCCTCAGCATCGCCCAGCACTTGCAGAAACGCCTCTTCAAGCGTGGCCGCTGCGCTGCGCTCCCGGATGGACTGCACGGTCGCGTCCGCCAGCACTTTGCCATGGCCGATGATCACTACCCGGTCGCACAGCGCCGCGACCTCTTGCATGACGTGCGAGGAAAACAGCACGCAGCGCCCCTGCGACTTCAATGCAAGCAGCATTTCGCGCAAGCTGCGAATCGCCATCACGTCCAGCCCGTTGGTCGGCTCATCGAGCACGATGTTGCCGGGGTCATGCACCAGAGCGCGCGCCAGCGCGGTCTTGATCCGCTGTCCCTGCGAGAAACCCTTGGCGCGGCGGTCGATGAAACTCTGCAAGCCAAGAATGCGCGTAAGCTCGGCGGTGCGCGATTCCAGACGTTCCGCATCGAGACCTTGCAGCGTGCCGAAGTAGTGAATGTTCTCGCGCGCCGTCAGGTTGCCATACAGCCCCGCCGCATGCGGCAGCACGCCCAGGTGCGCGCGCGCCTTCGAGATCTCACCGCGGATATCGAGACCGTCGATTTGCGCTTTGCCATTGTCCGGAGTCAGCACGCCGTACAGCATGCGCAAACAGGTCGACTTACCCGCGCCGTTGGCGCCCAAGATGCCGGTGATTTCACTGTCGCGCGCCACGAAGGAGACATCCCGCACGGCCTCGATGGCACCGAAGCGTTTGCTCAAGTGCGACGCTTCGATCATGGCGCAGGCCCCGTCATGTTCACGAAGAATGGCGCCGGAATGTGCCGCTGCAGGCAGCTCGCGTCCAACTTCTCCGGCGCTGGTGCGTCTAGAAACTCCGCCATTAGCCTGGGTACGCAGGCGGTGGCCACCTGGCCGTGTCCCTCGCCGCTCAATATCAGGTGCCGATGGCGCGCAAGTCCACGGGCCGCGCGCTCGGCATCGGCGGGCGGTGTGACGGGATCGGCCTCGCCGGACAACAGCAGGGTCGGTACATCGCTCCTCAAAGGGCTGTGCAAATCGGCATCCACTGCGCCGCGCGGCCACAGCTTGCAAATCGCATCGAGCGCGTCCAATTGATCGGTGCCCTGATAAGTTCGCGCGATGGCCGCGCGGTCGAGGCCGGCGTCGGTAAAAAATGGCTGGTCTTCGCTGCAGATCACGCTGTTCTGCATGCCGCTTGCGAGCTGATCGCCCACCTGACGCGCCGTCATGATGGTCTGCGCGGCCAAGCTGCCGAGCTCGCCTTGCGCTGCGCGATGAATCAGCGTGGGCAGCAGCGATGCCTGCGTGGCGCTATAGGAGAGAAATCTTAAGGAGGCGTTCAACATGCCGCGATTGAAATCGATCTTAAGCGGCAGGCCGCTGTTCGGGTCATCCACGGTGATCAGCAATTTCTGCGGACCGAACCGCTGCCGCAAGGCGTCGAGATCTTGCTGCAAGTCAGGATAGGCCGTGGCGCACTCCTTCGATTCCCTACAGCGCTTGACGATGAGATCCAGCGCGCGTTGTCCATCGGCCGGCGTCTCGGCGCCGATGGCCTGTTCGGGATAGGTCACGCCATCCAGAATCACCGCATGCACCGCCTTGGGATATCGTCGCATGTAAAGCTGCGCCACGCGCGTGCCGTAAGACACTGCGTACAGATCGATTACCGGAATATTGAGCGCCACACGTACCGCCTCCAGGTCGGCTACTGCCGCGCTGCTGGTATAGAAACGCACGCGGTCGCCATACTTGTGCAGGCACGCCAGCGTCGCGTCGCGCAGCGCCGGCATGGCATCGGCCACTGCCTGCCAGTCATCCGGATAATCGCAGTTCAGCGGCGCGGAGCCTCCCGTGCCGCGCTGATCGACCAGCACAATGTCGTGGTTGCGATTCACTCGCGCGAAAGCGCCGGCGTAGCTCGTGTACATGGCTGCGGCACCCTGGCCAGGGCCGCCGGCCAACAAGAACAGCGGCGCGGCTGCTGCACGCCGATTGAGTGCCGGCACCACCGCCACGCTCAATTCGATGCTGGCGCCGCCTGGCACAGAGCGATCCTCCGGAACCTTGAGCACGCCGCAACGTGCCTGAATCGATGCCAGCCGCAGCGGATGTTCGAGTCGGCACTCCTGCAAGGGCAGTGAGTCCCGCGTCGATGAGTCCGGCGGCGCGGCGGCTGCCGCCATCGCGCCCGCGAAGCCCCACCCAGCGCACCCCAAGGCGCTCAAAACGAAAAATCTGCACCCAGCTCGCATGCCAATCTCCGATTTTTTCCGATTGTAGGGGATTCGCTACCATCGTCCGCCCGTGACTTGGTAAATTTGCGGCCCAGTCGTCCATACCCAAGGTTTGCCATGTCCGTGATTCGTCAAGCCGATATCATCGCCAGCGTCGCCGATGCCTTGCAGTACATCTCCTACTATCACACCCCGGATTTCATTCTCGCCATGGGCCGTGCCTACGACATGGAACAGAGCCCTTCCGCGCGCGATGCCATCGCGCAAATACTCACAAATTCGCGCATGTGCGCCGAAGGCCACCGGCCCATCTGCCAGGACACGGGCATCGTGGTGGTCTTCGTAAAGGTAGGTATGGGGGTGCGTTGGGATGCAAGCCTCGATCTCGAAGCCATGATCAACGAAGGCGTACGGCGGGCCTACCTCAATCCCGAGAACAAGCTGCGAGCGTCCATCGTGTCCGATCCGGCATTCAAGCGGGGCAATACGCGCGACAACACCCCGGCGGTGATTCACACCGAATTCGTTCCCGGCGACGAGGTTGAAATTACCGTCGCGGCGAAGGGTGGCGGCTCCGAAAACAAATCCATGTTTGCCATGTTAAATCCATCGGATTCGGTGGCCGACTGGGTGCTGCAGATGGTGCCGGAAATGGGCGCCGGCTGGTGTCCCCCCGGCATGCTGGGAGTAGGCATCGGCGGCAGCGCCGAGAAGGCCATGCTGCTGGCGAAGAAATCACTGATGCAGCCCATCGACATCGGCGATCTCATCGCACGCGGACCCACCAGCCAGTTGGAAGAGCTGCGCCTGGAGATATTCGAACGCGTCAACGCACTCGGCATCGGCGCGCAAGGCCTCGGCGGATTGACCACGGTGCTCGATGTGAAGGTCATGGACTATCCGACTCACGCCGCCTCCTTGCCGGTGGCCGTGATTCCGAACTGCGCCGCCACCCGCCATATCCACTTCACACTAGATGGCAGCGGCCCTGCGATACTCGAGCCGCCGAATTTGGATCTGTGGCCCAAGGTTAAATGGGCTCCCGATGCCGGCGCGCGGCGTGTGTCGTTGGATGGCTTGACTCCAGCCGAGGTCGCGGCCTGGAAACCCGGCGAGCGTATATTGCTGTCAGGCAAAATGCTTACCGGCCGCGACGCCGCCCACAAGCGTATCTGTGCATTGCTCGATGCCGGCAAGCCGCTGCCCGATGGCTTGGATTTTCACGGCCGTGTCATTTACTACGTCGGTCCCGTCGATCCGGTCGGCACTGAAATCGTCGGTCCCGCGGGTCCAACCACGGCCAATCGCATGGATCGATTCACCGACACCATGCTAGGTAAAGCGGGATTGCTGGCGATGGTCGGCAAGGCCGAGCGTGGACCCGAAACCGTTGCGTCCATTGCCAAACACCACTCCGCCTACTTGATTGCCGTAGGCGGAGCCGCCTTCCTGGTCTCGAACGCCATCCGCGGCAGCCGCGTCGTGGCCTTCCCCGAGCTCGGCATGGAGGCGGTGTACGAATTCGAAGTACGCGACATGCCGGTCACGGTGGCGGTCAGTTCGGAAGGCATTTCAGTGCACGATACGGGACCCAAGGCCTGGGCCGGGAAGTTCGCGGGGATTGCCGTGGCGGTGGAGTAGCACCGCAGAATACGGCCCACGACGCCTGCTCAATACTTCACTGCGCAACCGTAGGGCTGGGTCACCGCATTGGCGACTGGCTTGCCCTGCGCGACGGCCAGCATGGCTTCCTTCAAGTAGGGCTCGGCATGAGCAATGTCGCCGGCGTCCGCGGTCGCAATGCTGTCGATGCCGCCCATATATTGCAGCGCACCGTTTTTGTCGATGACGAACATATGTGGGGTGGTCTTGGCGCCATAGAGGCGGCCGAGAGTCCCTGCGGGATCCAGCAACACTGCAGTGGGCGCGGCATTGCGCGATTGGGTGAGCGCATCCGCGGCCGGTCCGTTGACATAGCCCTGCTTACCCGGCGCCGAGGAAATCACCGATAGCCAGACCACGCCATTCCTTTGCGCCAGCGCCTGAATGCTCTGCATGTTGCCGGTGGCGTAATGCTTGTGGGTGAACGGACAATCCGCATTGGTCCATTCCAATACCACGGTCTTGCCGCGGTACTGGTTGAGAGCCACCGAGCTGCCCTTGCTGTCCTTGGCGGTGAATTCGGGCGCCGGCTGGCCGATTTGCAGCGTGGCGCCGGCCGCAACGCCGGTAGCGGTGACCATTGCGACGATTAGCGCGGCCAGCGTCAAGGCCTGGGCGCGAAATCTACGAGTCAGGCTGATCACATGAGTCTCCTGTGACGTTTCCGCGGCAACGTTATTTTGTCCACTGGCCGGTCATTTTGGCGTTTCCGCGGAAACGTGCCTGCCCTTTCTTTAGTCGGGCCGGCGTCGCCATAGGTTCCCTGGCACTTTACGAGCCGGCCGATTAGAGTGACGCCTCTGGAAAATCGTGTGGATTCAGCATGATGCGTTTTGGCGAGGAATACGGGGTGATCGTGATCGGCGGCGGCCATGCAGGCACCGAAGCCGCACTCGCGGCTGCGCGTATGGGCCGCCGCACCCTGCTGGTCACACACAATATCGAAACGCTGGGTCAGATGAGCTGTAATCCCGCCATCGGTGGCATCGGCAAGGGTCACCTGGTGAAGGAGATCGATGCTTTGGGTGGAGCCATGGCGCTCGCCACCGACGAGGCCGGCATCCAATTTCGCACGCTCAACCTGAGCAAGGGGCCCGCGGTGCGCGCCACGCGCGCGCAGGCGGATCGGCAACTTTATAAGCAGGCAATTCGACGCAGGCTCGAAACCCAACACAACCTCGTGCTGTTTCAGCAAGAAGCGGCGGATCTATTGCTCGAGGGCGAGCATGTCGTGGGCGTGGTAACGCAAAGCGGCATCGAGTTGCGTGCAAGTGCCGTCGTTCTCACGGTGGGTACCTTCCTCGGCGGCCGCATTCACGTCGGTCTTGAGAGCCACGCCGGTGGCCGTGCCGGCGATCCACCGTCAACCCTTTTGGCGGCTCGATTACGCGAATTGAAATTGCGGGTCGGGCGACTGAAGACCGGCACGCCGCCGCGCATCGACGGCCGCAGCATCGATTTCTCCATGATGCGTGAACAGCACAGCGATGAGCCGCGTCCGGTGTTCTCGTATCTCGGCAGCCGCGACATGCACCCGCGCCAGCTGCCGTGTCACATCACGGCCACCAATGAGCGCACTCACGACATCATTCGCGCGGCCACCGCCCGTTCGCCGCTGTTCACCGGTTTGATCGAGGGCGTGGGTCCGCGCTACTGCCCTTCGGTGGAAGACAAGGTGGTGCGTTTCGCGGACAAGCACTCGCATCAGATTTTCGTCGAGCCCGAGGGCCTTAATACCCACGAGATCTACCCCAACGGCATCTCCACGAGTTTGCCCTTCGACGTGCAATACGAGTTCGTGCGCAGCATCGCAGGCTTCGAGCGTGCGCACATTACGCGTCCGGGCTACGCCATCGAATACGATTTCTTCGATCCGCGCGATCTCAAGTACAGCTTGGAGAGCAAATTCCTCTCCGGCTTGTTCTTCGCCGGCCAGATCAACGGCACCACGGGTTACGAAGAGGCGGCCGCGCAGGGGCTGATTGCCGGCGCCAATGCAGCCTTGCTCGCAGACCAGCGCGAGGCGTGGTGGCCGAAACGCAGCGAAGGCTACATGGGCGTGCTGGTCGATGATTTGATTACGCGCGGCGCCCCCGAGCCCTATCGAATGTTCACCAGCCGTGCCGAATACCGCCTGAGCCTGCGCGAAGACAATGCGGACCTGCGCCTCACGGCTCAAGGCCGCCAGTTGGGCCTGGTCGATGACGACCGCTGGGCATTCTTCGAGCGCAAGCGCGACGCGGTAACGGGCGAGCTCTCACGGCTCGCCACGGCGCTGGTGCGCCCGGACGACGTAGACCCGGGCTTGCTCGCCAAGCTGGGGGCGCCCTTGGCTCGCGAGACGCATGCCCTGGATTTACTGCGCCGCCCGGAGCTTGCATACGATGATTTGCGCCACGTCGCGTGCAACGTCGACGCGGTGTGGCAGGGCGACGAGCGCCTTGAAGCCCAGGTCAAACTGCAGGTCGACGTACAGGCGAAATACTCGGGCTATCTCCAGCGGCAGAGCGATGAAATCGAGCGTCAGCTGCGCCACGAGGAATTGCGCCTGCCGGAGAACATCGACTATGGCGACGTAAGCGGATTGTCGAACGAAGCGCGGCAGTGCCTGCGTAATGTTCGTCCCGAAACCTTGGGACAAGCCGCGCGGATTCCGGGCCTGACCCCGGCCGCGGTGTCGCTGCTGCTGGTGCATTTAAAGAAGCGCGACCGGGCAGCTTGACGGCCGTCGCGGCATCGCGAGCGCCACGCGCCGGCGGCGCTGCTCTGCGCGCCATCGCTTTGGTACTGGCCGCCATCGCCGTGGCCTTTGTCGTCGCGCGCTGGCGCAGTGAGGCTGCGCCGGCAGTCCCCGCGCTCGTCCTGCGCCGTGGCAATGGCGCTGAGCCCGAGAGTCTCGACCCGCATGGCGCGCGATCCGAGGCGGCTCTCACCATTCTGCGCGACCTTTACGAGGGCCTGACTGAAATCGGCCCTGACGGCACGCCGGTGCTCGCCGCCGCCGATCGATGCGACGTTTCAGCGGATCGCCTCACGTATCGATTTCACCTGCGAACGCTCGCCCGCTGGTCGAACGGCGAGCCTGTGGTGGCCGAAGATTTCGCAGCAGCCTGGCGTCGTTTGGTGGATCCGCACACCGCCGCACAGTACGCCCAGCTGCTGGCACCGGTGCAAAGCGCGCATGCGCTGGACGCGGCGACCCTTGAAGTGCGTCTGCTGCGCCCGACCCCTTATTTTCTGGCGCTGTTGGCGCATCCCGCGACTTTTCCCATCAACCGTTCAGTGCTCAAGGAGCGTGGCCGGTCCTTTGCCAAGCCGGGGGTGATGGTGTCGAACGGTGCCTTTATTTTGACGCGATGGGATTTTGGATCGCACCTGGTCGCGGTTCGCAACCGCCGCTATTGGAACGATGCCGCCACCCACTACGATAGTGTGGAGTATTACTCCATCACCGAGCCGGCGGTGGAACTGCGCGCCTATCGTGCCGGCGAGTTGGACGTGACGTCGACTGTACCCGGCGCACAATTTGCGTGGATCAAGCAGCACTTGGGGCGGGAATTGCACCTCGCGCCGCAGCTGGGAGTGTACTATTTGGGCTTGAATATGCGGCGCGACCCCTTCGTGCGATCGAGGCCGCTGCGCCAGGCCCTCGCCATGGTGATAGACCGCGAGCGCCTGGTACAGGCGGTGACGGCCACCGGTGAGTCACCGGCCTACACCTTCGTGCCGACGCAGACCGCCAACTATTCCCCGCCGCTGCCTGAGTACGCCGGCTGGCCCATGACACTTCGAATCGCCCGCGCGCGCCAGCTCCTGGCTGAGGCGAACCTGCTGCAATCGCCGCCGGTCATCGAGCTGCGCTACAACAGCAGTGAATTGCACAGCCGCATCGCAGTGGCGGTGGCGAGCATGTGGAAGGAGGCGCTGGGGGTGGAGACGACGCTGCATGCCGAAGAGTTCAAGGTGCTGCTGCAGGATATCGACCGCGGCGACGTGACCCAGGTGTTTCGTGCCAGCTGGCTTGCGGATTACAATGACGCTTACGGCTTCTTGCAGCTGCTGCAAAGCAGTTCCGGCATCAACCTGCCGCGCTACTCCAACCCCGCATACGATGAACTGCTCGCGCGTTCGGCGAACGAAATCGATTTAGGTTCCCGCCGCGCATCGCTGCAGCTCGCGGAGCAGGTCATGCTCGCCGATCAGCCACTGATACCGCTCTATTTCTATGTGGCGAAGCATCTCGTCAAGCCGCAGGTCAGCGGCTGGCGCGACAATCCGATGAACGTGGTCTACAGCAAGGAACTGCGCAAAACCCTGCCATAATAGTTGCCCCATGAACAATTTCTACGACTTCGCGGTGCAGGGCCTTGATGGCAGGTTGGATATCCTCGACCCATTGCGCGGCAAGGTCACAGTGGCGGTGAACGTTGCCAGCAAGTGCGGCTACACGCCGCAATATGCAGGTCTCGAAGAACTCTACCATGAGCTTAAGGACAAGAATTTCGTGGTGGTGGGATTCCCCTGCAACCAATTCGGCGCGCAGGAGCCCGGCACCGCCGCGGAGATTCAAAGTTTTTGCTCGCTTACCTATGCAGTGAGCTTTCCTTTGTCGGAAAAAATTAACGTCAACGGTGCTCATCGGCATGCGCTGTACGCTTGGTTGACCGCCAAGGAAAATGGCTTTCCCGGGGACATTGGCTGGAATTTCGAGAAATTCCTCATCGATCGCAGCGGCCGGGTGGTCAGCCGCTACCCGTCGGGAATGAAGCCGACGGATTCCACCTTTTTGCAGGACATAGCGGATGTTTTGTAGCGTGCGCGGGCGCAAATGGCGCCGCCGCCCTTAAGCGAGTGGCAATTTAGCCGTCCACTCTTTAACATCAGCGCACTATTCGATCACGCGGCGCGGAGAATTAGATGCTTTCTCGATTGAATGGCCTGGCGTGGCTGGGCATGGCGTTGAGTTTGAGTTGGTCAGTGGGCGCTCACGCTGCGGGCGATGGCGCCCCAGGCGATCGCACCGCGGGCGATCCGGCGCTCGGTAAGAAGAAGTTCTACACGTGCTATGGATGTCACGGTATGGAGAACTATAGGAACGCCTATCCCGACTACGCCGTTCCGAGGCTTCGCCACCAACATGCCTCCTATATCGTGGCAGCATTGCAAGAATACAAAAATGGCGAGCGCCCGCATGCCACCATGCACGCGCAAGCGGCATCGTTGAGCGACCAGGATATGGAAGATATTGCCGCCTACCTGCAGGGACCGGAGCCGACGAAGGCGACTTCCGCGGTGAAAGGAAAAACTCCGGCGCAGGTGGCCGCCTGTGTCGCTTGTCACGGGGACAATGGCCTGGGTATGGCCGCGGAACTCACGCCGAAGCCCGCCGTGATCGGCGGTCAGCATGCCGATTATTTACAGCAGGCGTTGACGGCTTACCGCAACGGCCGTCGCAAGAACCTGGTGATGGGCGGCATGGCGCAGCTGCTCAAGTCCGACGAGGACGTCAGAATCGCGGCCGAGTATTTTGCCAAGCAAGTCTCGCCCTTGGCCACGGCAACCATCGACAGCAAGTAAAGACCGGCGCCAGAAGCGGCGCCGAATCAGTTGCTCACGCTCATCAGGAATTGCGCGAACGTCCTGTAGTAGGCGTCCCGGTTGTGTTTCTTACGAAAGCCGTGGCCCTCGTCAACACCCTGTAAATACCATACATTGCCGCCCTTGCTGCGCACTCGATTGACGATTTGCTCCGCTTCGCTCACCGGCACTCGCGGATCGTTCTTGCCGTGTACGATGAGCAGCGGGGTCTTGATGCGGTCCGCATTCGTGAGCGGCGAGATGCGCCGCAGATACGCCCGCATATCCGGATCGCGCTCGTCGCCGTATTCTGCGCGGCGCTGATCCTGCCGGTAAGGCGCGGTATTGGTCAGGAAACTGATGAAGTCGGTAAAGCCCGCCAAATCGACGCCGCCGCGCAATCGCTCGCCGAAATTCACCAGCGTCGCGAGCGTCAAATACCCTCCGTAGGAACCTCCGGAGACAACGATATGCTTTGCGTCAAAGGTGTTCTGTAGACCCAGCCAAACCAGTAGAGCGCCGACATCCTTGACGGCGTCCTCGCGCAACACGCCGTTGTCGAGAGACAGATAGTTTTTGCCGTAACCGGACGAGCCGCGCACATTGGGAGCGACGACAGCAAAGCCCAGTTCGTTGATCACATACTGCAGCCACGGATCGAAGCCGGGCCTGAATTGCGATTCCGGGCCGCCATGCAGAGTGATCAGTACGGGATGCGCGCCAGGAGTCGCCGGCTCGTAAATATAAACGGGTATTTCGCGCGCGCGCCCGTCGTTGCGGTCGAAAGTCGGGAAATGCGCGAGGCGCGGCGTCACGAATTTTGCAGTGTCGACTGCACCCGCCTCGCTGTGCGTCCAGGCTTCGAGAGTGTTCGTTGCGATGGTGAGTACATAGGCATCGCGCGGCCGATTGGCCGACTCGAAGCCGAATACAAGTCGATTGCCTTCCCAGTCGAAACTCAGGGCACGGATGATGCCCGGAGCGGGCAGCTTGGGTGGAATCAGGTCCTGATGGGCGCGCAGATCGAGCAGACTCAGCTTGTCGATGCCGGCTTCGTTGCTCACATAAGCCAGGTAATGCCCGTCCCGCGAAATCGCCAACTCCTCCACGTCCCAGGATAGGCGGCCGGAGATAAGAGTCTTTTCGCCGCTGAACAGATTGATGTAGCGCAGCTGTGCGAACTCGCTGTCGCGGTCTGAAATCAAGTACACGCCCTGACCGTCGCGCGAGAACTTGGCATCGACGATGCCGACCTTGGCCGGCGAAGCCTCCACCTCGCGCTTCTGTCCGGAGCCCAAGTCCACGACATAGAGGTAGGCTTCGGAGATCGAGACGGACTTCAAGACCAGGAGTTTGCGGTCATCCGGTGACCAATCGAGCACAGTCCAGGAGGCGCTGTCGCCGGTGACAACGAGCCTTGGCAGCGCACCGGTTTCCGGTTCCACGATGTCGATGTCGGTACTCGAGCCGTCGCGGGAGGTGCTGGAGAACGCCACCTCGCGACCGGCGTTCGACCACACCGCGCCGCCGTTTCGGGATTTGCCGTCGGTTAGGAGCTTTGCCGCCGGCTCGCCCAACCGCTGATAATAGAGCTGCGTATTTTCGTTGCCGCCCAAGTCCTTCAGATACACATAGGCGCTGCGGGCGGGATCCGGTGAAAACGCCCCGACGCTGATCGGTTCGCGCAGAAAAGTGAGCTGGCGGCGTTCGCCCGCGGGCCGCTCCACCAGATGCAATTGATCGACGTCGCCGAATCGGGTGGCGATCAGCAGTTGTCCCTTCGGCGAAAAACCGAGCGGCGTCGCCTGGCGCGCAGTCAGGTAGGCGTCCAGCTTCTCGCTCAATCCCGCCGCGGGTTCTGGGATATTGTCGAAGATCAGGCTCCCGCGTACCTCGCGCGGCAGCGCCGCAGCCTGGGTACCGAACAGGAAAGGCGCTGCCAACAGCAGTGCCGCCGACAACTGCAGCAAATAAATGCGAGTCATATACCCATGTTCTCATACCATGGGGATAATGGAACCAATGGCGGCCTACGAACATCTGCTCAAATCCTACGACGTCCGCGACGCGCTCGACGACATCGCGAGTGCGGATCCGCCCGCCTATCTGCGCCGCTGTTTCGCGGAAGGGCATTCCGCGTCCTCGCTGTCCTTCAGCCGGGTGCAGCAGCTCGCCGTGTGCGCGATGCTGCTCGATGCAGTCGTCAATGACCGCGAATACGAATTCTTCGAGCATGAACTCATTGCCGACTGGCGTATCCACTACGCCGGCGCCTGCAGCCGATTGACGAGCACTGCCGTGCAGGCGCTACGACGCGTCCTCGAGCGCGATCGGCCCCAAGACCCGGAAGCCGCCGCGGAACTCGAACAACTCGCGAACAGCTTAGGGACAGCTTGAATGCGCGAGTTCACATCACGCCTTGTGTTGATTGCCGCCTTGCTCGCCGCATTGTCCGGCTGTCTGACCCCCTCGTCCCGCCTCAACACAACTAATCCAGCGCCGCCGTCCGCGGCGGCGCCGGCGCCCGTGGACCCCTCATTCGATTGGCATGTGCTGGTCATTGCACCATTCGGCAGTGTGCTCAAGGAGGTACCCGGGGTATTGCACGAGGTCCTGCTGTTTCGCGATCAAGACCCCGCTAAGGACCCCGCTAAGAATCCCGGAGCCGCCACGTCGGAGGATGGGGAGTGCTACTCCGCCGATACGCCGCCGCCGAAATTCGTCGGGCACATTCCCGAGGAGTTCATGCTGTGCTTCAAGCAAGATCGCCTGGCGCGCATCCAAGCGACGGTGCGCCTGCCTGAGGCAGACGCATCCGAGGTGTTCGCCGCCGCCTGCTCCGGTTGGTTGAATAACACCGCGACGCCCGATGCGACCGCAATCAGCGACCCCGCAACCGTTGCCGCGCCGCGCGCCGCCACCTGCGAAGGCCGCGACGGTGCAGTACATTTCATTGCGCACTTCGAGCAGGAGCCGCAAACTGCCTTGTCCATCGTCCTCGACGGCGCCGGCGATCCTTGAGGAACACAAAGCTGTGACTCGAGAGTTTGAACTGGAGCTGCTCCTCGAGGGCGCGCGCGACCTTAAGCTAGCCTTGGAGCCCGATTCCGGCGAGGTGCTGCTGAAGCTCGTCGACGAGCTCGAACTCGGCAACGCGCAATTCAATCTGACGGCAATTCGCGACCGCCCGAGCATGCTGCGCAAGCATGTCCTCGACAGCCTGAGCCTGCAGCCGTACTTGCGCGGCGAACGCGTCGCCGATATCGGCACGGGTGCAGGCTTTCCGGGCCTGCCGCTGGCCATCGTCAATCCGCAGCGCCGCTTCACCCTGGTCGAGGCCACGGGCAAGAAGGCTCGATTCGTCGAACAAACCGTCGAGCGCTTAAGGCTTGGCAATGTTCAGGTGGCGCCGGTACGCGCGGAAAGCTACAGGCCATTCGAGCTTTTCGATACAGTGGTGGCGCGAGCACTGTCCTCGCTGGCGGATTTCGCCGCCTATGCCGGGCACTTGTGCGCTCCCGATGGGCGGCTGCTCGCCATGAAGGGAAAGCGACCGGACGAGGAAATCTTCGCCCTGCCCAAGTCTTTTCGCGTGCTGGCCGTGCATCGGCTCAAGGTACCGGGACTGGACGACGAGCGGCATCTTGTGGAACTCTCCCCGGCCCGGCCGATGGCGGCCCCGCCCAGAGCGAGCAGACCATGAAGCGGGTCATTGCAGTTGCAAATCAAAAAGGCGGAGTCGGAAAGACCACGACTGCCGTCAATTTGGCTGCCTCGCTGACGGCTACCAAACGGCGCGTGCTGCTCATCGATCTCGATCCGCAGGGTAATGCCACCATGGGTTGCGGTGTCGACAAGAACTCTCAATCCCGCACCAGTTGCGATGTGATGCTGGGCGATTGCACGGCGATGGAAGCGCTGGTGCCGGTGGAGTACGGCGGCTTCATGCTGATGCCCTCCAATCAGGATCTGACGGCGGCCGAGGTCCGCCTGCTCGGCATGATCACCGGGCGAGAGTTCAAATTGCGCAATGCCTTGAAGCCTATCCGCGAAGACTTCGACGTCATTTTGATCGACTGCCCGCCGGCGCTGAACATGCTGACGCTGAATGCCCTGGTCGCGGCGGACTCGGTGATGGTCCCCATGCAATGCGAGTACTACGCGCTGGAAGGTTTGACCTCCTTGGTGCAGACCATCGAGCAGATCCAGGCCAGCATCAACACGGATCTGGAAATCGAAGGCTTGCTGCGCACCATGTTCGACCCGCGCAACAACCTCGCAAACGAAGTGTCGGCCCAGCTCCTCGAGCACTTTGGCGACAAGGTGTTTCGCACTATTATCCCGCGCAACGTGCGCCTCGCGGAGGCGCCGAGTTTCGGCAAGCCCGCCTTGTTTCACGACAAGGAGTCGCGCGGCGCTCTCGCGTATCTGGCTCTCGCCGGCGAGATGATTCGCCGCGACGATCTGCCTCCCACACCCCAGCCCACGCCCGTATAATCGTTTCATGTCCGGCAAAAAACCGTCCTTGGGTCGTGGCCTCGCCGAGTTGTCACCTCTGCTCGCCAAGCGTGTGGGCGGCATACCCGCGGCGGCGCCGGCACTCGCCGAAGCGCCCGCGCCTGCCCCAGCCGCAGTCACGGGGGACCGGCTGGCGAGTTTGCCACTCGATCTACTGCAACGGGGCAAGTATCAGCCGCGCATCGACATGCGCACGGAGACCTTGAGCGAGCTCGCGGCCTCGATCAAATCGCAGGGTCTGGTGCAGCCCATTCTGGTGCGGCCGGTGGGCGGCCGCCAACCCGGCGAATCGCAACGCTACGAAATCATCGCTGGGGAGCGACGCTGGCGGGCCGCGCAAATGGCCGGCCTTGCGGAGATTCCCGCGGTCATTCGTGATGTGCCGGATGAGGCCGCGGTATCCATGGCCTTGATCGAGAACATCCAGCGCGAGGATTTGAATCCGCTGGAGGAAGCGGGGGCGCTGCTGCGCCTGACCCTGGAATTCGGCATGACGCATCAGGCGGCGGCCGAAGCCGTCGGCCGGTCGCGCGCCGCGGTGAGTAATTTGCTCCGTCTCATGGAATTGGCCGATGAGGTCAAGGAATTGCTGGAACAGCGCCGTATCGAAATGGGCCATGCCCGCGCCTTGCTGGGCCTGACGTCGCGCCGCCAGCAAATCGAGGTGGCAGGCCTCGTGGCCAAGAAGTCGCTGTCGGTCCGTGAAACAGAAGCCTTGGTGCGTCGCATCATTAATCCGCACGGGGCCGCGCCGGCCGAGTCCGTGGCGGTGGATCCCGATATTCAGCGCCTACAACTGGAATTGGCAGATAAATTAGGCGCCAAGGTGACCTTTCAGCATAGCGCCTCGGGCAAGGGCAAGCTGGTTGTCACCTATAACAGCTTGGATGAACTCGAGGGCATTCTCGGACACATTCGCTGACATAAAGAGCCGGAAAAATACCGGTCTTAAATGCCTTGATGCACTGGGGCCGCGTCTCTATAATGCGCCGGCTATTTTGACTGGCGACGGCTCAATATGTGCAAATCGAAGGTAGCGAGCCGCCTTGTGCCGCGTCAGCGGGATGTGCTGAAAAAGGCGCGGTTCCCTTCGCGATGAGCGACGCCCTGGTTCGGGGTTATCGGCTGGTGATTCGAGTCGTGCTCCTGCAATCAGGCTGCGCGGTACTGGTCGCGTCTCTGTTTCTTGTGTTTAAAAGTGCGTTTGCCGGTCTTGCCGCGCTGACGGGCGGGTTGATCGTAGCTTTTGGCAGCGCGCTACTTGGATGGCGCGCGTTTCGGCCGGGAGTTGCTGCGGCCGCTACTTTGAACACGGCCATGTACGGCGGGATCGCGCTGAAATGGCTGTGGCTCGTAGTGGCCCTTTATATAGCGCTGGCGCGCTTGAAGCTTGAGGCCGCGCCGCTATTGATAGGGGTGGTGGCGGCGCAATTAGGTTATTGGGTTGGATTGATTCGGCGCAAATGACCGTCGCTTGATTGAGGATCGGGAATTTATGCATTTCGGAATGATGGCTGAAGAAAACATCACGGGCGGGGTGACGGGCTACATCAAGCACCACCTCACACATTTGACCGTGAACGAAGGTCACGGCGCCTTTTGGTCCATTCATCTCGACAGCGTAGTGTTCACACTGTTCATCTCCTCTCTGTTCATCATGCTTCTGTCCATGGCCGCGCGTCGCGCCACCAGTGGCGTTCCGGGCAAATTTCAGACCGCAGTCGAGTTGCTGGTGGAATTCGTCGATGACATGGTGAAGGACACTTATCACGGCTCGAACAAATTCATCGCGCCGCTCGCCATAACTATCTTCTGCATAGTGTTTCTGGAAAATTTCATGGACATACTGCCGGTGGATGCGCTGCCCGCAGCCGCCAAGCTGTTCGGTGTCGAGCACCTGCGCACTGTGGCAACCGCCGATTTGAATACCACGGTCGGCATGGCGCTTGGCGTGTTCCTGTTGATCCAATGGGTGGGCATTACGCACAAGGGCTTCGGCACGTTTGCCGGAGAGTGGTTCACGGCGCCCTTTCATGCGCACAACACGGTGCTGAAAATTCTGCTCGCGCCCATCAATCTGATTTTCCGAATCATCGAAGAATTGGTTCGCCCGCTGTCGCTGTCGATGCGCTTGTTCGGCAACATGTATGCCGGCGAGCTCATCTTTTTGCTGATTGCCTGCTTCACGCTTGGTGCGGCACTCAACCACTTTTCTACCTATGCCTTGGGCGTCCTGCAATTCTTCGCGGGCGTCATCTGGACCGGGTTCCACTATCTGATCATCACGCTGCAAGCGTTCATTTTCATGGTGCTTACTATTGTGTACGTGGGCATATCGGCCGAGAAGCACTAGATTCGTTTCATTCAAGACATTAAAAGACCGGAGACAATAATGGACAATGTGACCCAAATCGCTCAACTCATGAGCTCCACCGTGATTGCAGCAGGCTTGGTGATAGGCCTGGGTGGTGCGGGCGCCGCGATCGGCTTCGGCCTGCTGGGCGGCAAGTTCCTGGAGAGCTCCGCTCGCCAGCCGGAACTCACCAACATGCTGCAGACTAAGATGTTCATCGTCGCGGGCTTGCTCGACGCCGTGCCCATCATCGGCGTGGCCGTCGGCTTCTTGTTGCTGTACGCAAATCCTTTCTTGGGCGCCCTCGGTCTCAAGTAAGAATTGCCGACGGCGCCTGAACTGCGCCGATCAAGGAGCATGCAATGAACTTAGCACTGACGCTGGTCATCCAAGGGGTGGTGTTTTTCCTGGTCGCGTGGGCGGTCATGAAATTCTTTTGGCCGTCCATCATGGGTGCCATCGAGACCCGCCAGAAAAAGATTGCCGACGGCTTGGCCGCCGCCGGCCAGAGCCAGAAGGACCTGGAGGAGGCCGAAGCACGCTCCAAGGAAATCCTGCGCGATGCGCGCGATCGCGCGGCGCAGATCGTGGACATGGCGGGCAAGCGCTCGAACGAAATCGTCGAGGAAGCCAAAGTTACCGCATCGAGCGAGGCCCAGCGTCTGGTGGCGCAGGCGCACGAGGAAGTGGCGCGTGAAACCACTAGGGCTCGTGAAGGCTTGTCCCGGGAAGTGGGCAAGCTTGCGGTGGAAGGCGCGTCACGCCTGTTGGGTCGCGAAATCGACGCCAAAACGCATGCCGAATTGCTGGATAAATTAGCCGCCGAGGTTGCGCGTGGCTGAACGAGCAACCATCGCGCGGCCCTATGCGAAAGCAGCGTTCGAATACGCGCGTGCCGCGAACGCCTTTGCCGCATGGTCCGAGGGCCTCAAGACGGCGGCGGAGATTCTCGCGGATCCGCGCGTCGCGCCGCTCACCAAGAGCCCGGCATGGACGGCCGCCGATCTGGTGAGCCTGGTCACCGATGTGGCCGGCGCCAAGCTCGATGCCGGAATGCAGAATTTCGTGCGCGTGCTGACGGAGAATCACCGCCTTTTGCTGCTGCCGGAGATTTCCATGCACTACGAGGCGCTGCGATCGGCGGTGGAAAATACCGTGGACGTTGAGGTGGTGTCCGCCGTGCCGCTCGATGCGGCACAATCCGGCGAATTGCAACAGGCCTTGAGCACGCGCCTCAAGCGTCAGGTGCGCATGCACAACTCGGTCGACGCAGCACTGCTGGGCGGTGCCGTGGTGCGCGCCGGCGATCTGGTCATCGATGGCTCGTTGAAAGGCCGGCTAGAGCGGCTTGCCACGGAATTAGCAACTTAAAGTTTGATTTAGTCGTGGGCGCCGGCGGCTCGCAGCAAGAGGATCGATATGTCCATTAAGGCATCGGAAATCAGCGACCTGATCAAGGCGCGCATCGACAAGTTCCAATCCGCGACCGAGGCCCGCAATGTCGGCACGGTGGTCAGCGTCACCGACGGCATCGTCCGCATCCACGGGCTCGCCGATGCACGCTACGGCGAAATGTTGGAATTCGTCGGCAACACCTTCGGCCTCGCACTGAATCTCGAACAGGATTCGGTGGGCGCGGTGGTGTTGGGCGACTACAAGCACATTTCCGAAGGATCGGAGGTCAAGACCACGGGCCGTATTCTCGAGGTGCCGGTGGGCCCGGAACTGCTGGGCCGCGTGGTCGATGCGCTGGGAGTGCCCATCGACGGCAAGGGTCCGGTCAATGCCAAGTTGAAGTCGCCGTTGGAGCGCGTGGCGCCGGGCGTGATTTTCCGCAAGAGCGTGTCGCAGCCGGTCCAGACCGGCCTCAAGGCCATCGATGCCATGGTGCCCATCGGCCGCGGCCAGCGCGAACTCATCATCGGCGATCGCCAAACCGGCAAGACCGCGGTGGCCATCGACACCATCATCAATCAGAAGGGCACGGGCGTTAAGTGCGTCTACGTCGCCATCGGCCAGAAGCAGAGCTCCATCGCCAACGTGGTGCGCAAGCTCGAAGAGCACGGCGCCATGGGGCACACCATCATCGTGGCCGCTTCGGCTTCCATGCCGGCGGCCATGCAGTACCTTGCGCCTTATGGCGGCTGCGCCATGGGTGAGTACTTCATGGACAACGGTGAAGATGCGCTCATCGTCTATGACGACTTGTCCAAGCAGGCCGTCGCCTATCGCCAGATCTCCTTGTTGCTGCGCCGCCCACCGGGCCGCGAAGCCTATCCCGGAGACGTTTTCTACCTGCACTCTCGTTTGCTCGAGCGCTCGGCGCGCGTCAACGAAGAATATGTCGAGAAGTTCACCAACGGTCGCGTCAAGGGCAAGACCGGTTCGTTGACGGGTCTGCCCATCATCGAGACCCAGGCAGGCGACGTGACGGCCTTCGTGCCCACCAACGTCATTTCCATCACCGACGGCCAGATCTTTTTGGAGACGGACCTGTTCAATGCCGGAATGCGCCCGGCCATCAACGCCGGCATTTCCGTGTCGCGCGTCGGCGGCGCCGCGCAGACGAACATCATCAAGAAGCTGGGCGGCAGTGTGCGCTTGGCGTTGGCGCAATTTCGCGAGCTCGCGGCCTTCTCGCAGTTCGCGTCCGACTTGGACGAGTCGACGCGCAAGCAGCTGGAGCGCGGCCAGCGCGTCTCCGAGCTCATGAAGCAGAAACAGTACGCGCCCATGTCGGTGGCCGAGATGGCGCTGTCGCTGTACGCCGGAAATAACGGCTACTTCGACAAGGTGGATCGCCGCAAGGTCGTCGAGGCGGAAGCCGGACTGCAGTCCTTTGCGCGCTCGAGCTACGCCGATCTATTGAAGAGCATCAACGCCAAGCCCGACCTGTCAAAGGAAGTCGAGGCGGGCCTCAAGAAGTGTTGCGAAGACTTCTTCGCAACGCTGTAAGCAGGATTTACGAGAAGGTAATGGCAGGCGCAAAAGAAATCCGCGGCAAGATCGCGAGTATCAAGAATACTCAGAAGATCACCAAGGCCATGGAAATGGTCGCGGCCAGCAAGATGCGCAAGGCGCAGGACCGTATGCGCGCGGCGCGCCCCTATGCAGAAAAGATCCGCACGATCATCGGCCACTTGCGGCAGGTGAACCTGGACTACAAGCATCCGTTCACGCTGGAGCGGCCGATAAAATCGGTCGGCCTCGTGGTGATCAGCACCGATCGCGGTCTGTGCGGTTCGCTGAATTTGAATCTGTTCAAGGCAGCCTTGGGTGCCATCCGCGAAGCGCAAGCGAACGGCTCCAAGGTCTATGTCTGCGTCATCGGCTCCAAGGCGCTGCAGTTCTTCCGCCGTCTGTCGGGAGTCGAGATCGCGGGCTCGGTTACCCATTTGGGCGACAAGCCGCACATCAAGGATTTGATCGGCACGACCAAGGTGATGCTGGATTTCTATCGCGACACCAAAGTCGACCAACTGCTGCTGGTGCACAACGTTTTCGTCAATACCATGACCCAGAAAGGATTGGTCTCGCAGCTGCTGCCCATCCAGACGGTCGACAAGGACGAGCTGCAGGAGCGCTGGGACTATATCTACGAGCCGGACGCCGTCGAGATTCTCGACGGTATTTTGATGCGCTACATCGAATCCCAAATATTCCAGGGCGCGGTCGAGAATGTTGCCTGCGAAATGGCGGCGCGCATGGTGGCCATGAAAGCTGCGACGGATAACGCCGGCGAGCTCATCGACGAGTTGCAACTCATTTACAACAAGGCCCGCCAGGCCGCGATCACGAAAGAGCTTTCGGAAATCGTCGGCGGCGCGGCAGCGGTTTAAGATAAGAGGGTTATAGAATGTCCAGCGGCAAAATCGTGCAAATCATCGGCGCGGTCATCGATGTGGAATTCCCACGCGATCAGATCCCCAAGGTCTATGACGCACTCGTACTCGATGATGTGGACCTGACCCTCGAAGTGCAGCAGCAGCTGGGCGACGGCATTGTGCGCACGATTGCGATGGGTCCTTCCGAAGGTCTGCGCCGCGGGCTCACCGTCAAGGGCACGGGCAAGGGCATTTTGGTGCCGGTGGGCGCGGGCACGCTCGGCCGCATCATGGATGTGCTGGGAAAACCCCAGGACGAGAAGGGTCCGGTGCACGCCACGGAGTACATGCCGATTCACCGTCCCGCGCCGCCCTATGACGAGCAGGCGGGCGGTCAGGACCTTCTGGTTACGGGCATCAAGGTGATCGACTTGCTGGTGCCTTTTGCCAAGGGCGGCAAGGTTGGCTTGTTCGGCGGCGCCGGCGTGGGCAAGACCGTGAACATGCTCGAACTGATCAACAACATCGCAAAGCAGTACAGCGGCCTGTCGGTATTCGCCGGGGTCGGCGAGCGTACCCGCGAAGGCAACGACTTTTATCACGAGATGATCGAGTCGGGCGTCATCGACAAGGACAACCTGCCCAATTCGAAGGTGGCCATGGTGTACGGGCAGATGAACGAGCCGCCGGGCAATCGTCTGCGCGTGGCGCTCACCGGCCTCACCATGGCGGAATTTTTCCGCGACGAAAAGCAGGCTTCCGGCAAGGGCCGCGACGTGCTGTTCTTCGTCGACAACATCTACCGCTACACTCTGGCGGGCACCGAAGTGTCCGCGCTGCTCGGCCGCATGCCTTCGGCCGTGGGCTACCAGCCGACGCTCGCCGAAGAAATGGGCGTGCTGCAGGAGCGCATCACCTCCACCAAGACGGGTTCCATTACCTCCATTCAAGCCGTGTACGTTCCCGCGGACGACTTGACCGATCCCTCGCCCGCCACCACCTTCGCGCACTTGGACGCCACCGTGGTGCTGTCGCGACAGATTGCCTCCATCGGCATCTATCCCGCAGTCGATCCTCTCGACTCCACCAGCCGGCAGCTCGATCCGCTGGTGGTGGGCCAGGATCACTACGATACGGCGCGCGGTGTGCAAGCGGTGCTGCAGCGCTACAAGGAGCTGCAGGACATTATCGCCATCTTGGGCATGGATGAGCTGTCGGAAGAGGACAAGCTCAGCGTGTACCGCGCGCGCAAGATCCAGCGGTTTTTGTCGCAGCCCTTCAACGTGGCCAAAGTGTTCACCGGACAGGACGGCAAGATCGTGTCCTTGAAGGACACGATTCGCGGCTTTAAGGCCATCATCGCCGGCGAGTACGATCATCTGCCCGAGCAGGCCTTCTACATGATCGGCGCCATCGAAGAGGCCGTCGAGAAAGCCAAGACTCTGGCGTAAGGCGACCATGGCAAACACCATTCACGTCGACATCGTCAGCGCCGAAGGACAGATCTTCTCGGGCGAGGCGACCATGGTGTTCGTGCCGGGCTCGCAGGGCGAACTCGGCATTGCGCCGCGTCATGCACCTCTGCTTACCACCCTGAAGGCTGGCGAAGTGCGTGTGCAATCCGAAGGCCACGAAGAACAGTCCTTTTATGTCGGCGGCGGCGCGCTGGAAATTCAGCCGCACCTTGTAACCGTATTGGCTGACACGGCCGCGCGGGCACGCGACCTCGACGAAGCCGCGGCGCTCGCTGCGAAGCAACGCGCCGAAGACGCGGTGCGCGAGCGCGGCGACAAAATGGACATCGCCGAGGCTCAGGCGGAACTGTTGCGCGCGGTGGCGCAATTGCGAGCCATCGAACGCCTGCGCAAGAAACGCTAGGAGCTTTACCCGCGGAACTGTAATGCAGCTTTCCGTCGTCATACTCGCTGCGGGTCAGGGCAAGCGGATGAATTCCGATCTGCCGAAAGTGCTGCAGCCTTTGGCAGGGCAGCCGCTGCTGCAGCATGTGATTCACACGGCACGCGCGCTCGATCCGGCCAATATCTATGTGGTGTACGGCCATGGCGGAGCACAGGTGCAGTCGGCGCTGTCGCACGAGGCCGTCGAATGGGTATTGCAGGCCGAACAACTGGGCACCGGGCACGCCGTCATGCAGGCGATGTGCGTCATACCGGATGCTCATTGTGTCCTGGTGCTATATGGCGATGTGCCGCTGATTCGTACTCCCACCCTGAAGAAGCTGGTGACAGTGGCCGATGAAGGCTCACTGGCCCTGCTGTCGGTCGGTGTCGATGACGCGACCGGATATGGCCGCGTGATTCGCGCCGCGGATGGACGCGTCACCGCCATCGTCGAGCACAAGGACGCTACTGCGGAGCAATTGCAAATACGCGAGGTCAATTCGGGAATCATGGCTGCTCCCGCCGGCCGACTGCGTGAATTGCTGCTCCGACTGGGACGGAGCAATTCGGCGCGCGAGTTCTACTTGACCGATGTGGTCGCGGGCGCCGTGACGTCGAACCATCGCGTCGAGGCCGTGCGCGCCGTACGCGCCGCGGAAGTCGTGGGCGTCAACGATAAGATCCAACTGGCTCAGGTCGAAGCCTTGTACCGGCGCGAACGCGCAGAGGAATTGATGCTCGCCGGTGCCACGTTAGCGGATCCCGCGCGCATCGATATCCGCGGCGACGTCCATGTCGGTCGCGATGTGTTCATCGATATCAACGCGGTCTTGAGCGGCAGCGTGAAACTCGGTGCGGGCGTGAAGATCGGTCCTAATTGCATCATCAGCGATTCACAGATCGGTGCCGGCACCGAAGTTTTCGCGAACTGCATCGTCGATCATGCCGAAGTCGGCGAGAACTGCCGAATCGGCCCATTCGCGAGAGTGCGGCCCGACACGGTGCTGCATCGCGACGTTCATGTCGGCAATTTTGTGGAAATCAAGAGCAGCGAAATCGGCGCCGGCAGCAAGGCCAATCACTTGACTTATGTGGGTGATAGCCGGATCGGGAAGGGCGTCAACGTGGGCGCCGGCAGCATCACCTGCAACTACGACGGCCACAATAAGTGGCCGACCGTCATCGAGGACGGCGCCTTCATCGGATCCGGCAGCATGCTGGTGGCACCTGTGCGAATCGGTGCAGGCGCCACTATCGGCGCAGGATCGACCATCACAGAGAATGTCCCCGACGGCGAACTCACGCTGACGCGCGCCAAGCAGACCACGATTACCGGGTGGAAACGTCCGGTCAAACACGACGCCGCCGACAAGGCTGCGATCATCGATGCGGCGCTGAAAAAGCCCTAGTAGATTCGCGGCCGGCCATGCGCAGCGTGAGATCGCGGCCCAGTCGCCAAAGCCCGGCGGAATTAGGCAATCGGCGCCGCCGGTGCCACCAGCAGGGTTTTCGCATAGAGGGCGTGCAGCTTACCGATGCCGCGCGCCAGGTGCATGATCAGGGTCAGCAGCAACACGCCGGCCAACACCATCAGGGGCAGTGCCCACAGAGAATCGAGCCAGGCCGGGCTCATGTGCACATCGTCGGGTAAGTCGAACCATCCGAGTCGGCTCGCAATTTCGACCAGAGGCGCGAAAATGAAGGCGAGGCTGACCGCGAGGCCGACCACCGCCATCACGAAGTACACGATGCCGAGCGGCAGCATTAATATCAGATAGGCGAGCGTGGTCCAGGTGCGCCGATCCTTAAGCATCTGGCCGACGCGCGCCCAAAATCCTGCGGTATTGCTTTGATGTACCGGACGCCGCGGCATGCGTTCGCCGGTCATGGCTTCGATCAATCGCCCCTCGGCGAGCGACACCACACGGGCCAGCGCAACGAATGCCAGAAAGAAGGGCACCCCGATCACCAACACCGACAGACCGGCCGACAGGGCGAGGCCCGTGACCGAGAAGGTAAAATAAATGATGCCGGTGGCGAGCGACAGCAGCATGAAAAACAGTGAGGTGTAGGCGCGCGGATCCAAGAACACGCCGAAGAAAGCGCCGGCGCCGCTCTTGGGCAATCTGCGCGGCGTGGTCATCGCCGCCTTTACCTTCTTTTCGGTGTCGCGGTACGCACTGGCCACTTCATCGGGAGCGCCATAGGTGGAGGCGATCAATTCCAGCACGTCCGCTTCGGACTTGCCGGGGTGTGCCGCAACCTCGGCGCGAAGATATTCCTCTGCGTCGTACAGCGCGTCCTGGATGAGCGCGGCATCTTCGCCGGCCAGTTCCTCGCGTAATCCCTTGAGATACTGATCGATGGAACGTGGCGCGCTGCGGGTCATGGTGGATTTCCTTTTTCTATAAAACGGTCGACGAAGCTGCGGGTTCCAGCCCAGATGGCTGTCCATTCCGCGAGCACGGTGCGACCTTGATCGGTAATGCGGTAGTAGCGCCGAGCGGGTCCGGCATACGACGGGACAATGCGGCTGGTGAGTAGATTCGCCGCCGACAAGGCGCGCAGCACCGGGTAAATGGTGCCCTCTTTGAAAATCGCCACGCCCTCGTTGGCGCTGGCCAGCCGCTTGGCGATCTCATAGCCGTAAAGGTCATCCACGGTCTGATCGAGGATGGCGAGCAAAACCAGCCCTACCAGACCCCCGTTGAGGTCTTTTTGGAACTTCTTGGCGTTACTATCATCCATTAGCTAATACTATACACATACTAATACTAGATAGTAAATACTATGGATAAGTTCGTACTAGTGCGCATCCACCGCGCCTCTGGACTTCCAATCTGTGTCGGGCACACTAGGCAGCCCTTTTTTTGTCCGGCGGAGCCAAGCTATGTGTGGAATCGTGGGTGTGGTTGCAGAGCGCAACTCGGTGCCCATACTCATGGAAGGTCTGCGGCGACTGGAGTACCGCGGCTATGATTCGGCCGGCATCGCCGTAGTCGAAAGCGGCCGGGTCGCCCGCCTGCGCACCGTCGGCAAGGTCAAGATTCTGCAAGATGCCCTCGACGCCGCGCCCATCGGCGGGCATGTCGGCATTGCGCATACGCGCTGGGCGACCCACGGAATACCCACCGTGCACAACGCTCACCCGCACCTATCCCGCGATGGGGTCGCCATTGTGCACAACGGCATCATTGAGAATCACGAGACGCTGCGCAGCGACCTGAAGGATTTGGGTTACAGCTTCACCTCGGAAACCGATACCGAGGTCATCGCTCACCGCATTCATCATTACCTGGCCGCCTCCGTGGATCTATTCGAAGCGGTGCGCAAGACAGTGGCTGACCTGCAGGGCGCCTATGCCTTGGCCGTCATCAGCGAATCAGATCCTGAGTGCGTAGTGGTCGCGCGCGAAGGCTGCCCGGTGGTCATCGGACTCGGCGTCGATGAGAATTTTGTCGCCTCCGATGTCGCAGCTCTACTGCCCGTTACCCGCCGCTTCATGTTCCTTGAAGAGGGCGATGTCGCCGAGATACGCCGTACCTCGATCAAGATTCTTGATTCGAAGGGTGCGCGCCGCACACGGCCGATCCGCGAAAGCAACCTGCCGGCCGACGCGGTTGAACGCGGTCAGTACCGGCATTTCATGCTCAAGGAGATTCACGAGCAGCCGCGTGCCATCGCGCAGACCTTGGAGGAGCGGGTGGCTGGCGGCAAACTGTTCGATGCCGCCTTCGGTCCGGGTGCCGAGGAAGTATTCAAAAAGGTCAAGGCAGTACACATCGCCGCCTGCGGCACCAGCTATCACGCGGGTCTGGTCGCCAGCTACTTCATCGAGGAGGTTTGCCGCATTCCGGCGCGGGTGGAAATCGCCAGCGAATACCGCTATCGCGATCCCGTCATCACACCGGATACTCTGTTCGTCACCATCTCACAGTCCGGCGAAACGGCAGACACCTTGGCGGCGCTGCGCAATGCCAAGCAGGCGCAGTATTTGTCGACCCTGACCATCTGCAACGTGGCGGAAAGTTCCATGGTGCGGGAATCGGGCTTGGTGCTGCTGACCCGCGCCGGGCCGGAGATTGGGGTCGCATCGACCAAGGCCTTCACGACGCAATTGACCGCGCTCGCGATGCTCACCGTCGCATTGGCCAAACATGGCGGCGCGGCCGTACAGGAGCGCGATCTCGTCTCACAATTGCTGCAATTGCCTGGCCTGGTGGAAAAGACACTGAAGCTGGACACCTCCATCCAGCAGCTTGCCGAAGTCTTCGTCGATAAGCATCACGCACTGTTTCTGGGCCGCGGACCGCTGCACGCCATCGCAATGGAAGGGGCGCTGAAGCTCAAGGAAATATCCTATATTCATGCAGAAGCCTACGCCGCGGCGGAACTCAAGCATGGCCCGTTGGCCCTGGTGGACGAGGATATGCCTGTGGTGGCGGTCGCACCGAACAACGAACTGCTGGAGAAGCTCAAATCCAATCTCCAGGAAGTACGCGCACGCGGCGGACGGCTATATGTGTTCGCCGATCCCCGGGCGCATATGCATAGCGAGGAGGGCGTGACGGTGATCGAGATGCCGGTGGCGGCATCAGAACTGCAGGCGCCCGTGATTTTCGCCATCCCCATGCAGCTGCTCGCTTATCACGTGGCTGTGCTCAAGGGCACCGACGTCGATCAACCGAGAAATCTCGCGAAAAGCCTCACCGTCGAGTAGCGGCCCCATGTCTCAGGATGCTGGGCGTTTGGCGTGTCGTCGACGAATGCCGAGAACGCCGCAGTATGCAAAGAAGGCGGCTCCAGCGACGCAAACCGCGACCATGTACCACTCGTGACCGGGGACATATTTCTCGGATTTCGGCAGCAGGCCACTCGCGAAAACACCACCGATCAGGAGCGCGAGGAGGGCCAGCAGGAGGCTCGCCCAAGGCCGGACACTAAACGTCTCAATTGCACTTCGCGGCGCTGACATATGCCGTACCCGCTAACCTTCGACCGGAGGCGCAGCGCAAGCGGTAAGCCCGCGGCGTTCTTCCCGTGCTTTAGCTGGTTTGCGAGGTCCTTCGCGGAATCCCACTCGAAGCTCTGGCCAGCCATCGGTGAATTTTGCTAAATATCTGGCTATATAACATACCCACGTATGGGTTTGGGAGGACGCCTGAAAGGCGTCTAAGGTTTAGGTTGAGCGGCGCGCGGTTCGCGAGCCCAACGAAGCTGCTTTATCCACATCATCGACCTCCTTCTTGGCCCAGCGAAGACGATCCGCGTGTCCGCTCCACCCGATGGTTAGACGTTAACCACGGGTTTTGAACCGAGCGCGCGTCACTTGAATCGTTGCTCAAGCACACGTTCGAGCTTTCCCATTTCATCGCTACGCAGTGTAGTTTTGAAGAACCACATCGCCACGTATCCGATCAAACTTGCTGCCCCCATGTATAGCAGCGTGAACGGGATCGACAAGGCGGGCATGAATCCAGGGTGAGTCAAGTGCAACCCCAATAGCACTGCGGCCGCCAGAACGCCGAGCACTCCCATCAGGAACGCAAGGAGGCTCAACACTCCAACACCGAGCAGCCACAAGCGAAAGATAATGTTGGCAAGTGTCGGCACTGCGCGTTTCTCGATATCGTCTAACGATCAGGTTGAGCGGCGCGAGGTTCACGAGCCAAACGAAGCTTTTTTATCCACATCGTCGACTCCTTCCGACGTTCAACGAAGACGTTCCGCGCGTCCGCTCCAACCGCAAGTTAGACGAACGGGCGAGCCACTCGCGAATTCTCAATGAGACCAATACGAAAATAATGAGCCAGCCAATCCCCATTGCGGCGATGCTTCGGTCAGGGACGTAGTGGTGGGTCGCAGAGACCACCATCAACACCAGCGTCATCAGCAATACAGCGGTTACCGGCGACACCCGGAGCCAAGAGATATCGGGCCGTGCCAGGAGCTCTCGAAGGGGCGGTGTCACGTTCTTGGTCATGATGTCTCCTTTTGGACGTCTAACGACGCGGTTTGAGCGGCGCGCGGTTCGCGAGCCCAACGAAGCTGATTTATCCACATCATCGACTCCCTCCGACGATCAACGAAGATGACCCGCGTGTCCGCTCCAACCGTTGGTCAGGCGCCGCCCGATACTAGCGCTACTCGTGCAAATCATTACATTTCCTCAAACCGTTCCGCAAAGGCCTCGCGCGCTTCTCCGATGAAAACGAGAAGTTCGCTTTCCGGGACACGCACGACACCGATATTCTGTTGGGCTGACTCGAGTGTTACTCGATCGGCGACGTCTTCACGCGGGACAAAGAGTGTCTTCGGCAGCTGCTGCTTATGCCGTTTCGCATCTTTTAACAAACGGCGGAACTGAGCCCTCGTAGGTTCCGCGCCGGCCACAGGAATAAGCTCCGAGCAAAGAATGAAACAACTCGCCGCATCCATTAGTGCGATGCAGTTGAAGTTACCATCACGTTCGGTCTGGATAGGCGCCGTGTTGAGACGGAACGCGATCCAGGCTTCCTTGACCTCGAACTGTTTCGGATGAAGCATTGCGAAGACCGCTCTAGTGACGCCTAACGATACGGTTGAGCGGCGCGCGGTTCGCGGGTCCGACGAAGCTGCTTGATCCACATCATCGATTCCCTCCAACCTTCAACGAAGACGATCCGCGTGTCCGCTCCAACTGATGAAATGGACTCCTCCTGGTGGCAATACGGCATCGTGTGCCAAGCTGAAGTTTGCGAAAAGACAGCAACATACCTATCCAGAAGGAGTCCACGTATGAACTTTACGACTATCGGCGTCGATCTGGCAAAGAACGTTTTCGAGATTGCGGTGGCGGGGCCGGATTGGAAAATCATCGAGCGCTACCGACTCAACCGGGCGAAGTTCTCGACGTTTTTCGTGCACCGAGCTCCGTGTCGGGTTGTCATGGAGGCCTGCGGCAGCGCGCATCACTGGGCCCGCAAGATCGCCGCCGCCGGGCACCAGGTGCAGCTGCTCCCTGCGCAATATGTCAGAGCCTACGTGAAGCGCAACAAAACAGACCGAGCCGATGCCGCGGCGCTCATTGAGGCTGCGCGCTGTGGCGATATTCTCCCCGTGCCCGTGAAAACGATCGAGCAACAGCAGATCCAGGCTCTGCACCGCCTTCGCACCCAGTGGATCGCCAGCCGCTCGCGTTGCATCAACAATCTGCGCGGCGTCTTGCGTGAGTTCGGCATCTTCATCGCCGTCGGGGCAAACGTCGCGAAGAATCAAATCGGCACCTCTCTCGCCGATCCCGATAACGATGTTCCCGCGGCGTTGCGTCCCGCGCTTAGCGATGCACTCGGTGAAGTGCGCATGCTCGAAGAGAGAATCCTGGGGATCGAGCGCGAGCTTACCGTCCTGACACGCCATGACAACACTGTTCGACAATTGCGAGAAATCCCCGGCATCGGTTTGCTGACGGGCACAGCATTGCGAGCCAGCGTGTGCGATATCCAGCGCCGAGACCCGCAGGCTCGGAGGAATATCCAAGCGCGGGGATGCGTAT
>JBDUEQ010000092.1:0-13599 GCA_040002315.1 Gammaproteobacteria bacterium
TCCCAGATCACGCAACGGTTGCTTGCGGGTGACGGTACCGATGGGGCGGCGCCATGAGCGCGGCATCCGCCAGGTATTTGCCGATGGTTCCTTCGTGGAAGAGAAAGACCACCCCAATGACATCGACGGATATTTCGTCTGTGGCCTTGCCGACCTGGCGAGCGGAGAACTGCCACGAAAGTTGAATTACTCGACCCCTGCTTATGAGCGACTGCAACGCGGAGAGTTTTAAGAATTGGAAAACTGGGTAACTCGAAAAGTCGAATTGGAGTTACCCAGAAATTCGAGCGGAACGCAGAATTGCGGGCGGCGCCGGTCCCTTGTCACGATATTGGCTTGGTTCAACCTACGCGACCTGCGGCGACCTGCGGCGACATGGGGCGAGCGCGCCAGAAACTCGCAGAGATGCACGCAAGCGAGGCGGAGCGCTATGTCGATCCCATGACTTTCGCCGGAATCCACGCCAGCTTGGGCGAGTTCGACGAGGCGGTGCGTCGGTATCCGCCGGACATGGTGTTCGTGAGGGTCGCTCGTCGGATAACACCTCAACTTGCCCATACTGCCGGCTATCAGGCCATCGTCGATCGAATGGCCTTTCCGAATCCCACAAGATAGCAGCCGTTATAGAGAATGGTCGCGACGGCCGCCAAAAAATGTGTCTTACTCACGCCCATTGCCCGCCTACGCCGTGTGGCGGCTTTTTTGCAGCATTCCGGTTTATGTACTTCAATACCATTAACCAGGGGTTTACATGAAGATAATTATATTGCAGTCAGCCGTCCCCGCGCTGCTGTGCATTCTTGTTCTCGCGACGGGCATTGCGCACGCCGACGTTACCATCGAGCGCACCATGGCCGTCGACGGCGTCGGGGCAATGGCGTTCGCCAATATGTCCGGCACTTCCAGGACCACTATTTCCGGTGACAGGGCGCGCACCGACAGCGACATGAAGATGCAGTCTAAAATCATCGGCTTTCTGGCGCGCAATGCCGTAGGCCCCAGCGCCGACATCGTGCTGCTCGATCAAGACAAGCTCTACCATCTGAACTTGAAAAAAAAGGAATACACCGAGACGAGTTTCGAGCAGTTTCGCGCACAGATGCAGAAAATGTCAGACCAGGCAAATTCGAATGCGGAAAAGAAGCCGCCGTCGGCAGTAGACCAGTCCAAGTGCCAGTGGCTGCCGTCCAAGGTGGTCGTGAATAAGACCGGAGAGAAGGCGCAATTCGCCGGCTACGATTCAGAGCGCGTTACAGTCACGGCGTCGCAGCCATGCGAAGACAAGGAAACTGGATCGATCTGCGAAGTTGCATTGGTAATGGATCAATGGACGTCCAACGGATTCGCAGAAAGCTCCGAAGCACGGAAGTTCTACAGCGCTTATGCCGCGAAGATGGGCATGGACCCGTCGAATTCGCAGGACGTATCGGAAAGAGCGAAGGCTATGTTCGGTCAGTACAAAGGCATCTGGACGGAGATTGCATCCAAGATGCGGGACGTGAAAGGGTATCCCGTGAAAAGCAGTTTTACGCTGGCGCTCGGAGGCGCTCAGTGCAAAGATTCAAAGGCCGAACAGGCTCAATCGAATCAGCCTGACGACGCATCGTCCAGCCCGGGCGGCATCGCGGGCGCGGTGGCAGGCAAGCTCGGCGGCCTGTTTCACAAGAAGAAAGACGACACGGACGCCCCTGCTGCGCAAGCCACGCCCGCCGTATCACCTGTAGCGCTGCCGGCGGGAGATGTGGCTTTGATGACCGTGTCATCACAGCTGATTTCGGTGTCTACAAACGGCGCGAGCGCCGATGCGTTCATCGTTCCAGCGGATTTCAAGAAGCAGGAGCTCAAGACGCAATGAACTCAGGACGTCATCCCACTTGAATATGGGAAATCATTGCGGCATACCCGACAGGTGCGGAAAAATGGCGCATGTCGGAAGCATACGGTAGCTTGACTCTGTTCGGAAAGGCTGGCGCCGTCGTGGCGGGAACGGTTGCCTCGTATGGTGCCTCGCGGTTGTAGCGATGAGCCTTCAACGAACACAATAGGAAGCACTTGAAAGCCATGAACTGCGGTGAGGCCGTGATGAATTTACTCTCGGCCTACGGAGTAGACACGGTATTCGGCATGGCCGGGACGATGACAGTCGAATTGTATCGCGGCATCGCACTCGCGGGGATCCGCCATGTGCAGTGTCGCAATGAGCAAGGCGCGAGCCTGATGGCCGACGGCTACGCGCGCGCGACCGGAAAGCCCGGCGTCTGCACCATCATTGCCGGCCCCGGCGTCACCAACGCGGCCACCGGCATCGCCCAGGCTTACTGCGATTCGCAACCCATGCTCGTGTTGTCCGGCGCGTGCGCGACCCAGACGCAAGGTAAGGGCTGGGGACCGATCCACGAACTCGCTGACCAGGCCGCGGTGACGGCCGGGTTCACCGCATTCAGTACCATGGTGCGATATCCGGCAGACCTGCCGGAATTGATTGCTCGTGCCTATGCGGTGTTTCGCGGCAGCAGGCCGCGTCCGGTGCATTTGTCGCTGCCTCGGGACGTGCTGTCGTTACCTGTTGAGTTTGGCTGGAAGACCCGCCGCTCTCCGTCCTTGCCGATGCCCGACCCGGGAGCAATTGAGGAGGCCGCGGATCGCCTCGCGCGGGCAAAGCGCCCTCTGATTCTGGTCGGCGGCGGCGGGGTCGGTACGCGCAAGGCGCTCACCGCGATCGCCGAACATATAGGGGCTCCGGTCCTTTCCACCAATGCCGGCAAGGGGATTCTTCCGGAATCACACTCATTGTCCCTGGGTGCCTCGATCGTGCGGAAGGCGAGCCAGGACGCACTGGCCGACGCTGACGTGGTGCTGCTGGTGGGTTCGGAAGTCGGAATGGGCGATAGCTTCTTGCCGACCCTCGAGATTTCCGGCGACCTCATACGGATTGACATCGACCCCATTGAACTCACCTCTATATACGCCGCTGCAGTGCCCATTCAAGCCGATGCCGGTGCCGCCATGCTCGCTCTGTGGTCCGCACTCTCGAGCCGCAAACCCGCGGCGCAGCGCTCGCAGGGCGAGATCCGGGCCAGGGGCGTTCTCGCACACATTGCTGCGACCCTGACCGACGTCGAAAAACAGCACGCGCGCGTTTGGAAAATACTGCGGTCAGTCCTGCCTGCGGACGCCATCGTGATGGGCGACGCCTCGCAGATCGTGTACTCCGGCTCTCATGCCATGGCGATGGAAATGGAGCGTTGCTGGTACTACTCCGGCACGTATTGCGCCCTGGGCGTTGCGTTGCCCATGGCGATCGGCGCCAAGATCGGCGCGCCGCATCGGCCGGTGATTGCCGTAGCGGGCGACGGCGGGTTCATGTTCACGGTCAATGAGCTTGCCACAGCGGTGGAAGAACGGCTCGCGCTGCCGGTCATCGTGTGGAACAACGATGCCTTGAAGGCAATCGTGGACGAAATGGACCAGCGACAAATTCCGCGTATCGGGGTGGAGCCTAAGAGCCCCGATTTCCTGCGATTGGCGGAAAGCATTGGCTGTCACGCTACGCGCGCTGCAAGCGCCGATCACTTGGCGCAATCCCTGCGGAACGCGCTCGTCGCGGATCGTCCCACCTTGATCGAAGTCCGCGAGAACAGCCCGTGGCTAATGGCTTAGCCGGGCTGTAGTGTGCGGGGACGTCGCAGCGGGTTCTGATCGTTGATTTCGTCGCGCGGCCGGTACGGTGCCTCAAGGAAGTCCCGGTCCGCGATGTCGAGCTTGAGCCTCAGCGCATCCACAGCGACGTCGAGGTGTTTGGTCTTCGCGGCACCCACGATCGGAACGTTATGATTGGTATTGCCCGCGACCCAGGCCATCGCGACGTGTGCGGTGCTCACGCCATGGCGCGCGGCCACCTCGCGCACGCGGCGTGCTATCTCGCGATCAACGTCGTCGCCGTAAAACTCCTGGTAGATGTCGTGGGCGGTGCGGGCGGTGCGGGCGGTGCCGGCATCGCGAGCGAGGAAGCCGCGCGCCAGGGGACTGAAAGTGGTGACGGCGATGCCCTGGTCCTGGCAGTAGGGCAGCATCTCTCGCTCTTCTTCGCGATAGAGCACGTTGTACTGGCACTGCATGTTGATGAATGGCGTCCAGGAGTTCATCGCAGCCACGTGGTTCATCCTGGAGAATTGCCACGCATACATCGTGGAGGCGCCGAGGTAGCGCACTTTGCCGGCACGGACCGTGTCGTGCAGCGCCGCCATCGTTTCTTCGATCTGTGTTTCCGCATCGAAGGCGTGAATCACGTAAAGGTCGACGTAGTCTGTCCCCATCCGCTTCAGCGACCGGTCTATCGAAGCGGCGATATGCTTGCGCGACAGGCCACGATCGTTCGGGTCGTCGCTCATCGGGTAGTAGACCTTGGTCGCGAGCACGAGCCGCTCTCGTGCGCTCATTTTGAGAAGATTCCGGCCGACGACCTCCTCGTTGCGGCCGGCTGAATACCAGTCGGCCATGTCGAAGAAGGTGATCCCGAGGTCGAGGGCACGCTGCAAGATGGGGATCGAATCGCCTTCATCGAGCACCCAACCCTTCCAGGCGGAGCTGCCCATCGACATCGTGCCTAGGCAGAGCTGCGACACCTTGAGACCCGTCTGCCCGAACCGAATGTAATCCATGCGCCAGCCACTCCACCGCGTGATTTATTTGTGTGATGATTTTGCATTCTTGCACGGTTCCGGCGATACCGCCGACAGGACGCGTACCGCCGCCTAGCGCGGTCGCGGAAGTGGCGAATAGGTGCAGTACATTGTCGGCTCATGACCTATACGGGTAAAGTAGCGACGATATACAGGCATAGGGACTGATAGGTAGCATTCAACCTTCACCGTCGACGGCCGACCCGATCTTGGTATGGTGATTTACAATCTGGCAACTCCGGCTGACGCGGGCGGGATTGGCTCGCTGATCCCTAAAGCCGGGCTCGTCGGCAGTCCATGGAAGCAATGAACAAAAGAATTACACCCAGAGATTTTCGCAATGCCTTCGTCGCGGTCATGAAGGCCGAGCAAGATAGCTTTCGCACGGCAATCGGTTTTGAGACCAAGTCATACAATTACTTCATGCGATCTACCATTTATCCCAGAATAGGCAGGCATCTCGGCTTGCTGGCTTGGAATAAGGAGTACTACACGCTCGATGGCATGCTCTACGAAGAGCGCGGCATGGACGACACCGGAAAATACGCCACCTATGCCAATTGGGTTTCAGTTGCGATGGAACACGAGAACGACGCCTCCAGTGCCCAGGAAACGATGAACAAGCTGCAGTTGTTCAACGCGCCGCTCAAGGTATTGATCACCTATTCGGCGCTGGGTGCCGCTACAGAATCCCTCTTGAGAAAGTATGAGAACATCATCAAGGCCTCCGATGTGTTCAACGATTTCGCCACGCTGCGGCAACAGCTGGTAATCCTCGGAGCCCCGAAAGCGGTCGCCGAGTGGCGTTTCTATGCCTATGAAAACGATGGCTTCGTATTGATGCTGCCGAACTAGAGTTTCAAGCTCGATAAGCGCTCTGGCGCCCAGCGCAGTGGCGCCCAGCGCAGTGGCGTCTAATGAGTCCTCTCGTCGAGTGCGGCGACTTCTGCCGCAGTGATCCGGTCTTTGTAATGGTTGCCGAAATTCGAACGGACGTAGTTGACGACAGCCGCTATCTGCACGTTGCTGAGTGTGGCAGGCGGGCCCGTGAATCCGATCGCGTATTTGGCACCGAAAGCCGGCATGTTTCGTCTTCCCTTTAAGACCGTAAGCGCCATATATTGCCGCGACACCAAGGTCGGATCCTTTGCAAGCGCCGGATAATAACCGGCACCGACGGCGCCTCCGGCATCGGGCATGTGGCAACCTTGACAGATATGCTCGTAGATCTGCCGGCCATCCGTCGTGCTCAACGGCGTGGGATCCATGATACCCGTGGTGTCGGCGCGTACCGGCTGTTCGACCAGGACGGCGATTATCAACAAGACGCTCACTACGATGGCCGCACACAGACAGCGCGCGGCTTGCGGAGATAGTGTTGACGTATTCATGCCGCGGCTCCCGCCGCCAGCGCTCGCTGGTGCAGCCGGCCGATCGCGTCCAGCGCCGAGGTAACAGCTCCTTCCTGCCATGCGGGCAGATAGGACGCGTGTTCTCCTGCCAGAACGATCCGGCCGTCAAAGGCGCAAAGATTGTCGTAGTGCTCGGCGCGATTGGCGTCCGACCATAGGCCGAAGCAACCCATTGCGGAGGGCACCCGATGCCACGCAACCGCGATCCCGTTATCAAATTCCTGCGCATATTGTGGATGAATTTGGCCGCCATATTCGACAGCCTTGGCCACGCGTTGTACGGGCGTCATGGACGTGAAGTCCATCGAATTGATCATGTCCCAGATGTAGGCACCCAGTAGTACGCCCTTGCCGTCCGTAAAAAAGCGACTGCTGGGATAGCTTATCTGCCCGATCGGCAGGTCGGTGTAGGTGACGCCGCCATAGATTTGCTCGTCTTCTTCCCAGAAGCGGCGCTTGAACTGCAAGCCCACTTTAAGTCCCGTGCTGTAGGGAACAGCGGCGATCGCCTTGGCCATCGGCGCATCGACGTTGAGTGGAATCTGGCTCAGGATCGACAGCGGAATTGTGCAGACACACCAGTCCGCTCGTGCCGTCTGCCGGGCGGAACCCGCGGCCAGGTCCTCAAACGTGGCGCTGACGCCGCGCTCGTCCTGGTGAATCTCGACGATTTTGGCGTTGTAGCGGATCAAGGAGCCGAGTTCGCGCCCAAATGCTTGGCCGACTCGACCCATGCCGCCCACCGGCTGAAACATCGTCGTTTGCATGTCGTACAATTCCCCGAGGGGCAGCGCGGCCCATAGGCCGGAGTTCAGCAGCTCACTCAAGCCTACCGGCTCTGAGAACACCGGCCGTGCGCTCAAACCGCCGCCCGGATCGCGTTCGAACCCACGCCGCTCGTTGCTGTCCGGGCCCTTGACGAATCGGTAGTTCTTATCGAGCGCGCCGCAGAAGCGCAGCGCGTCCAGCAGTATTGCCCGATCTTCGGCCGTCACATCGGCGTCAAGCGCATGGTTTTGCGTTGCCTTCGCCAGCAGTTCGGCGACATGTCCGCTGAAGTCCGCTTTGACAGCGCGCAATCGCTGCGGCTTGCCGCCAAAGGCCTTGCGGCTATGCACATAAGCGTTGTGGTTGATTTGCACGAAGGGTTCCAGCGCTACGCCGAGCCGCTTGCAGTAGCTCAGCATTCCTCGGTGGTGATACGGCAGTCGCCACGGACCGGGATTGATATACAGATCCTGATCGAACCGGCACTCCTGTGTCTGGCCGCCCAATTCCGTGTAACGATCGCCCCCGCGCAACGACCAGTTGCGGCCGCCGGCACGAGCGTTGTACTCAAGGACTTGGACCCGGTAGCCGGCATTGCGCAATTCGTAAGCAGCGACGAGTCCGGCCATGCCTGCACCCAGTACCAGAACCGAGGCGCCCTGCGGAGCGCCGCTCAATTTTGCCGCACCCTGGAAGTTGGACTCGGCCGCGAAACCTAGACTGTGCATCGCCTGGTACATAGCCGTACCGCCGGCGCTCAGTCCAATCATTGCGAGTAGCCGCCGCCGCGAAGTCGAGGTTCCCGAGCCATCTGTCATGCTAGCCACCTGATCATGTGAGGCACACAGCATATCGTGGAACGCCGCCGGCCGTCTTTAGGCCATACCCAGACACCCGATGATATCGAATAGCATCAGCCGATTTTTGTCTACACTGGCGCCGGTGGCCATTCATCTGCCAAATCGAATCAAGACTTGGATCAACTGCGTTGGGCTGGGGGTCTGGGTCTCGGGCGCCGCATGGCTGGTCGTCCACTACTGGCTCGAGCCGCAGGATGCGATGGGCTTGCCGGTCAGTTCCGCAGGCCCGTGGTGGCTCAAGCTGCATGGTGCATTTGCGTTTCTCGCGATCTGGACCGGCGGCCTAGTCTGGGGCCTGCACGTAGTCAAGACATGGCAGCGCCGACGTCACCGCTGGAGCGGCGGCATTCTCATAGGGTCTCTGCTGACGCTGATCGTCAGCGGCTATCTTCTGTACTACGTCGGCGAGGAGCACGCGCGGCAAGGCATTTCCCTGCTGCATTGGATTCTGGGGCTGCTGATTCCGCTTGGGTACCTAGCCCACCGTCTCAACAAGAAACTCCCGCACCGCCTCAGCCAACGCTGAAGGCGAGCGCTGCAAGGTAATCCGCTGTCCCCACATCGGGTGCAGATCCTCTCGATTAATCCCTGTTGCTAATACGAATCGTTCTCATTATAGTTCTTGTTAGTATCTAACAGGATCTTCGCCGGCTTCTGCCGAGCGGCACGATGCATATGAATAGTCATCGATTGCAGTTTCGCTGCCCAAACGCGCGGATGGCGATGTTTTTGTCGTTCGCAACGGCGTTAGCCGCCTGCGGCGGCAGCGGCAGCACCGGTGCGGGTGGCGGGGGCACGCCTGCGCCGGAGACCATGTCTCCTGCCGCTCAGTTGGGCGAGAAGATTTTTGAGGACAAGACACTGTCGGTTTCAGGTCAGCAGGCCTGTTCCACCTGCCATGTCGCCGCCTTTGCATTCGCCGCGGATGAGAGCACTTCCGGCCCGGATCACGGCTCGCCGGTACCACTGGGCGGTCCCAATATGAATTTGCCGGGATTTCGCAATTCACCCTCCCTGATGTACGCCTCCTACGCGCCCGCATTTTATTTCGATTCGGAGGGCGGTCCCAACGGCGGCTTCTTCCGCGATGGTCGAGCCGCAACTTTGGCCGATCAAGCCATGGACCCCTTCACCACGCCTTTCGAAATGGCCAACGCAGATGCCGCAGCGGTCATCCTCAAACTTCAGGTCCGCCCTTATTTCACGGAATTCACGACGCTGTACGGCAGCGATGTGCTCAATGATCCGACATTAGCGCTGCGGCGAATGGCTCAGGCGATTGCCGCCTACGAAACGGAAAGTCCGGAGTTTCATCCCTTTACCAGCAAGTTCGATTTTTGGCAGAAGGGACAGGTCAGCCTGACGGCGCAGGAACTGCGCGGGCTCGGTTTATACAACAATGCCACCAAGGGCAATTGCGCCGCGTGCCATCCCAGCACCTCAGCGGACGGTAATACGCCGCCGCTGTTCACGGATTTCAGTTTCGACAATCTGGGGCTGCCGCGCAACGCACTTATCCCTCTCAACAACCCGAATACCGCCCCGGCCTACACGCTGGTTAACAGCGATGACGGTGTTCACAGCTACTATGACCTAGGGGTCTGTGGACCATTACGCGACAACGGCACCATAAACCTCTCCGGTACCTGCGGTCAGTTCAAAGTTCCTTCGCTGCGCAACGTCGCGCTTACCGCGCCGTACTTCCATAACGGTCAGTTCGCCACGCTTGAGAAAGCCATCGGCTTTTACGTGCGCCGCGATACCAACCCCGATCAGTTCTATCCGCTGTCTGCGGACGGCAGCGTACTTAAATTTGACGATCTGCCCGGCTTATACGGCGGCAACTTCACGGTGAATATCAACGAGCCGGGCAGCGATGGCGGCTACTTGGGCAACGTCAACATCGGCGAGATTCCGTACAACCGTTCCTTGGGCGAAGATCCTGCCCTCAATGCCCAAGAGATCAATGATCTCATCACTTTCTTGTGCACGCTGACGGACGGCTACGACCCCGCAAATCCGAACGCGCTGGTGTTGCCGGCGCAATGCCAGGCCGCCACCACATGAGACAGATCTACGTCGAGGACCGCAATCCCATGAAAATCAGACATCGCTACATCGCAGCCCTAATAATCACCGCGGCCGTCGCCATGCCTGCCATTGTCCGCGCCGCCGATTCGCCGCCCCTTAATCCCGACGTCGTGCAGAAGTTGCAACAGCGACTCGACGAAATGCAGCAGCAATTGGCGGCGATGAAGACGCAAATCCAGCAGCTTAAGTCGCAGAACGAGGTATTGGCCACTGCTCAACAGCAGCTGGCACTGCAGCCGCAAGCGTCAGCACAGTCGGGCGCTCAAGCGGCGGGCGGCCAACTGGCGACGAACGAGAACCCGCGGCTCGGCAGCGGCGGCATTTCCGAAAACTTGAGCCTGTGGGGTTACGGCGAGATCTACTACACGCACCCGACGCACCTCGGCCAAAACACACAATTCGACCTGGCGCGCGCGGTTTTCGGCATCGGCTACCGGTTCGACGACCGAACGGTGTTCAACTCCGAATTCGAAGTCGAGCACGCGGTGTCATCTGCCGACGACGTAGGCGAGTTCGAAGTCGAACAATTCTACGTCGACCATCAGCTGGCTCCCTGGGCTTCGGTCAAGGGCGGCCTGTTTCTGATGCCGTTCGGCTTGTTGAACGAACACCACGAGCCCACGAATTACTTCGGCGTCCAGCGCAACTTCGTCGAGACACTGATCATCCCCAGCACCTGGCGCGAGGGCGGTGTGGGACTGCACGGCAATACCGAAATGGGCCTTAATTGGGACGTGGGTGTGACGACCGGCTTGAACCTGGAAGGATGGAACGTCAACCCTGAAGACCCTCTGTACCGCACGGCGTTGGATCTCGAGAATAATGGTGCGGCCCCGATGCAGGCCACACATCAGGAGCTGTCGCTTGCGAACGGACATCACCTGTCGCAATACGTGTCGTTGAACTATAGCGGCGTGCCGGGACTATTGGCCGGTGCGGCTGTGTTCACCGGCGAAGTGACGGTGCCGTCGTTGCCGGCTGGGTTGCCGAGCGAACGCGTCACGCTGTGGGAGGGTCACGCCCGTTGGACACCCGGTGCGGCGGAATTATCCGCTGTATATGCGCGCGGCCGCTTCTCGAACACGGCGGCCTTCAATTTCGACAACGCTGGGGCCTCCAATCCATTGCCGGCCGAATTCCTCGGCTACTACCTGCAAGGTGCGTACACCGTATGGCAGAACGGCGGAGCCCGGCTAGCGCCGTTCGCGCGCTGGGAACACTATGATATGGGCTCATCCTACGAGGGCATCCCGCAAGGATTTACGCCGATGCCTGCGGGCCTTGCCTCTGACGGCAAGCCCTGGCCGCAGCCGCGCGATCGCGTTTGGACATTTGGCGCAAATTACTATCTGACGCCGAATGTAGTATTCAAAGTTGACTACCAAACTTTTGACGTCAACAAGGATTTAACCCGCTTCGATTTGGGATTGGGCGTGTCTTTCTAAACTCATGATGATGTACGGCACCTCACGCATCGTCTTTCTGCCGGTCGCCGTTGCGGCGATTTGCGCACCTGCGCAGGCGCTCGTTTATATGAGCGTCGAGCAGGCGCAGCAGGTCATGTACCCTGGCCGTTCGCTGAACCCACTGCCGCTGGCGTTGACCGCGGATCAGACTGCCGCCATTGAGCGCGACTCTGGCGTGAAGGTTTATGCGGGCTCACTGCGCGCCTGGCAGGCCGATGACGGCGGCTACTTTTTTGTCGACGCCGTCATCGGCAAACACGATTTCATCACCTACGCCGTGGCGGTGACCGCTGAGGGCAGAGTGCGCCAAACGGAGATTCTGGAATACCGCGAGGCTTACGGCGGCGAAGTGCGCAATGCCCATTGGCGGGCGCAGTTTACGGGCCGTCAACATGGCGATCAGGTGCGCATCGGCCACGACATTCAAAACATCAGCGGCGCCACGCTGTCTTGCGAACATGTGACCGACGGCATCCGCCGACTGCTAGCAATCTATGCCATCGCCATCGCAGGCCACTGAGTCCGGCGGCGTCGCGGCGTTGCATGGACCGCCGGCACAGCTGCTGCCGAGTGTTCGGCGCGCGCGACCGATATTGGGCACGATGGTGGGGATTAGCGTTTACGACCAACTCGCCGAACTGAAATTGCACGCAGCCATCGATGCGGCATTTGCCTGCATCGAGCGAGTGCACGCCTTGATGAGCTTTCACTTGCCGGACAGCGAACTGTCGCGTCTGAATCGGGACGCCGTCCGACGAGCTCAGCAAGTCGACCCGCATACTTACGCGGTATTCGACGCGGCGCTGCGAATGGCGGCATCCAGCGGAGGCGCATTCGATCCCTGCATCGCGCCGCGCCTTGAAGAATGGGGGCTGCTACCTCATTCGGCGGTGCCCGTTGACCCCTCGGGCAATTGGCGCGACATCGAACTGCTGCCCGGGCGGCGAATTCGCTATTCAAGGCCGGTGCGGGTGGATCTCGGGGGCATCGCCAAGGGCTACGCGGTGGATTTGGCGGTGCGAAGCATACAGAGATACGGAGTCGAGAACATCGTGGTGAACGCCGGCGGCGATCTACGAGTCGTGGGGTCCCATACTCAAAGCGTGCGGCTGCGTTGCCCGTCGTCGCCTCTGTACTCCGCTCACGCAGTGGACTTGTGCAACGCGGCGCTCGCAACTTCGGCGGATTACTTCTCGCGCCGTGCAAGCGCCACCGACGGCGTGTCCGCCCTGGTCAATCCTCGCGACAACACGCCCTATCTTGGCGGCCGCAGCGTCAGCGTGCGCGCCGAAGACTGCATGACCGCGGACGCGCTAACCAAGGTCGTGATGTTCGCACCGACCGCGATCGCCGAAACCGTACTTGCCGATTACAGGGCGGAAGCCTTCTATATTTAGGGTCAAGGAGCCGGCCGGTAGCCATGCCTCGTGGACGACGCCGCGGGGGCCGTCCGAGACCAAGGACATGCGGTGCAATGGCAGTCGGATGGCTTGTTGTGGAATCCAGCAAAAGTCTTCATGTGCGCAGCGTATGGCTTGCGCATTCACTTGGGTATGTACTACGGTGGGGCAATATCTGTAAATTAAAGGATCAAATGGCACGGATTCAAATGGAGCGATCGGGCGAGATGGAAGCTACCGTTGAGAACGACGCGCGCGCTGACTCTCACTGAAGAGGCTGAGCGCGTTCGCCTGTTCATCGACTACTTGAGAAAGAACCTGAGGCAGTTTCCGTGGACGAGTTAGAAATGCGCGTGGGATCCGAACGTTGGGCGTCCCGATTGGGCTTCTATCTCGCCGCTCCCGGCGCGGCCGTTGGCCTCGGCAGCATATGGCGATTCCCTTATTTGACCGGCACCAACGGCGGGAGTGCTTTCGTCTTCGTTTTCATTCTCGCGTGCTTGGGGATAGCGACACCGCTGCTGGTTGCTGAATTCATGATAGGCCGGCGTTCGCGGCGTAATCCCGCGGAAGCTGCTGGAGAAGTGGCGGCGGGTTTCGGACGATCGCGGGGCTGGAACGCAATCGGCGTGCTCGGTACCGCCGCCGCATTTGTCGTCATGTCGTACTACACGGTTATCGCGGGCTGGGTTTTGGCCTACGCCTGGAAGTGCGTTTCAGGCGAACTCAACGCGCTACCGAGCCGAGCAGTCGAAGTGCAGTTTCATGAGTTCCTGTCCAATCCGTGGCGAGTCGGAGCGTGGCATCTTGCGTTCGTCGTTTTGCTCGGCAGCATTTCCGCACGAGGCGTCAATCGCGGCATCGAAGTGGCGAATAAAGTTCGCGCACCGGCGCTGTTGATCCTGCTGCTCATTCTGGTT
>JBDUEQ010000093.1:0-61816 GCA_040002315.1 Gammaproteobacteria bacterium
CGGCGCCCGGCGCGACGGCGCCCGGCGCGACGGCGCAGCACCGGCCTTTATCGAGGGTTGGGCGCTGTATGCCGCATCGCTGGGTGAGGAGCTGGGCCTGTATCGCGACGATCAAGCTAAAAGAGGTGCGGCGCTGGCTCAATTAAAGTGTGCGGCCGCTGCAGTCGTCGACACGGGCTTGCATGCGCAGGGCTGGACGCATGCGCAGGCGGCGGATTACCTGCGGGCACAATTGGCTCTGGATGACTCCGGGGCCAATTTGTTGACCGACCGCTTCGTGGCGCAGCCCGCAGATGGCTTGGCCTGCATGATGGGCGAGATTAAGTTCCAGGCGCTGCGCAGCCGGGCACAACAAGTGCTGGGAGCCAAGTTCGACAATCGCGAGTTCCACTCCGAGGTACTCAAGGACGGGGCTATGCCCCTCGACATTCTCGAGGCCAAGCTGAGAGTTTGGATGGAGGCTCGGCGCTGATGCGGTTTGCTGGAAATAATTGCCTGGCGGCGATTCAAATCGAACAGTATGGATTGAGCGGGGTCAGACTAAACAGTGCGCCAATCATCCCTCCTAGTCTCACTCCTGCTGGCGTCCTACTTATTGTTTGCCGCGGATCTTGCTCAGGACTCAGCGCAGCACGGAGACATCGATGTTGCCGTGACGTTAGACACCGGCGAACAGAGCGGCAATGCCAAGGCCACCGTCCGAATTCACGCGCGCCGCGAAGTGGTCTGGTCGCTTATCACGAGCTGCGCCGAAGCGCTGCATCTGGTGCCGGGCCTTGTGGCGTGCGACATCAAAGAAACGGCGCCGGATCGGTCGTGGCAGCGGATTCGACATGTGTTGGACTATTCCTGGTATGTGCCTAAGCTGACCTATGAGATTCGCGCCTCCTATGATCAGCCTTCGCGTGTGTCCATAGAGCGCGTCTCCGGGGACTTGCGCGTTCTCCGGGGTTCGTGGGTGCTCGAGAGCGACGGCGACTATACGATCGCGCACTACATGGTCGATTTAGCGCCCGGTTTCTGGGTTCCACGCTGGATCGTGCGCGCGGCCTTGAAGCGCGACTTGCCAAAAATGCTGCGCGCCCTGCGCACCCGCGCCGAACTCGTGCAGAAGCAGAAATCGGGATAGCCCATGCGCAGCCGCAGTGTGCTCATCGGTTGGCTGATGACCGGACTGGCCTTGAGCGCCTGCCAGCGCGCCGCGGAGCCGCCGCCGCCAAGGGTCAAGCAGGTATTCCACCTGAACCCCTACGAGAAGGATTTCGGCTACTCCCAGGCCGTGCTGATCGACAAAACGCTGTATATTTCCGGGTCGGTCGCCGCGGATCAGAATGGGGTGCTGGTGGCGCCGGGAGACATGGCCGGGCAAATGCGCGCCGCTTACTCCAATATACGCCGCACGCTCGCCGCGCACGGAGCCGGCTTCGACGAGGTCGTCAAAGAGACTATATATACGACCGACATGGATGCTTTGCTGAAAGCCTCCGACTTGCGGCTCGAGTACTACGGCAAGGAGCGGCTGCCGACGACCTCATGGGTTCAAGTGCAGCGGCTGGTGGATCCAGGGTTCTTGGTCGAAATCGAGGTGCTCGCGGAGCTGCCGTAAATCGATAATCGAGGATTGAGGCATTGCGAAACGTGGTGGATAAGAAATTCGAGCGCCGTGTCGCGGGGCTCATCAATTCCGGGGAGCGTGGCGTTCTGCGCGGCGGCCGCAAGGGCGTCGAAAAGGAGTCATTGCGGGTTTCGCCCGGCGGCGACATCGTGCAGACCCAACATCCCGCCGCATTGGGTGCGCCGCTCACCAATGAGAACATCACAACGGATTTTTCCGAATCGTTGATCGAACTGGTCACGCCGCCGTTCGGCGAGACATGGGAATTGCTGCAGTATTTGTGCGATATGCATCAGTTCGTGTATCGTCACTTGGACGAGGAATTGCTCTGGGCGACAAGCATGCCGTGCGCAATCGACGGCGATGCCAGCATTCCGTTGGCGCAGTTCGGCACCTCGAACGTCGGCCGCATGAAGACCGTCTATCGGCACGGCTTGGGGGTGCGCTACGGGCGCATCATGCAGGCGATTTCCGGCGTGCATTTCAATTATTCGTTTTCGCCGCGCCTGTGGAGCGTACTAGCCGACGTCGACGAGTCAAAGCACACCGGGCAGAGCTTCATGTCCGAGCGGTATTTCGGCGTGCTGCGCAATTACCGGCGCTACGGCTGGCTGGTGCTGTACTTGTTCGGAACTTCGCCGGCTGTGTCGAAGAGTTTTTTTGCGGGGCGCGAAACCTCCTTGGCCAAGCTCGACGCAGACACGTTCTACGAGCCCTTCGGCACGTCTTTGCGGATGAGCGACATCGGCTACCGCAACAAGAATCAGGCGACCGTAAGCGTTTCCGTCAATAGCTTGGACGAGTATGTGCGGGATCTGTCGCGTGCGATAAGCACGCCCTATCCGCCGTACGAGAAGATCGGAGTCAAGGTCGACGGCGTATATCAGCAGCTCAATACCAACATCCTGCAGATCGAAAACGAATATTACAGCTACATTCGCCCGAAGCGCGTGGCGCGCTCCGGCGAGCGCCCGACCAAGGCCTTGCAACGGGCCGGAGTCGAATACGTCGAGGTGCGCGCCCTCGATGTAAGCGCATTCGATCCGGTAGGGGTCAATCAGAACAAGTTGCGCTTCCTCGAGGCGTTTCTGGCGCTATGCCTGTTGCGGGAGAGCGCGCCGATTGCACCGAGCGAACAGGCGAGCCTGGATGGCAATCACTTGCTGGTAGCGCGGCGCGGCCGCGAACCGAACCTCATGCTAAAGCGCGAGGGCCGCGATTTTTCCATGCGCGAGTGGGCACGCGAACTGCTGGATGCGATGCAGGGCGTGTGCGAGTTGCTCGATCACGACGAGAGCGCCCGTCCCTATATGTCTGCTCTCGAACAACAGCGGGCGAAAATCGACGATGTGGAGCGAACGCCCTCGGCGCGGCTGCTGGCGGACATGCGGCAGAGCGGCGAGTCGTTTTTCCAGCTGGCACTGCGAATGTCCAAGTTGCACAAGGACTACTTCCTCGGACTGTATCCGCCGAATGAACGCCGACTGGCGGATTTTGCCGCCGCGGCCCGAGAGTCGCACCAAGCACAGGCGCGCATCGAAGCCGCCGACAACATCGATTTCGACACCTATCTCGCCCACTACGCGGCCGATTGAGTTCCCGCCGGGAGCTCTGGAGGGGGTGCTTCGGAGGGGCTAAGGTTAGCGGCGTCGTTATTTGACATAACGTCGACCAATGTGGGGAAAACTTTTGCTCCGAAAAGCGGCCTAGGTCATTGAGCGCGCGCGCTGGGTTAAGTACGGTGCGATGAATGAGCAGCGCCAATGGTCTTCCTACCGCAGACTTGCCGGATTCTCCGCAGGCCCGTCAGCTGCAAGCGGGATTCCCATGGCTGACTTTCAATCCGGAACTCGAGACGGAGTTCAGGCGCACGCATTTCGACGAAAACGTGTTGCACACGCGCGTGAATCTAGGTCTGGCCGTGGTCATTACGATTGCCTTTTCCATCATGGAATCCGTTGTCCTCGGCGCCGAGCTGAATCGGATTCCAAGCATGATCCACATGCTGGTGATCGTTCCCATGCTGCTGATCGGCCTCGCGTCGAGTTTCTCTCCACAGCGCCATAGGATCTATCCGCCGCTGGCAATGGTGGCCTCCACCGTGCTCGGCCTGGGCGTCGCCGCGATTCAAATCATCGCCACGCTCGGCGGCGTGTCGATTTTATTTCCCTGCATGATGCTGACCATAGTTTTCATCTACTTCATGGGCGGCCTCATTTTCTACCACGCAGTCGCCGCAAATGTGATTGTGCTGCTCGTCTATCTTGCCGTAGGTACCGAGCTGCAGCTGCCGGGGCACGAGTTCGCCTACGACTCGCTGGCCATGATCGCCGCCAACTTGTTCGGCGCGTCGGTGGTGTACATGCACGAGAAGACCAGCCGGATGCGCTTTCTGGAGGCCTGTTTGCTGCGCGAAATGGTGGCGCGCGACGGCCTGACTGGCATCCAGAATCGCCGCATGTTCGACCAGCACATCCAGCGCGCCTGGCAGCAGGCTGTGCGCGAGGAGGAGCGGGTCGCGGTGCTGCTGGTCGACATCGACTGCTTCAAGGACTACAACGACCGCTACGGACATCAGGCGGGCGACGAATGCCTGCGCGCAGTGGCGGTTTCCTTGAGCCAGTGCGCCCGCAGACCCATGGACTTCGTGGCGCGCTACGGCGGCGAGGAGTTCGCAGTGGTGCTGTACGAAGCCAGCCGCGAATACGTTGCCGAAGTGCTGACGCGAATTCAGCGCTCCATAGCGGAACTAAACATCCCTCATGAAGCGTCTCGAGTGGCAGGCCGATTGACGGTGAGCATCGGCGCCGCATTCATCCTGCCGACCAGCAATCGAACCCACGAGGGGCTTATCCAGCTTGCCGACGAGGCCTTGTACAGTGCCAAGGAACAGGGCAGAAATCGAGTGGTGGTGATGGAAGCCGAATACCACACCTTGCGCACCGGCCGCTTCGAAAAGCGCCGCGGCCAGCGGGCGCTTTAGCGACTCCGCTGCTCAAGTCCGATAGATTGCAATCCGCGCCTCTTCGCCGGCCCTTCTGCTGGCGCGAAACATACCTTCCGAATTAAATTCCATGACGATGTCGCCGCCGCGGTCGATGGCGATGACGCCGCCCTCGCCCTGCAACGCCGGCAGCTCCTCAAGCACGACCTCCCTGACGGCGTCCTGCAAAGTGCGGCCGCCGAATCGCAGGCGCGCGCAAATATCATGTGCCACCGCGGCGCGAATGAATATTTCCCCATGTCCGGTTGCCGACACGGCACAGGAGCGATCGTCCGCATAGGTGCCGGCGCCGATGATGGGTGAATCGCCGATGCGGTTGTAGCGCTTGCCCGTCATGCCGCCGGTGGAAGTCGCTGCGGCGAGGCGCCCGTCTCGGTCCATTGCCACCGCGCCCACCGTTCCCACATGGGAAATCGTCAGCGCCGACAGTGCGGCGTCGCCGCCGCGAATGCGCTCCAATTGCTTCCAGCGTTCGGCAGTGTGAAAGTAACTCTGCGACACCAGTGTCATGCCGCGGCTCAAGGCAAATTCCTCGGCGCCCGCCCCATTCAACATGACGAATTCCGAATGCTCCATGACGGTGCGTGCCAATTCGATTGGATTCCTGATATGGGACACGCCGCACACCGCGCCGGCCTCGAGCGTGCGGCCGTCCATGATTGCCGCATCCAGCTCATTGTGCCCGTCGAGCGTGAATACCGAGCCGCGACCGGCGTTGAACAGCGGATTATCCTCGAGCGACATGACGGCACGCGTCACTGCGTCCAGGCTCGTGCCGCCGCCTTGCAGGACCGCGTAGCCGGCATCGAGCGCCGCCGCCAGTCCGGCCTGATATTTCAGCTCGCGCTGGCCGCTCATTTCAGCGCGCGGCAAGGTACCTGCGCCGCCATGAATCGCTAGTCCGAACATCTACTTGGTTTCCCTGGTCGCTCTGACGCCGCAAGGCTATCATCAAACGAGGATGAATCCATTTCCCAAAACAGGGCCCATCAAAAGCCTGCTCATCGCGAATCGCGGTGAAATTGCCATTCGGGTGATGCGTGCCGCCACCGAACTCGGCATTCGCACCATTGCCATTCACTCGCAGGAGGATCGCTTCTCGCTGCATCGGACCAAGGCCGACGAGAGCTACTTGGTGGGCGAGGGCAAGGGTCCCATCGACGCCTATCTCGACATCGCGGACATCATTCGCATCGCCGTCGAAGCCCGCGCTGACGCCGTGCATCCGGGTTACGGCTTCCTGTCCGAGAGTCCGGAATTCGCGGAAGCCTGTGGCGCCGCCGACATCCTGTTCGTGGGTCCGCTGCCCGACACCATGCGAAGGCTGGGCAACAAAGTCGAGGCACGCAATTTGGCAGAGTGTGCGGGTGTTGCGGTGATGCCGGCAACGCCGCCATTGCCCGCCGACGACGCGCAGGTGCTCAAGCTGGCGCACGCGGTCGGTTTTCCGGTCATGCTGAAGGCGAGCTGGGGCGGGGGCGGCCGCGGCATGCGGCTGATCGAAGACGACCGGGAACTCATCGCGACCGTAGCGGCCGCGAGACGCGAAGCCAAGGCCGCCTTCGGCAAGGATGAGGTGTATCTCGAGAAGCTGATCCGTCGGGCGCGGCATGTAGAAGTGCAAATCGTCGGCGACTCTTACGGAAACTTGGTGCATCTGTATGAACGGGACTGCACCGTGCAACGGCGCAACCAAAAAGTCGTCGAACGCGCTCCGGCAGTTTTTTTGACGGACACACAGCGCACCGAGCTATGCGAGGCAGCGCTCAAGATCGGCCGTGCAGTGGCCTACCGTGCCGCCGGCACGGTGGAGTTTCTGCAGGATGCCGACACCGGAAAGTTCTATTTCATCGAGGTCAATCCGCGCATTCAGGTCGAGCACACCGTCACCGAATGCGTGACCGGAATCGACCTGGTCAAGGCGCAAATCCGCATTGCGGCCGGCGCGCGTATCGGCACCGTGGAGAGCGGCGTGCCGCGGCAGGAGGACATTCGTGTCAACGCCCACGCATTGCAGTGCCGGGTCACCACTGAGGACCCGGAAAATAATTTCGTGCCAGATTATGGACGGGTGACGGCCTATCGTAGTCCGGCCGGCTTCGGCATCCGTCTCGATGCCGGTACTGCCTATGCGGGCGCCATCATCACGCGCTTCTACGATTCATTGCTGGTCAAGGTGACGGCCTGGTCGCCGACGCCGGAGGAGACCATCGCGCGCATGCACCGGGCGCTGTGGGAATTTCGAATTCGCGGCGTGGTGACAAACCTACGATTCCTCGATCAGCTGATCATGCATCCACAATTCGCGTCCGCCGATTACACCACCAAGTTCATCGATCAAACTCCGGAGCTGTTCCGCAGCCCGCGCAAGCGAGATCGGGCGACGCGGCTGCTCTCCTTCATCGGCGATGTGATCGTCAACGGCAATCCTGAAGTCAAGGGGCGCGCCCGGCCCAAGCAGCCGGTATTTCCACGGCTGCCGCGCGCCGCGCTGCATCCGCCGCCGGCCGGCACCAAACAGAAGCTCGATGAATTGGGACCGGACAAATTTGCCGATTGGATGCTGCAGCAGACGCGGGTCCTCTTGACCGATACCAGCATGCGCGACGCGCACCAGTCCCTGCTTGCCACCCGGATCCGGACTCGCGACCTGGCGCTGATCGCACCGTACTACGCCGCAATGCTGCCGCAGCTCCTTTCGGTGGAGTGCTGGGGCGGCGCCACGTTCGATGTGGCCATGCGTTTCCTGCGCGAGGATCCCTGGGCGCGCCTGGCGGCGTTTCGCGAAGCGATGCCGAATCTGCTGCTGCAAATGCTGTTTCGCTCGGCCAACGCGGTCGGCTACACCAATTATCCCGACAATGTAGTGCGGCACTTTGTCGGGCGGGCCGCCGATGCCGGGGTCGATGTGTTTCGCGTTTTCGATTGCCTGAATTGGGTCGACAACATGAAGGTGGCCATCGAGGCGGTGCGGGATACCGGCCGGTTGTGCGAGGCGGCGATCTGCTACTCCGGCAACCTCACCAACCCCCTTGAGACCAAGTACGACTTGAAGTATTACATCAAGTTCGCCAAGGAATTGCGGGCCATGGGAGCCCATGTGCTCGCCATCAAGGATATGGGCGGCCTATGCCAACCGCGTGCCGCCTCTGTGCTCGTCAAGGCGCTCAAGGAGGAGGTGGGACTGCCGGTGCATTTCCACACGCATGATACCAGCGGCATCGCGGCCGCCAGCGTGCTGGCTGCCATCGAGGCCGGCGCCGACGCCGTGGATGGCGCCATCGACGCACTGTCCGGCTTGACCTCGCAGCCCAATCTGGGGTCCATCGTCGAGGCGCTGCGCTACGGCCCGCGCGATACCGGACTTGATTCCGACAACGTACGGGTAGTTTCAACCTACTGGGAGCAGGTGCGCCGCGGCTACATCGCGTTCGAAAGCGACATTCGCGCCGGCGCCTCGGAGGTGTACGTCCACGGCATGCCGGGCGGGCAGTACACAAATCTGCGCGAGCAGGCACGATCGCTCGGGATCGATGATTACCGATGGCCCGAAGTCGCACACGCCTATGCGCAGGTCAATGAGATGTTCGGCGACATCATCAAGGTCACGCCGACGTCAAAGGTCGTCGGGGACATGGCGATCACCATGGTCACGAGCGGCCTGACGCGGGAGGCTGTGCTCGATCCCGCTGTGCAGATCGCATTTCCGGATTCCGTCGTGCGTCTGTTTCACGGCGATTTGGGGCAACCCGTCGGGGGGTTTCCCGCCGCCCTGCAGAAAAAAGTGCTCGGCGGCAAAGCGCCGCTCACTGTGCGTCCAGGGGACTTGCTGCCGGCGGCGGATCTTGCGGCGGAGCGCGCAACTGCAGAAGGGAAGGTAGGCCGGGCGATTACCGAGAATGAGCTCGCGTCGTTTCTGATGTACCCCAAGGTATTCGTCGACTATGCGGCCAACCGCAGCTCATTCGGCGACGTCAGCGCGCTGCCGACGGCGGTATTCTTTTATGGAATGGAGTCGGGTCAGGAGATCAACATCGATCTCGAGCGCGGCAAGACCTTGATCGTGCGCTACGTGACTACCAGCGATCCGCACGAGGACGGAACGCGCACGGTATTTTTCGAGCTGAACGGCCAGCCGCGCCCGATCCGGGTCGCCGATCGCAGCCAGGTGGCGAAGCGGCCGCCGCGCCGCAAAGCTGAGGCCGGCAATGTGAATCATGTGGGTGCTCCCATGCCCGGCACCATCGCCACGGTCCCGGTGCATGTCGGTCAGATGCTCGTCAAAGGTGAAGTCCTGCTGACGCTGGAGGCGATGAAAATGGAAACCACGGTGCGTGCGGAGCGCGACGGCGGCATCAAAGAGATCCTGGCCCGGCCCGGCCAGCAGGTCGACACCAAGGATCTATTGATCGTATTCAAATAGCCGCTAGCCCTGTCGCTGCGGCACGATCACCTGCAGGCCGTCCATGTCCGCCGTGATGTGGACCTGGCAGCTCAAACGACTGTTGCCGCGCGGCTCCCAGGCATTCTCCAGCATGCCTTCCTCCATGTCTTCCCGCGGCTCGAGCTCGGCAGCCCGCGCGGGATCGATGTAGACGTGGCAGGTCGCGCAGGCGCAGGCTCCGCCGCATTGGGCCACCACACCCTCCACGCCATGTTGGCGGGCCGCCTCCATCAGCGTGATGCCGACCGGCGCGTTGATCTCACGCCGGGCGCCGCCCGGCTCGATGAATACGATCTTCGGCACTAGATCTGCCTACACTGCTTCTTTGAGCGCAATCTCGCCGTCGCCGAGTTTCTCCGGATTCATGAGCGCGCGCTCGGCAATGAGCTTGCGCGCCGCCATGTAATCCTTCGAGTGATTGACGGCTTCCACCGCCAGCAATTCTCGGCCCTTGAGATAGCAAACGCTGAAGCTGCGCGCAGCCGGATCGCCGCGCAGCACCTGGCTGTCGTAACCCTGCGAGAGGCCGACGATGAGCAGCTTATTGTCGAATTGATCCGACCAGAACCAAGGCACCCGATCATGAGTGACCTGCCGGTCGAGCAGATTAAGCGCGGCCGTCTTGGCCTGCTCAAAGGCGTTGTCCACGGACTCGAGGCGTACCCGTCCGCCGAAACGCAGCGAGGGATGATTGGTGCAATCGCCCGCGGCAAAAATTGCCGCATCGCTGCTTCGGCAATATTCATCGACCACAATGCCATTGTCGCAGACCAGCCCCGCCGCGCTCGCGAGCTCGGTGGCCGCAATAGCTCCGACCCCGACGATCACCATGTCCGCCGCGTGGCTGTTGCCGTCGGCGCAGACCACCCGCTCGACCCTGCCGGCGCCTTCGAGACGCACCACTCGAGTATCGCAAATCAGGTTGACGCCATGTGCAACATGCTCACCCGCGAAGTACTTCGAAACGGTGGGCGCGACCACGCGATTCATGATCCGGTCCGCCATTTCCAGCACCGTGACGTTGCAGCCCATTTTGCGGCAGGTTGCGGCGGTTTCCAGGCCGATGTAGCCGCCGCCGATGATGACGACGCGGGCGGCAGCTTTGAAACCCGTCTGAATCGGCGCCACATCCGCAAGTGCGCGTAGATAGTGCACGCCTGAAAGCTCTGCACCAGGACAGGTCAGCCGGCGCGATGCCGCACCAAGACACAGCAACAGCCGGTCATAGGCCAATTTCTCGCCATCCGCGAGCTCCACCTGCCGTGCAGCCGGGTCGAGCCGAACGGCCTTTTTACCCAATCTGAGTTCGACTGCATGTTCGTCGTAGAACGCACGGTGCCGGAACAACAGGCGATCGGCCGCCATTTCGCCGGACAGGTATTTTTTCGACAGCGGCGGCCGCTGGTACGGTAATTCGGGTTCATCGCCGATCAACACCAGGCGGCCGCTGAAGCCCTCCCGGCGAAGGGTATCGATGGCCTGTGCGCCGGCCTGGCCGCCGCCGATGATGACTATGGTCGAGAGCATCGAAATCCTTAATAGCTGCCTTCTGCTCGCAGGCAAGCCTTTATAGCGGGTCGGGACCCGCCCCGAAAGGGAGATTGCAAGGGAGCGAGCTGCCGCCGTCGCATATGGCCGTGCCAGTTGCCCGCAATCGTAATAGTATTGTCGCGACGGCCCAATGTTGATCGGAGTTTAGAATGAAATTGATCACTGCCATTATCAAGCCCTTCAAGCTCGACGACGTGCGCGCGGCGCTATCCGAAATCGGGGTGTCTGGCATGACTGTGACCGAGGTCAAAGGTTTCGGCCGTCAGCGCGGGCATACTGAACTTTACCGCGGCGCGGAATATGTCGTCGATTTCGTGCCGAAGACTCGCATCGAGGTCGCCGTCAAGAACGAGCTCGTCGATCAAGTAATGGAGGCGATCGTCGGTGCCTCAAAAACCGGGAAGGTCGGGGATGGCAAAATCTTTGTTACCGACATTCTGCGAGTGCTGCGCATCCGCACCGGCGAGACCGATAACGCCGCGTTGTAGCCGCTTAGTCTGATGAGACTGGCCGACGTTCGCCGGCTGCTTGCGTTCACGGTCTTCGCCGCGGCAATGGCTGAACCTGGACTCGCGGCGAAACTTACAGACCAGGAACATACACGCATCGAGATATCTCGGCCCGTGGGAGTGCCCGACGATGCCGCGCTCGAAGCGGACGGGGCCGTCATCGGCAATATCGACATCGACATTCGCAATATTTTCGATGAAAGCGATCCGCGCGAGAGAAACGGACTGTTTCACCTTGCAAACACACTGCACATTCGCACCAAGCGTTCGACCATTCAGGCCCAGCTGTTGTTCGTCAGCGGGGAGAAATATCGCGCGCGCAAGCTGGCCGAAACCGAGCGGGCATTGCGCCTGCTGACCTATGTCTACGATGCCCGCGTGGTGCCGGTCCGCTACGCCGACGGCAAAGTCGATATCAAGGTGGTTACCAAGGATGTCTGGACCTTGAGTCCGGGGATCTCCTTCGGCCGGGCCGGCGGCAGCAATGACACCCGCTTCAACCTTCAGGACACGAACTTCCTCGGTTGGGGCAAGGCCCTGCAAGTGTCGCACGGCAGCACCATCGATCGCACCAGCGACACCGTGGCCTGGACTGACCCGAATGTATTCGGCTCCCGATGGAATTCGAAATTCGCGTACTCGGATTCGAGCGACGGCTCGAATCGATCCGTGCAAATCTCCCGGCCCTTCTACTCGCTCGACGCGCCGTGGAGCGCGAAGATCACCGCCGTGACCTTCGACCGCACGGAATCGCGCTACAACTTGGGCGAGATCGTCGATCAATTCAACGACAACGAACGGTCCTATGAAGTGAGCGGCGGCCTGTCCAGGGGCCTGATAGACGGCTGGACCCGGCGCTTGACGTTCGGTGTGCGCTACGACCGCAATGAATTCCTGCCCACACCGTCCACGACAACGCCGGCGAAGCTGCTGCCACCGGACCGGACTCTCTCCTATCCCTTCGTCGGTTTCGACATTCTCCAGGACAAGTACAAGAAAGTCGGCGATGAGAATCAGATCGGCCGCACCGAGGATTTGTACTTCGGCACCGAAGTCAGCGGCGAGGTGGGATATTCAAACGAGGCTTTCGGCGCCGACCGCAATGCAATCATGCTGGTACTGAAGGCGCTGCGCGGCATCGAATTGGGCGCCACGCAGCAGCTTTTTTTGACCAGCGATTTTACTTCGCGCGTTGAGGAGGGCCGCGCTCGCGATTTGATCGCAAATGCCGGCGCCAAGTACTACTGGCGCTGGCGTACCGACTGGCTCCTGTATGCCGGATTCTCGGGCACGGTGACAGATTCGCTGGATCCCGACATGCAGTTGCTGCTCGGCGGCGATAACGGACTGCGCGGCTACCCGCTGCGTTACGAGTCCGGAACCTCGCGTGCACTATTCACCGTAGAGCAGCGGTTCTTCACGGATTGGTTTCCATTTCGCCTCGCCCGCGTCGGCGGTGCGATATTTGCGGATGTGGGCCGCACCTGGGGCAGCGGTTCGATCGGCAACAGCGATCCGGGGTTGCTTAAAGACGTAGGAATCGGCCTGCGGCTCGGGAACTCGCGTACCGGTCTCGGCAATGTATTGCACATTGATTTTGCCTTTCCGCTCAACAATATTGCCGGCATCCAGAAATTTCAATTCATCGTGCAAACCATGCAAAGTTTCTGACCCTGCGCGGGTATGGAGAATACCTCAGGCGGCCTCTTTGCCCCGAGCGGCCTTACGGCGCCGCGAGAACAGCCATAGGAAGCCGATGCAGACCGCGAAATTCAGCACCCACCACCACAACTGCCGGGCGGTGTTCTTGTCGCCGGGCCGGTCTGCGGCGGCGGCGGCCTGTAGTGTGCCTTTGAGGCTCTCCCGCCCCACGGCCCGCGTTACCTGAAATTCCACCGCCGCCGCGCCGGGGAGCGTCAGGGCCTGCGCCTGCAACGTGTAGCTGCCGTCCGTTTCCGCAGTAGTGGCGTGCGCAACTCCCCGCAGAACCACTGTCACCGCAGCGTCCGGCACGGGAGCGTTGTCGATAACCCGGGAGAGATGAATGGTCATGCGGTCGCCGTGCACCAATCCCACCGCCGCTAAATCGGCGGAACGTGCCTCGACCCGCGGCAATGCCGGCGCCGCCGCGCAGCCGCTGCCCGCCGCCGTACCTGGCACCAGCCCAACGATTCCCAGCATCGCGATGCAGAGCGCGGCAAGCACGCCGTCGCGCCGTGGTCGCGACCACTGCCTCAAAGCAAGTAGCCCCATATGCCGATGGCGGTGCCGGCGATGGCAGAGGCCACGCCGAGAAATGGGAAAAAGGTCTTCCGCGCCAGGAAGTACAAGGAGCACAGCACGAGCCCGAGCTCCAGCAAGCCCTCGCCGACATCGAAGCGCAGCGCGCGTGCTTCTTCGTGGTCGCTTTCCCTGTCTTTCGCCTTGGCGTCTTTCTGTATTTCTTCGGCGTCCGCAACATACTTGGCGCGGGCCGCTTCCAGTTTATTCACCGAGGCTGCGGATTTCGCCGGGTCAGCGCCGAGAGTCTCGATCACCGTCACGGCCACATCGCTGGTGTATTCGCGGATCTTCTTCGCCTGATAGTAGGCCCACGCATCGTTGGATTCGGTTCTGTGAATCACGGCATCGGTATGCGAGCGATGCGAAGCGATGGTGACCACCGACAAAAAAATTCCGACCACGCCGACGAGAATTCCGACTCGGCGAGATACAGGATCGGCGGCATGTTCGGGAGTAACTTCAATTTCAGGCATGGCGGTAAAGTATCCTATTTTACCGCATGCAGGCGCGGATTGGCGCGCCCGATCCCGAGCGCTCCGCTGCGCACGACTTCGACGATCTCGCCGAATGCGGCGACGTTGGCTATGAATTCGCCGATCTCGATTTCAGTGCTGGTGAGCTCCACGATGTAGCTCGAAAGATTTGACGACAGTACCCTGCCGCCGACACGGCGCAGCAACGTACCCACCGCCTCGACATGCTCGGCGGCGAGCTGCAATTTGATCAGCAACAGTTCGCGCGCCAGGTGGTCGCCGCTGGTCATGTCCTCGACCGCGACGACATCCACGAGTTTCAGCAACTGGGCGTTGATCTGCGCAATGACGTTGTCGGATCCGGTGGTGACCAGCGTGATCCGCGACACCGTAGGGTCATTGGTCGGGGCCACCGATAATGATTCGATGTTGTAGCCGCGCGAGGAGATGAGGCCGGTCACGCGAGTCAACGCGCCAGCTTCGTTCTGCAGGAGTATTGCTATGAGGTGGCGCATGGGCCGATAAGCATACGGGAGGGTGGCACTTGGGCGCCAGGGCGAGAACTGCTAGTCTTTCATCGTGAAAGACCGTTACGACATGTTAAATCAGGCTGCGCATCCACTGGCAGGCGCCACCATGACCGGTGCGGATATGCTGGTGCAGGTGCTGGCGGACGAAGGCGTCGACACCATTTTCGGTTACAGCGGCGGCGCAATATTGCCGATCTACGATTCGGTGTTTCGCTATAACCAGGAACGCGGATCCTCCATGCCCCTGATCGTGCCGGCCAATGAGCAGGGCGCGGCATTCATGGCGGCGGGATTCGCCCGCGCCAGCGGCCGAGTGGGCGTGGCGCTGGTCACCTCGGGACCTGGGGCGACCAATACGGTCACTCCGGTGCGCGACTGCATGGCCGATTCGGTGCCCATCGTGGTGATCTGCGGTCAGGTGCCGACGACGGCCATCGGCACGGACGCATTCCAGGAGGCGCCCGTGCCCAGCATCATGGGTGCCGTGGCCAAACACGTTTTCCTGATCACCGATCCGTCGAAATTAGAGGCGACGGTGCGTACGGCATTCGAAATCGCCCGCACCGGGCGCCCTGGCCCCGTGGTCCTCGACGTGCCGAAGGATGTGCAGAACTGGAAGGGCGTATTCCACGGCTCTGGTCGTCTGCCCGTGGCCGGCTACCGGCAGCGCATGAACCGCCTGGAAGCGAACAAAGTGCCGGAGTCCGCGTGCGCCGACTTCTTTGCCGCATTGGGCGCCGCGAAACGCCCGCTCATCTACGCGGGAGGCGGAGTCATCAACGGCAGCGCGGCGCATGCGCTGCGCGAATTCGCGAAGGAATTGCAGGTCCCGGTGGTCACCACTCTGATGGGCATCGGCGCAATCGACACGACGCACCCGCTGTCGATGCGCATGCTCGGCATGCATGGCACCGCTTTCGCCAACTACGCCGTTGATGACTGCGATTGCCTGCTGGCGCTCGGCGCACGCTTTGACGATCGCGTCGCCGGCAACCCGGGCAAGTTCGCCGGCAATGCCAAATTCATCGCACACTTGGACATCGACGCATCCGAGATCAACAAGGTCAAGCGCGTGGACTGGAGTCACGTAGGGCTGATGCCGGATGCGCTGCTCGGTTTGCTCGACTACGCCAGGCGCAAGGGCTTCGAGCGCGATTGGTCAGAGTGGCATCGTCATTGCGATGAGCTACGGCTGAAGTACGCCATGAACTACGACCGCGACAGCCCGTTGATCCAGCCGTACTACGTGATCGAGGAAATCAATCGCCTGACGCGCGGTGAGGCCATCATCACCACGGGTGTGGGCCAGCACCAAATGTGGGCGGCGCAGTACTTCGATTTCCGCAATCCGCGATTGTGGTTGACTTCCGGGAGCATGGGCACCATGGGCTTCGGTTTGCCGGCGGCGGTGGGCGCGCAGTTTGCACAGCGCAGTCGTCTGGTCATAGACATCGACGGCGATGCCAGCATCCGGATGAATTTCGGCGAACTCGAAACCGTCACGACCTACAACCTGCCCATCAAGATCGTGGTGCTCAACAATTGCGGCGACGGCATGGTCAAGCAATGGCAGAAGCTATTTCACGCCGGCCGACTGAGCGCCAGCGACAAGAGCCTGCACACCAAAGATTTCGTCAAGGCGGCGCAGGCCGATGGCTTTAAGTACGCTGCGCGGCTCGACAAGAAGGCCGACGTGCCGCGGATCATCGATGAATTCATCCGGTTTAACGGCGCCGCGTTCCTCGAGGTCATGATCGATCCGGATGCCGGTGTGTATCCCATGGTGGGTCCCGGTCAGGCATACGCCGACATGATCACGGGCGAACACATTCCCTCGCGCACGCAAGTCGCCATCAAGACCCCGGATGCGTCGGAAATGTTCTGAGGCCTCGGCGCCGTGCGCCTTGGGCGCTACCAGGCGCCCGTATTCGGCATCGATGACCACGGTTCGGCCGGGGCCAGAGCCGCACCTTTCTGCAGCAACTCGATCGAGACATTATCCGGTGAACGCACGAATGCCATGTGGCCGTCGCGCGGCGGCCGGTTGATGGTGACGCTGTATTCCATCAGGCGCCGGCACGCGGCGTAGATGTCGTCGACCGCATACGCCAGATGCCCGAAATTACGGCCGCACGGATACGGTTCGGGATCCCAGTTGTAAGTCAGTTCGACCTGTGCCTCTTCATCCCCCGGCGCTGCCAGGAACACCAGGGTAAACCGGCCCTTCTCGAATTCGCGGCGCGATAATTCACGCAGGCCGAGCGCGTCGCGATAGAAGCGCAACGATTGCTCGATGTCCGTCACGCGTACCATGGTGTGCAAATATTTCATGTTTACTTCCTCTTGGGTGAAGCAAATTTGGAGGATGCGATGCATAAAAGCAAACTGGCGGGATTCATCATCGATTGCCGGACCGACGATCTGGGCCGGGCCGCCGATTTTTGGAGTGCGGCGCTCGGCATGCCCGTGCGCGAGCTGCCGGCCGAGGAGGCCGCCCTGTACAGAGGGCTCGCAGATGCTCATCACGGCCTGAATATCGAAGTGCAGAGGGTGATCCATCCGAGCGGTGTGCATCTTGATATTGAAACCGACAACATCGAAGCCGAAGTGCGGCGCTTGGAAACATTGGGCGCCAAGCGCGTACAGGCCATTCGTACCTGGTGGGTGATGGAGGCGCCGACGGGCCAGCGATTTTGCGTGGTGCACGCCGCGTCGAAGTTCTTTGCCGGGCAGGCTTCGCAGTGGCCCTGAGCAAGGGACGACTGTTGCTTGTATGTCACAAAATGACACGAGACTTGACATAGTGCGGCATTAAACCAACATGATGCTATAACTATTGGATTTAGTTAAAGTATCTGTTAGTATTATTACGTCGACGCAGCGCGCATTTCTAACCAGCGTTACTTAGTTGCAACACTGGAGTGATACAAACAAGGTTGAACGTAATGGCAATGCCGGTACGTATCTTCCCAAGACGGACGTGTCGGGTTTTTACCTAGCACCTGTTCCACTCGAATTCCCCGGCAAGTCCGGGGATTCTTTTATCAGCCCCTCCTCGAGCTGCATCTGAAATAGATTACAGTCTGCGCGCGTGAAGAGACTGCTCCGTTCCCTCTACTTTCAGGTCGTCGTCGCCATTGCGCTGGGCGTGCTTTTGGGCGCGCTCTATCCGCAGACCGGCGCGGCCATGAAACCCCTGGGCGACGGCTTCATCAAGCTCATCAAGATGTTGATCGCACCGGTGATTTTCTGCACGTTGGTGACGGGCATCGCCGGCGTCGAGGATGTCAAGAAAGTCGGGAAAACCGGCGGACTGGCGCTGCTCTATTTCGAGGTCATGAGCACAATCGCGCTGCTCGTGGGCTTGCTCATCGTCAATGTGCTGCGGCCCGGAAGCGGCATGAACGTGGATCCGCACACGCTCGATACGACATTCGTGGCGACGTATGCCGATCCGAAGAAACTGCAGTCGATCCCTGAGTTTCTTCTCAATGTCATTCCCACGACGGTGGTCGATGCCTTTGCCAAGGGTGAAATTCTTCAGGTGCTGCTGATCGCCGTGCTGTTCGGCTTCGCGCTGCAGCGTCTGGGAGAGCGTGGTGCATCGATCCTAGGTTTCATCGATGGCCTGTCGCAGGTGCTGTTCGGAATCGTCGGCATGGTGATGAGGTTGGCGCCCTTGGGCGCCTTCGGCGCCATGGCGTTTACCATCGGCAAGTACGGCTTCGGCTCGCTGCTGTCGTTGGGCTTTCTGATGGGCTGCTTCTATGCGACCTGTCTGGTGTTCATTTTCGGCGTGCTCGGGCTGGTGGCGCGTCTGCACGGCTTCAGCATTTGGCGGTTCGTCAAATACATCCGCGAGGAATTATTCATTATTCTCGGCACCTCTTCTTCGGAGTCGGTGCTACCGCGCATGATTGCCAAGATGCAAAAGCTCGGTGCCGGAAAATCAGTGGTCGGGCTGGTGATTCCCGCGGGCTATTCGTTCAATCTCGACGGCACCTCGATCTATCTGACCATGGCCACGTTGTTCATTGCGCAGGCCACCAACACGTCGATGGACCTGCTGCAGCAGGTCACGCTGCTGGCCGTGCTGATGCTGACCTCCAAGGGTGCTGCCGCCGTCACGGGCAGCGGCTTCATCGTGCTCGCCGCGACGCTGTCCTCCGTGGGTACGCTGCCGGTCGCGGGCCTCGCGCTCATCCTCGGCATCGATCGGTTCATGTCGGAGGCGCGCGCGCTCACCAATGTAATCGGCAATGGCGTTGCAACCCTGGTCGTCGCCAAATGGACCGGGGAGCTGGATATGGTCACAATGCGCGGTGAACTGAGTCGGAAGGATGATTGATGGGTGTAAGTGACGGGTTTACGGGCGCCATCGGCAACACTCCGCTGATTCGTCTGCGCCGCTTGAGCGACGAGACGGGCTGCGAAATCCTCGGCAAGGCTGAATTTATGAATCCGGGTGGTTCCGTCAAGGATCGCGCGGCCAAGTGGATAGTCTTGGACGCCGAGCGGCGCGGACTGCTGCGGCCCGGCGGAACCGTGGTCGAAGGCACCGCCGGCAACACCGGCATCGGGCTTGCGCACGTATGCAATGCGCGCGGCTATCGGTGCGTGATCGTGATGCCCGACAACCAGGCGGCGGAGAAGTACCAGATCATCGAAGCGCTGGGGGCGCAGCTGCGCAAGGTGCCGGCCGTGCCCTACAGCAATCCGAATCAATACCAAAAGGTGGCGGGACGTCTGTCGCAGGAACTGCGCGGCGCGATCTGGGCCAATCAGTTCGACAATACTGCGAATCGTGACGCTCACTTCGAATCGACCGGCCCCGAGATCTGGCGCGAAACGGACGGCAAAATCGACGCCTTCTGTGCCTCGACGGGCACCGGCGGAACGCTGGCGGGCATTGCGCGCTACCTGAAGTCGAAGTCCGATGCGATCCGCATCGTGCTCGTGGATCCTCCCGGCAGTGCGCTGTATCACTACATCAAGGACGGCGAATTGAAAACCGACGGCGGCTCGTCGATCACCGAGGGCATCGGCACCGGACGGGTCACCGCAAATCTCGAGGGTGCGCCGATCGACGATGCACTGCGGGTCTCCGATGCGCAAACCATGCACTTCGTTTATCGTCTGCTGCGCGAAGAAGGTTTATTGCTCGGCAGCACCGCGGGCATTAATGTGGCGGCAGCCGTCACGCTGGCGAAGCAGCTGGGCCCCGGGCATACCATCGTCACGATCCTGTGCGACGGCGGCGCGAAGTATCAATCGCGCCTGTTCAACCGGGAATGGGTCAGGGAAAGAGGCTTTCTCGAAGCGATAGGCTAAGGCCTACGCGGACTGGGAGAGATCCACCGCCGCTGCGGCGTTGAACCAGGCGAGCGAAGGCTGCAGAGCCACCACATCGCCGACGACGAGCAGCGCCGGCGATTGCAGCTGCGCGCCGGCCGCGGCGCCGCGAATGGTCGCGAGCGTGGCTATAACGACGCGCTGATGGGGTGTCGTACCCTGGGCAATCAAGCCGGCCGGCCGGTTGGCAGGCGCAGCGTGCGCCAACAGCCTGGCGACGATGTGATCCAAGCGCGCCAGCCCCATGTAGAACACGCTGGTGGCTCCCGGCATCGCCAGGGCGCGCCAGTCCGGTTCCTTAGGCGATGCCTCGCCGTCGCTCTGCGCATGCCCGGTGACAAAGGTAACGCTGTGCGCATGGTCGCGATGCGTCAGGGGAATGCCCGCATAGGCGGCGCAACCCAAGCCTGCGCTAATGCCCGGCACCACTGAATAATCTATCTGCGCCGCCGCGAGCGCCTGCAGCTCTTCCCCGCCGCGCCCGAAAATGAACGGATCGCCGCCCTTGAGGCGCACGACGCGCCTGCCTTGGCGGGCGTGCTCGATCAGCAAGGCGTTGATCTCTTCCTGTGTGCTGCCCACGTTGCCGGCGGCCTTGCCCACGCAGATCCGCTGCGCATCGCGGCGCGCGAACTCGAGCATCGCCGCAGACACCAGGCGATCGTGCAAAATCACGTCAGCGTCTTGCAGCGCGCGCAGCGCCTTCAGGGTCAGCAGTTCCGGATCGCCGGGGCCGGCGCCCACCAGGGTCACCCCGCCTACGGCGCGGGGCGCTGTGGAGGTCGTTGCCAGCAGCTGTTGCGCAATACGCTGCGCGCCCTGGCCGTCACCCTCGACAAATCGCCGGCCCGCGGGCCCGTCCACCAGCGCCTCGAAGAACCGCCGTCGCTCGTCGGTGTCGCGCAGCTTCTGGCGCGAAGGTTCGCGCAGCGTCTGCAGCCACGCCGCCAGCTGACCGATTCTAGTGGGGATGAGTGCTTCGAGCCGCTCGCGCAGGCGGCGCGCCAATACCGGCGATGTGCCGCCGGTCGATATCGCCACCAGCACGGGATCGCGATCGACGATGGCTGGCACGATAAAGCGCGAGGCTTCGCGGTCATCGACGACGTTGACCGGAATATTGCGTGCTTCGCACAAATTCGCGATCCACCGATTCACGGCGCGCCGCGAAGTCGCGACGATGACCAGGCGCACACCGTCCAAATCCCCTGCGGCAAACCCACGAATGGCGAGCTTGAGCTGGCCGGCGGCCGCTCGCTGCATCAGCTCGGGCACGACTTCCGGGGCTACCACGTTGATCGACGCGCCGGTGCGCTCGAGCAGCGAGATCTTGCGCAGCGCCACGTCGCCGCCGCCGACGATGAGCACTCTCTGCCCGGCCAGGTCAAAGAACATGGGAAAGTATTTCACTTCGTATAGCTCATGCTTCGGCCCATCCGGCGCCGAGGATGCAGGCCGCACTCGCGAGAGTCGCTGCGTTCCCACCACCAGCGGCCGGCGCGCTCTTCCTCGCCGGGCTGAACCGCGCGCGTGCACGGCGCGCAACCGATGCTGGGAAAGCCGCTGTCATGTAGTGTGTTGTAGGGTAGCCGCTTCTTGCGGATGTACTCCCAGATCTCATTGTCCGACCACTCGAGCAGCGGACTCACCTTGTGCAGACCGTATTCGCCATCCCATTCCACGGGAGCGGCCAGCGCGCGGCTCGCCGATTGTCCGCGCCTGATGCCGGTGACCCAGGCACTGCGGCCGGCAATGGCTCTGCGAAACGGCTCCACCTTGCGAATCGTGCAGCAACCGCGGCGCTGCTCGAGACCTTGGCGGAAGCCGTTGATGCCGTGCTCCCCTACCCAGCCCTCCAGGTCCTTGGTCTCAGGATAGTAGAGGGTCAAGGTTCGTCCATAGCGTTGCTGCACGCGCTCAATAAGGTCGTAGGTCTCAGGGTACAGCCGTCCGGTGTCGATGCTGAACATGTCGATTTCCGGCACGGAGCTCCAGATGAGGTCGGTGAGGACTACGGATTCAGATCCTAAACTATTGGCGTAACAGACATTTTTGAACTCCGCCACGGCGCTTCGGAGTTGTACAATGCTGTCGTCTGCGCGCTCGCGCAGGGCCTTCGAGAGTTCGGACACTTAAATCTCTTGGTTTCGCTTAAGGAATCAGACAAGAAACTATAGGTGCGGTGCGGCGTTCGCGAAACGAACTACGGCGCATGAGGACATGCGATTTAGTGATGACGCGGGAGGGGGCGGCCACAGCGCGTGCCTCCTTAAACTTATATCCTATGCGTGTAAGCATCCAATCAACGATAAGGCTCGCCGCCAGATGAAGTTCCAGCAATTGCGCTATCTCGTAGCCGTCCATGAGAATGGCCTGAATATCACCGCTGCCGCGCGGCAGCTGCATACTTCGCAGCCCGGAGTCAGCCGCCAGCTGAAGCTTCTGGAGGAGGAGCTCGGCTTTCAGTTATTCGAACGCGAGGGCCGCGCACTGACGCGCACCACCGATGCGGGCGAAGAAATCATTTCGCGTGCCGCCAGTATTCTGCGGGAAATGCAGAATATTCGCCGCACCTCGGCGGAGCTGCGCAAGGCTGATGGCGGCACACTGTCGATCGCGACCACGCATACCCAGGCGCGCTACGTGCTGCCGCAGGTGATTCGCGCCTTTCGTCTCAAATACCCCAAGGTGCGCCTGCACCTGCATCAGGGCACGTCGGAACAGATCGCTGAAATGGTGGCGCGCGATCGTGTCGATTTCGCGATTGCCACGGGTTCGGAGGAGCAATTCCCGCATCTGGTGCGCCTCCCTGTGTATCGCTGGCATCGAGCCGTGGTCGTGCCGCGCGGCCATCCGCTGGCGTCGGCGGGCAAGCTGACGCTGAAAAAACTGGCCGAATATCCCATTGTGACCTATGTATTCAGCTTCTCGGGGAGGTCCTCGCTGCCTGCCTTGTTCGAGACCGCCGGCTTGTCGCTCGATGTGGCGCTGACGGCGCGCGACTCGGACGTGATCAAGACCTATGTCCGCATTGGTTTGGGGGTGGGCATCCTGGCCCGGCTGGCCATCGATCCTGTCATTGACGCCGATCTGGTCGTGCTCGATGCGTCCCACCTGTTCGAAGGGCACACGACCTGGGTCGGTTTTCGCCGCAGCGCGCTGCTGCGCGCCTATATGTACGAATTCATCGAACTGCTGGCGCCCCACCTGCCGCGCAGATTGGTGAAGGAAACCGAAAAACTGGAGACTCAGGAAGAGGTGGACCGTATTTTGAGCGACTTGCACATTCCGCTGCGTGACATACCCTAAGTGCATATGCAGATGACGGGATATTAGTTCCGGCCGCCACCCCCACCCGGTTAGCCTGTCCGCACTCGCTGATTGCGCGCTGAGGGATGGTTGAAATGATCGAAGACAAGGGCAGACGCATCGGGCGCGACTATTTCTGGTTCGCATTGGCGCTGCTCGTCATATTGATAGGCTCGGCGCATGCCGCCACGGTCAAGCTCCTGAACGTGTCCTACGATCCCACGCGTGAGCTGTACGAGGATTACAACAAGGCCTTCGCGGCCTATTGGTTGGGCAAGAGCGGCGACACCCTAACCGTCAACCAAAGCCATGGCGGATCGGGAAAACAGGCTCGTTCCGTGATCGATGGCCTCGAGGCCGATGTGGTGACATTGGCGCTCGGCTACGACATCGACGCGCTGGCGACGCAGGCCCAGCTGGTGCCCGCCAACTGGCAGTCGCGGCTGCCGAACAACAGCACTCCGTACACCTCAACCATCGTTTTTCTGGTGCGCAAGGGCAATCCGAAGGGCATTCACGATTGGAACGACCTGGTGAAGCCCGGCGTCGCAGTCATTACGCCGAGCCCGAAGACCTCGGGCGGGGCGCGCTGGAACTATCTGGCGGCGTGGGCCTATTCCCTGAAGCAGCCGGGCGGCAACGGTGCCAGCGCCGAGGCCTTCGTCAAGAAGCTGTACAAGAATGTTCCGGTTCTTGACTCTGGCGCGCGCGGCTCGACCGTGACCTTCGTGCAACGAGGCATCGGCGACGTGTTGCTGGCCTGGGAAAACGAGGCCTTCCTGGCCGTCAAAGAATTAGGTCCGGACAAGTTCGATATCGTTGCACCCTCCGTAAGCATCCTGGCGGAGCCGCCGGTAAGCGTGGTCGACAAATATGTCGACCAGCACGGCACCCGCAAGATCGCCGAGGAATACCTAAAATACCTGTACTCGAAGCAGGGGCAGGAAATTGCGGCAAAGCACTTCTATCGCCCACGCGACCCCGCTGTCGCGGCTGCATATGCCAAGCAATTTGCACGCATCCCGCAGCTGGTCACCATCGACGACGTGTTTGGCGGCTGGACGAAGGCCCAGGCCACGCACTTCGCGGATAATGGTACCTTCGATAGGATATACGGCCAGTAGCCGCGACTTGTCCTGATGAGCGTTTCAGAACAGCCGGCAATCATGCCGGCGATGGCGCCCAACTCCCTCTTCAGGACACGCATGGCAGCTCCGACCGCGGCAGTCGAAGTCAAAATTCTCGCATCACCGCGACGAACGCCCGGCGTGTTGCCGGGTTTTGGGCTCACCCTCGGCTACACCATGGTGTATCTGTCGCTGCTGGTGCTGATTCCCCTTTCCGCGGTATTCATCCGCAGCTTGGGGCTGGGCTGGGGTCATTTTTACGAGGTGGTGACGGCTCCCCGTGTGGTTGCGTCGTTGCGCCTGAGTTTCGGGGCCTCGTTGATCGCCGCGCTGATCAACGTGATATTCGGCCTCATCGTCGCCTGGGTGCTGGTCCGCTATACCTTTTCCTTCAAGCGGCTGGTTGACGCCATGGTGGACCTGCCGTTTGCGCTGCCGACGGCGGTGGCCGGCATCGCGCTGACGACGCTGTACGCACCGAATGGCTGGCTGGGGAGGTGCTTGCTGCCGCTGGGGATCAAAGTTGCCTTTACGCCCTTAGGCATAGTCGTCGCGCTGACTTTCATCGGTCTGCCGTTCGTGGTCAGAACATTGCAGCCCGTTCTCGAGGACTTGGACAGAGAGGTGGAGCAGGCGGCGGCGACGCTGGGCGCCTCGGCGGTACAGAGCTTCCGGCGCGTTGTAATGCCGGCGCTGTGGCCGGCGCTGCTCACCGGGTTTGCGCTGGCGTTCGCGCGCGCCGTCGGCGAGTACGGCTCCGTGATTTTCATCGCCGGCAACATGCCGATGAGATCCGAAATCGCGCCGCTGCTGATCGTCACCAAATTGGAGCAATACGACTATGCCGGCGCCACTGCGATTGCGGTGGTGATGCTGGTGTTGTCCTTCGCACTGATGCTCGGCATCAACGCCTTGCAACATTGGGCTCTGGCGCGACATGGCGGCCGCTGAATCCCGCAACGGAGCGCAGTTTCCTGCGCTGGGCCGACCGCTCTTGATTGCGGTGGCGCTGCTGTTCCTCGGCCTGTTCCTGGTGCTGCCGCTGCTGAGCGTATTCGTGCAGGCACTCTCCAAAGGGGTGAGCGCCTACGCTGCCGCGATCGTAGACCCCACCGCCTGGGCCTCGGTCAAGCTCACTCTTTTGGTTGCCGCCATCGCGGTTCCTTTCAATCTGGTGTTCGGCGTGGCCGCGGCTTGGGCCGTCGCCAAGTTCGAATTTCGCGGTAAGAGCACCTTGATTACGCTCATCGATCTGCCGTTTGCGGTCTCGCCTGTCATTGCCGGATTGGTCTTCATTCTGCTGTTCGGCTCGCATGGCTGGTTCGGCGAGTTTCTCAAGATTCATCACATCCGCGTGGTATTCGCTGTGCCGGGGATCGTGCTCGCCACCATTTTCGTGACCTTTCCGTTCATTGCCCGCGAGCTCATTCCGGTGATGCAGGCGCAGGGCAAGGATGACGAAGAGACCGCGTTGTCGCTGGGCGCCACCGGCTGGCAGACCTTTTGGCGGGTGACGCTGCCCAATATCCGCTGGGGCTTGATGTACGGCGTTTTGCTCTGCAATGCCCGAGCCATGGGTGAGTTCGGCGCCGTCTCAGTGGTTTCCGGACACATCCGCGGGCTTACCAACACCATGCCCCTGCATGTCGAAATTCTCTACAACGAATACAACTACGCAGCGGCATTCGCCGTGGCGTCGCTGCTGGCGCTGTTGGCGCTGTTGACCTTGGCAGGCAAGAGCTTTCTGGAATGGCGGCAACCGGAACTGCGGTATGCGGCCCGTCAGGGGCGGGATCGCACTCGGAGGGAGATCACATGAGCATTGCGTTACGCGGCATCGGCAAGCAATTCGGCGAATTCGCGGCGGTCAAGAACATCGACCTGGACGTGCCGACCGGCGCGCTCATCGCGCTGCTCGGGCCTTCGGGTTGCGGCAAGACCACCCTGCTGCGCATCATTGCGGGCCTCGAGACACCCGATGAGGGCCATGTGCTGTTCGACGGGCGCGACGCCACCCTGTGGCCGATTCGCGATCGCAAAGTCGGCTTCGTATTCCAGCACTACGCCCTGTTCCAGCATATGTCGGTGTTCGAAAACGTTGCCTTCGGTCTGAAAGTCAAACCGCGGCGCGAACGGCCTGCACCCAAGGAGATACGCAGCAAGGTGCAGTCGCTTTTGGAACTCGTGCAGCTCGGATGGGCGGGCGATCGCTACCCGGCCCAGCTATCCGGCGGCCAGAGGCAGCGCGTGGCACTGGCGCGGGCACTGGCGGTGGACCCCGACGTGCTGCTCCTGGATGAACCCTTCGGCGCCCTCGACAGCCAGGTTCGCCATGAGCTGCGCCGCTGGCTGAGGCGCCTGCACGACGAACTGCATTTCACCAGCATTTTCGTGACGCACGATCAGCAGGAAGCCATCGAGGTAGCCGACACCATCGTGGTCTTGAATCGCGGCCGCATCGAGCAATGCGGCGTCCCCAGCGAGGTTTATGATGTACCCACGTCGGCATTCGTGCACCGCTTCTTGGGTCAGGTGAATGAGCTGCCGGTGCAATTTCGCGGCGGCAGTGCTTTCTTGGGTCCCATCGATATCTCCGCCTCAACGGGGTTAGGTTCCGGTACTGGTACGGGCAGCGAAGCTCACATCGCGCTGATTCGGCCGCACGAGATTGAAGTGGGCGCCGCGGCTGCAGGCTGGCCGGCAGTGGTCGTTGCCGTACGCGTCATCGGACCGATCGTGCGATTGGAACTGTGCGCCGACGGTCAACCGGCGAATGAGCCGTTGGAAGCGGAAATCAGCCGCGAGCGCTACGAAGGCGAACGCTTCGTTGTCGGACAAAAGGTGGGCCTGCGCTTCAGGCGCTGGCAGGTCTATCCGACTAACGGCGCTGCAGCGTGAGGGGCAGGCCGCCGTCGTTCGAGGGTTGGTACGCGCGTGAGAAGCTCGACAGCGCCGCGCTCGCACTCTTCAGGTCGGCATGCGGCATTTCGAAGCTGTTGAAACCGCAGCGCGCCATGAAGAATACCTGGTCGCGGTGCGCATAGCCGGTGGCGCGCAGCTCGCCCTTGAAGTTCCATTGCTCGCGGAGAATGCGCGCCTGCGAGTAGCCGCGCCCCTCGCTGGGCCCTGCGAACTCGAGGCCGATCAGAGAGAATCGCGAAAAATGCGGCGCCAGCAAGTCGACTTTGTGACTCGGCTGCAGTACTACGCCGAGCCGGCCGAGATGACCCCGCCAAACGTCCGGCTGGCTCTGCCATTCCGCGTAGCTCAGGATCAGCGATGACGCAGGGTTGACCTCGGCGTCCGCGAGGTAGGACCAGTCATCAGCGACTACTTGGCCGTCACGCAGCAGCTGACGTGGCATACACTCGATCCTTGAAGGGTCTCACGCCGAGGCGGCGTACCGTATCGAGGAAGCGCTCATCGGACGCTCGATTTTCGACATATACCTCGAGCAGGCGCGCAATCGTTTCGGCGACATCGAGCTTGGCGACCGACGGGCCGATCACCTGTCCTAAAGACGCGTCGACGCCGGCAGCGCCACCGATGGTGATCTGGTACCACTCCTGGCCGCCCTTATCCACGCCGAGAATTCCAATATGCCCCACGTGGTGGTGGCCGCAGGCATTCATGCAGCCGGACATCTTGACGTCGATTTCGCCCAGATCGTAGACGTAGTCGTAGTCGTCGAAGCGCTCATTGATGAGCTTCGCCACATCGATGGAGCCGGCGTTGGCGAGGCTGCAAAAATCAAGTCCGGGGCAGCAGATCATATCGGTCAATGTGCCGATATTGGGTGTGGCGAGACCCGCCGCCTCCAGCGCCTGCCAGAGCTCGAAGCTCTTGTCCTGCTCCACGTCCGCCAGCAACAGATTCTGGGTGTGTGTCACGCGGACTTCACCGAAACTGTAGCGATCACCGAGATCCGCCACCAAATCCATTTGGGCGTCCGTGATGTCGCCGGGCGCCACATCGGGTCTCTTGAGCGATATGAAGACGGCCCGATAGCCTGGGATCTTGTGCGCCGCCGTGTTATAGCGATACCAGGCGCGAAAGGCCGTGCTCTTCCCGAGGGCGGGTTCCGAGTTCGGCAGGCTGCGATATGCAGGCGGATTGAAGAAGCTGCGCAGCCGCGCAATTTCTGAGTCATCGACACGCGGACCGCCGGCGCGGGTCAATTCCCACTGCGCTTCCACGCGCCTGCGAAATTCCTCGATTCCGAGCGACTTCACCAGAATCTTGATACGCGCTTTGGTCAGATTATCGCGCCGTCCTTCCAAGTTGTAGACGCGCAGGATCGCCTCGAGATAGGACAACAGGTGCTCGCGCGGCAGGAAATCGCGCACCACCTGGCCGATGATCGGGGTACGGCCGAGGCCGCCTCCCGCCAGAATTTCAAAGCCCAATTCACCGGCGGACCCGCGCACGATGTGCACGCCGACGTCGTGCACCAGCGAGGCCGCGCGGTCCTGCGGCGCCCCTGTGACGGCGATTTTGAACTTACGCGGCAGATAGGTGAATTCTGGGTGGAATGTCGACCACTGGCGAATCAGCTCGCACCAGGGCCGCGGATCCTCCAGCTCATCCGGCGTCACGCCCGCCAGATGGTCGGTGGTCGTGTTGCGAATGCAATTGCCGCTGGTTTGGATGGCGTGCATCTCGACCTCGGCGAGCTCCGCCAGAATGTCCGGAACTTCCTCGAGCTTGGGCCAGTTGTACTGAATGTTCTGACGCGTCGTGAAATGTCCGTAACCGCGATCGTAGCGGCGCGCAATGCTTCCCAGGGCTCGCAGCTGCGCCGACGACAACATGCCGTACGGCACCGCCACCCGCAACATTGGGGCATGGCGCTGGATATAAAGACCATTGCGCAGGCGCAGGTGACGGAATTCGTCGTCGTTCAACTCGCCGGCGAGAAAACGCCGCGTCTGGTCGCGAAATTGTGCGACGCGTTCGTTAACCAGCGCTTTGTCGACTGCGTCATACCGATACATAGCTGTTTAAGATACGTGGGCGCCCCATCCACGGCCAATTACCGGAATGCATGAGCTTATGACTGCCGGAGCTAGGGGCCCTGGGTTCCTATAGGAATCCTCAAAGCGTGATTTGTTCGGCAGAGGGAATGGAGGGTTACGTGCAGCATCGCGGAGTCTATTTAGGGGTCCGCCTTGGCTACAGATCTCACCGAAGTCATGGTCGCGCCGGACACTTATCATGTCTCGCCCGAACCCATGCTCATGATCGCCGACTTGCACGGGGCCCTCGCGCTTTGTCTGCATGACGAGGGTCGAGGCGTCGGCGGCTTATTGCATTTGCGTTTTATGGGCGGTACGGGCCGTCCCAGCGACGTAACGGACAATACCTTGAGTTCGGTTTTGGTCGTGCTCGACCGCTTCAAGCGCGCCGTGCTCGGCAACGCTACACGCGGCGACGAAGTGCAGGCGCGCATTCTCGCGCACGCGCTGCCGCCCACGGACGCGGGCGAGCCGAGCGCCTCCTTGGTTGATTTGATTCGCGCGGATCTTGCCGACGGCAAAATTGCCTGCAGCACCCAGACCACGCGCAGGACCGAGTCGCTGCGGGTTTACTTTCAGCCCTTCGAGGGCCGAGCCTGGGTTTGCGGGCCGAAGGGACTTGCGTCCGCGCCGCGGGGCCGCCGTTCCGCGGGCTAGCCTCTGGTGTACCCTGCAGAGCGGGCTTCAATATAAGATTACGCCATGCGACATTGCATGGTTCTGGCGGTACTGTGTCTTGCGGCGTGCGCAAGCGAGAAGCTCGCGCAAGCTCCGCCGACCGACGTGGATTTCAGCGGCCATTGGAAGCTCAACGTAGCGGATAGCGACGACCCGCAGCGCCTGCTGCAGGCGCAATTTGATGAGGCGGCCAGCGCCCAGAACAACCCCTCTTCGGGCGGTTCCGGCGGCCGGGGTGGAGGCCGAGGGGGTGGCGGCATGTCCCCCGGGGGCCCGGGTGGTCCGGTAATGCCCTCGATGTACGCGATGGGCGAAGGGTTGCGCTGGCCGGGGAAAGTGCTCGAAATCAAGCAAGTCGCCGGTGTCGTGGCCTTTAGCTCCGGAGGCGCCAGCCGTGTCTGTCAGCCCATGGGTGCCGCGGGTAAGTCCCATGGACATCAGGCGTCGTCAAGAGATCGCGACCGCGCCGCGTCGCGGCGGGATGCGCCGCCTCGAGCGCGAGATTCGCCACCTGTTCGATGTGGTTGGGCCGACAAGACTCTGATTGTGCAGGGTGGCGATCCGGACGATGACCATCCGCCGTTCCAGGAACACTACAGCCTGTCGGAAGATAAGCAGCGTTTGGTGGAAGTGGTGGCATTCACCGGGGGTCGTTCCAACGGCTTCACGATGTCGCGGGTATGGGATCGTCAGGCGCAATAAAAAAGCCGGGCGCGTGCCCGGCTTTTAAGTCCCCATGCCTTTGTTGTGGCGCTTATATTTGCGCTCTGGCAATGATTGGTCTTTTCACTTCCCTAGAGTCCTATTGCGTCCGAGCAACACTCTAGTCCTGAGCCGTCGCCGAAGCTAGCCTAATTGCAAAGAAGTGCAAAAATTAATGTAGCGCAAAAGCCACAGTCGCAACCAGGGCGGTTTCTGCCACCTGCCAAGGCCGGTGTTGGGACTTGGCGTATCCTTCGCGCAACAAACGACACAGCTGGAGAGATACGTTGGTCAAGGCTTCGAAGTTGTCTGCACCCCCCATCACGGTCCGCACGCGGCGCGCGTATTTTGACTGCAAATTCGGGCAGCTGCATGTGCGCACGGCGTTTCCGACCACCGGTGGTTTCGATGAGCAGGTGACTCTGTTCTGTCTGCATCCCGTAGACCTATCGAGCAGAGCCTTTGGCCGATTACTGCCGGAGCTCGCCGACGTGCGCTCGGTATATGCGCCCGATTTGCCGGGTTACGGCGAATCCGATCCATCCCCCACGGGCAGCATGGTGCAAGCGGCCGCGGCGATCTCCGATTTGGCCAACGATCTGCGCCTGCGGCAAATCGATCTGCTAGGAGTTCAGTACGGCGCCGGGGTGGCGGTGGAACTCGCGGCTGCACGTCCTGAACTCGTGAAACGCCTGGTGCTGGCCGGTGTCCCGGCTGCGGAGCGATTACCGGCGGCCAAGCAACCGCGCTTGGTGGTGGATCTTGCCGCCTACGGGAGCGATCCGTTCGATGCTGCGGCACAGACTCTCGCGGGACACATCGGCGCATTCCTTCGCAGCTGCTCGTGAGCGTCGCGTCTTGCGGCTCAATAAATTCATCAGCGAAACCGGCGTCTGCTCGAGGCGTGAAGCTGACAAGTGGATCGAGGCGGGACGCGTCACCTGCAACGGCGAGCTCGCTGCGCTCGGCACTCGGGTGCAGGACGGCGATGAGGTGCGCGTTGACGGCAAGCTGATCGGCGCCAAGAAAAAGCCTGTTTACATCGCTCTCAATAAGCCGGTCGGAATCACCTGCACCACCGAATCCGACATCGAGGACAACATCATCGATCTCGTGGGCCATGCGGATCGGATCTTTCCGATCGGGCGCTTGGACAAGGAATCGGAGGGCCTGATCCTGCTGACCAACAACGGCGACATCGTCAACGAGATCCTGCGTTCCGAAAACAATCACGAAAAGGAATACATCGTCACTGTGGATCGCCCCATCACCAATCTCTCACTGCAGATGATGGCGAGCGGCGTGAAAATCATGGGTGAGCTGACCAAGCCTTGCAAAGTCAGCCGCATCGATCAGGAATCGTTTCGCATGATTCTCACCCAAGGGTTGAATCGGCAAATCCGCCGCATGTGCTCTGCGCTCGGCTACAAAGCGCGGCGTCTGAAGCGGGTGCGAATCATGAACATTCATTTGGGGGGTCTAGACTCCGGGCAATGGCGCCATCTGACCGATGCGGAGCTTGCCGGCCTGCTGCCGAACTGAAGCAAAAAGCTAGTCGGACCGCAGAGTCGTCGCCGCGACGCCTTCCGACCAAAGCCGGCCGCTGGCGACCCGCCAATCGGGATCCTCCGCTTTGGTTGCCAGCCAACGAAAGAAATCCTGGCGCTGATTGGTCCAATAGGCGTAGCTGAAGAGTATGCCGCCTGTGCTCGAGCGAACCGTGAAGCGCCGGCGAAATCCGAAGCTCGCCAAACCGCGGGTGCACCTGATCTTAGGAGAATTCTCCGATAGGGCGTATTGGTCGGATCCCACTTGCAGACGCAGGCGTCCCGATTGGCCGTAGAGGCAGATATTAGGCGGCGATGGGCGGATTAGTGCGATGCCATGCACCAGTGCCGGCGGAGTGTCGAAGGCCGTCCAGGTGCCTCCGAGCGCATGCCATTGGAGCACCATGCCGTGACGCCGGAAATCAATTACCGAAATAGTCGTGGCATTGTCGGAAGCCATGCCCGCAGCATGCCGCATTCGCGCGCGATTGAAAATCTTCGTGGCGAAAAACTTACGGAGCGGCAGGATCGCTGGGTGTATCAGCAAAGGCGCTTTGCACCACATTCGCCGTCAGTAGTTGCGGTAGAACGACGGGCGTGGATGAACCCGGTCTGGCGTTGTACACCACGTACAGCGGCACTCCGGCCCGACCAAAAGCGGCCAGTGCCCGGGTAATCGCCGGGTCTCGATTCGTCCAATCCCCCTTCATCAGGGTGACGCCTCTACTGCGGAAAACCTCTTGAACGGCGGAGTCGGCAAAGGCGTTGCGCTCATTGACCAGGCAGGTCAAGCACCAGCTGGCGGTGAAATTCACCAGCAGCGGCTTGCCGGCGGCGCTGAGTCTGGCGACTTGCGCGGCGTCGTAGGGCTGCCATCCACCGTCGGCCCGCACGCCCCGGCCGCCCGCGGATGTGCCGGTCGATGCCACTGCATCGCCGAAGCGCACGGGCAGAAAAATGGCCAGCAGCACGGCCAGCGTTGCGGCCACCAGCGCAGCCACGCGACCCGTGCTCGAGCTTGACTTGGATTTTTGGTAGGCCCAGGCCGCCAATGCCACCAGGATGGCGCCGGCCAGCGCGGCCCCTAGTCCTAAAGACGATGTCTGCTGTGCCAACACCCACAGCAGCCACGCGGCCGAGGCATAGATCGGGAAGGCAAAGAATTGTTTCAGCGTATCCATCCAAGCGCCCGGTCTTGGCAGTGCCCGCCGCATCCAGGGCGCGAAGGAGAGTAGCAGGTAGGGCAGAGCGAGCCCCAGCCCTAAGGCTGCGAAAATGCACAAGGCAACGATGGGCGGCTGCGTGAGCGCGGCGCCGACCGCGAAGGCCATGAACGGCGCGGTGCACGGCGTCGCCACCAAAGTCGTGAGCACGCCGGTAAAAAACGACGCGCGATAGCTGTCGCCCTGGGTGAGACCGTCGCCGACGCCGGCGAGCCCGCCACCGACTTCGAAGGCGCCGGAGAGGTTGAGGCCTACCGCCAGTAGCAGGTACATCAACAGGGTGACGAACAATGGCGACTGCAATTGGAAGCCCCAGCCGATCTGTTCTCCGCCCGCGCGCAGCACCAGCAGCAGAGTTGCCAGGCAGAGCATGGAGCTGATGACGCCGGCGGCGAAAACCAGTCCCTTGGTGCGCACAGCGGCAGGGTGCTTCCTCGCCTGTTCCACCAGGCCAATGGCCTTGATCGACAGCACCGGAAACACGCAGGGCATGAGATTCAAAATCAGGCCGCCGAGAATCGCGAACAGCAGCAGCACTGGGAGCGAGGTGTGTGTGTTCTCGGCCCGCGGAGCGCCCGAACTCAGACTGCCGCCGGCACCCGAATAAGCGGCGGCGATCTCCATCGGCACCGTCACCGTGTCGCTGCCGCTCTGCTCGGTAGCCAGCAAGACGCCGCGAATGATCCCGGCCTTGGGCGGCCGATCGCCGAGTTTCATCGATAGCTCGACCGCGTCCTTATTGCGGAGCAGGGTCTGTGGAGCGGCGTACTCGATGCCGCCCTCGTCATAGGGGAAGAAAGCCAGCGACTTGATCTGCGGCAGCGTGGCGCCCCACTCCTTGCCCAGGGCAATGATCAGCCGGCCGTCCTGAATTTGGGCGCTCGTTACGGCCGGCTCCGCGCTCGGCAGCTCGCTGCGCGCCGCCGTGAACAGTGCGGCGTCCGAGGGATCGACGATGCCCGCGGTGCCGCTTACCGGCAGCTTCAATTGCAGATCGGCGTCCTCGGGGATGCATACATCGGAACAGACCAGCCAGCTCGCCTTGGCCGACAGTGCGACGGGTGTACCGGGCTTCAAGTCTTTCGGCGCAGTGATTTTGACCAGATGCACGGCATGCGCGGCGTAGCCATAATTGACCAGCGGCGGCAGCTCGAAGCGATGCGGCGTGGCCCACACGATGTCTCCCGCCGTAAATCCCGGAGGCAGCTGCCACTTGAGCGTCGTAGCCTGGCCCGAATCGCCGGGATTGCGCCAGTAGGTATGCCAGCCATCGCGGATGTTGAATTCCAAGGCAACCCAGAATGACTGGCCCGGAGCGATCGAGCTCACCTCGCTGACCAGCTGCGCCTTCACGTTGTCGCTGGCAACGACATTCCCCGAGACGGCAAAGACCGGCGAAGCCAGCAGCAAGCTCAACAGCCATAAATTCACGATCCGCATAACGTATATTACCCAATAAACCAAAGCGAAACCCCCGCAGGCTCCGCGGGCTGTGCAGCGTCTCACAGTATCGGCCGGCCATACCGCTCTGTGGACGCTTGAGCTATCGTAGGCGTCCTCAACGATGTAGCCCATGCAAGAAAACTACGTAGATCGGATCCTCAAAGCCAAGGTGTACGACGTCGCCGTCGAGACCTCACTGGACGCCGCGCCGCGGTTATCGCGCCGCCTGGACAATCGCATTCTCTTCAAACGAGAAGACCTGCAGCCGGTGTTTTCGTTCAAAATTCGCGGTGCCTATAACAAGATTGCACAGTTGTCGCCGATCAGCGCACAGCGCGGCGTCATCTGCGCCTCGGCCGGCAACCACGCTCAGGGGGTGGCTTTGGCCGCGCGCACGCGGGGCATTCCGGCCGTCATCGTCATGCCCCTCACCACGCCCGAGATCAAGGTCCAAGCGGTCGCCGATTTCGGCGGCGAAATCGTTTTGCAGGGCGATGACTACGATCAAGCCTACGAGCACGCGTTGGAACTCGGGCGCGAGCGCGGGCTGGTGTTCGTGCATCCCTTCGACGACCCCGATGTGATTGCGGGGCAGGGCACTATCGCCATGGAAATCCTGCGCCAGCGGCACGGCGATGAGATCGACGCCATTTTCGTTCCGGTCGGCGGCGGCGGACTAATAGCCGGAATATCGGCCTATGCAAAAGCACTGTATCCGCGCATCAAGATCATCGGGGTGGAGCCGGAAGATGCCGCCGGAATGTACGAGTCGCTGCGCGCCGGCAAGCGCGTGACTCTGGACCGAGTCGGCATGTTCGCCGACGGCGTCGCGGTGCGGCGCGCCGGCGAGGAAACCTTTCGCCTCGCTCGTCAGCATGTGGACGAGATCATGCTGGTGACCACGGACCAGATCTGCGCGGCCATCCAGGATATTTTTCAGGATACGCGCTCGATTGCGGAACCGGCCGGAGCGTTGGCCGTTGCTGGCATCAAGAAATACGTGGCGCGCGAGAACTGCAAGTCACGCACGCTCATCGCCATCAACAGCGGCGCCAATATGAATTTCGACCGATTGCGCTATGTCGCGGAGCGCGCCGACTTGGGTGCACAGCGCGAGGCGTTGTTCGCCGTAGAGATTCCGGAGGCGCCGGGTTCATTCTTGAGGTTCTGCGAACTAGTGGGCCGCCGCAGCGTCACGGAGTTCAATTACCGCTACGCGGACTTGCAAGCCGCGCAGATATTCGTCGGCCTCGCGCTCACTCAGGGCAGACCCGAGCGGGACGAACTGATGCGCAGCATCGCCGCCGCTGGATTTGCCGTGCGCGACATGACCGACAATGAAATGGCCAAGCTGCACGTGCGCTACATGGTGGGCGGGCAGGCGGGTTTGAGCGACGAGCGGCTGTATCGATTCGAGTTTCCGGAGCGTCCCGGAGCGCTGCTCAAGTTTCTGCAGGCCATCGGCGCCGGCTGGAACATCAGCCTGTTCCACTACCGCAATCACGGCTCGGATTACGGACGGGTGCTCGCCGGCATCCAGGTGCCCGTCGAAACGCGCACGGATTTTCTACTGCATTTGAACGAATTGCACTACGGCTACACCGAAGAGACTGACAACCCGGCGTATAAGATTTTTTTGGGTGGCTGAGGCGGCAGCCTGCACGCCGGGCGCTAATGGGCGACGGTACTCGCGGCCTGCAGGGGCTCGGGACGCACTGCCTTGAGCCAGCTTTGAGCACGACGGACGAAGGGATCATCGGCGCCGCGCGCGCTCAGTAATACGGGCACGGCGGCCGCCAGTTCGTCGGCGGATTCGCTTACGCGGCCCAAACGCGCCAGCGCGTAGGCATGAATGGCGCGGGCCTGCGCTATGGGTGGGCTAGCCGGGGGTAGCGTTGATGCCCAAATCTTGATGGATTTAGCGCTCAGTGCCAACGCTTCGTCGGGCTTGCCCCGATCTACCAACAGCCGCGCAAAATGCATGAGCGCCGATGCGCGATATTGGTGATCATCGGGAAGCGACTTATCGTAGATCGCAAGTCCTTGCCGAAACTCGTTCTCGGCCGCAGCAAGGTTTCCCTGATCGTGCAGCAGCAGCGCCAGGCTGATGCGCGAGTACCCGACGTTATAGTTGTCAGGACCATAAACGGACAGGTTGATGTCGAGCGCACTACGCAACAACGATTCGGCCTCGGACAACCGTCCTTCCCGCTGCAAAAGCAGTCCGAAATTGCCCTTGGCCGCCGCAGTCTCGAAATGCCTCGGACCGTAAGTCCGCTCATTGCGGCGGATGGCCTCTAAATAGAGGCGCTCGGCTTGCGGCAGATCTCCCATATTCTGCGCGACGATCGCCAAATTGTTCAGGCGCCTGGTCACGCGGGGATGATCGTCGCCAAGCACGCGCCGATCGATCGTCAGCGACCGCTCGTAGGTCTGCTTCGCGAGCCCCCATTGCTGTTCGCGTGTATAGGCCGTCGCAAGGTCGTCGAGCACGGCGGAAACATCTGCCTGCTGCGCATCGCTCTTCTCCAAAATTCCAAGGCTGCGGATGTACAAATCCTTGGCCCCGCCGTACTGACCCTGCTGGAACCTGAGCATTCCCAGTGCCCAGAGTGCGCGTCCGGATTCCAGACTGGCAGCACCGAAGTGGCTCTGCGAAAGATGCAGTGCTTCCTGCAACGGCGACTCGGCACCGGGGAGATCGCCCGCGCCGATGCGAGCTTGACCAAGTTCCAACAAGGTATTGATCCGTGATTTATCGCGCGCGTGCGGCTGAAGCTGCAAGGATTCTTTCAAGATCGGCAGTGCGTCCTGGTACTGCCCAAGACTGTCGTAGACTGCTCCAACGGTGGACAGTAGCGCCGCCTTGGTTTCCGGCTGATCCTTGAGCTCGGCCTGCAAGCGCTTTGCGCCGGAATCCAGCAACTCCCGGGCCGTGACTTGATTGCCGCGATTCTCTTCCGGATCCGACAGCTTGAACAGATTCACGAGGAAGCTCGATACTTCTTCGGCGCGAGACCGTTCGCGCTCTGCAACCGAACGTTGCTCGGCAACGCGGTCGCGCTCCGCCGCAATTCGCACCGACTGTATGTAGGTAGTGGTAGCGAACGCCAGGATCAAGAAAACCACACTGACGCTGGCCGCGACGGGCAGCCAGTGGCGTCGTACGAACTTCGTCGTGCGATACGACATCGTGTCGCGCCGCGCGATGACGGGTTTGCCCTCGAGGTAGCGCTGGATGTCGCTGGCCATCTGTTGCGAAGAGCTATAGCGGCGCCCGGGTTCCTTTCGCATTGCCATGAGGACGATATTGTCCAAATCGCCGCGGATTATGCGTCGCAAGCGCTTGGCGCTGACGCCTCTGGCTTCAGCAATGCTGATTGCCTCCTCTGTGGCATCGGTACTTACCGCGCTGCTGGGCAATGGCGGATCCTTCTCGCATATCGCCCGCTCGATCTCGCTGAGTCGCATCGACGCGATAAAAAAAGGACCGGTCCCGGCCAGCAATTTGTACAGCAGCACCCCTAATACGTAGACATCGCTAGAGGTCGTGATGACCTGGCCCTTGACTTGTTCCGGACTGGCATGATCGGGCGTCATGACGCGAATGTCGGCGTGGGTCACCGCGAGTGTGTGATTTCCGGCTTGGCGTTCATCCAACAGTTTTGCAATGCCGAAATCAAGTAGCTTGGGAACGCCGTCCGGCGTTACTAATATGTTCGAAGGTTTAAGATCGCGATGAACGATTAGGTTCTGATGGGCGTAATGCACAGCCGCGCAAACTGTCTGAAATAACTTGAGCCGGGCGGCTATATCGAGTCGGTTCGAATCGCAAAACGCGTCGATGGGAATGCCATCCACGTATTCCATGACAATGTAGGCCGTGCCGTCGGGCAGTGAGCCGCCGTCCAAAAGATGCGCGATATTAGGGTGATCAAGCTGGGCCAGGATTTGTCGCTCGATCTTCAGCCGCGACTGAACACCGCGCGCACTGCCATACACCACTTTGATGGCTACCTGCTGCTCAAATTCGGCGTCCGCCCGCTCGGCAAGGTAAACCTCTCCCATACCTCCGACACCCAGTGTGCGCAGTACGCGATACGGTCCTATGCGATCTCCTTCCATAAGTCAAAGCATGCGCCCCCCTGCCGGGCGACTGCAAACCACGGGGCTATTGCGGTTTGGTGTCGCTTGCGTGTATGAAAGGGGGCAGTCTGAATGCTCGAACCTAGGAGTTGGACTAAAATGCCAAACGGACACAATCCCGACAAGCCGCCGCCCAATCCCAGTCCTGGGCCGGGCACCACTCCCCCTCCGGCAGGCGGACCAGACGGCAAAGTGACCCCAGCTGGAGGCAGCAACAAACCTCCGCAGAAAGCTTTTGTGGTGGCTGCCGCAGCGGCCGTGGGTGGCTTGGTTGGTGGGGTGGTCGGCGCACTGATCGGCAGCGGGATGTCGCACTGATTGGATAGCTTGGCTGCGTACCAAGTGCTGCGCGCGCCGCGGCATGGGTTTGTGCGTGTCCGCGGAATCGATATCCACCTGACGCGTTGGGGGCCGCCGCCTTCGGCATCGCAGCCGCCGATATTTCTGCTCCACGGCTGGCTCGATGCCGGCCCGACCTTTCAGTTTCTGGTGGATGCGCTGCGGCGCGATTGGCCCTTGGTGGCTCCGGATTGGCGTGGTTTCGGGCGCAGCGAATGGCCGCAGGAGGGCTACTGGTTTCCTGACTATCTCGGCGACCTCGACGCATTGCTGGATGAACTCTCGCCGGCCGTGCCGGCGCCCCTGGTGGGACATAGCATGGGCGGCAATATCGCCTGCACGTACGCGGGTATTCGGCCGGACCGGGTCCGCTGCGTCATCGATCTGGAAGGATTTGGGCTCGCGCGGACCTCGCCTCAACAAGCCCCTGCACGCCTGGGCAAATGGCTGGATCAATTGAAGGTCGAACCTGCACGCAAGGAATACGTGTCATTCGAACAACTGGCCGGTGTCATTCGCTTTCGCTATCCGCGATTCTCTGCGGCCCAAGCGGCGTTCGTGGCCGCAGCCTGGGGTAGACTCGATGACGGCGGTCGGGTGCGGCTCGCGGGCGACCCGCGCCATCACTGGGTGAATCCCATCCTGTACAAGCGCGAAGACACCGAGGCGTGCTGGCGCGAGTTGCGCGCCCCTTTACTAATGGTCGTGGGTGAGGAGTCGGATCACATGCGCAAGCTCGGCCACGACGGCACGATGGAGGCGTTTCGCGCCCTATTCCCGCACATCGAATTTGCCCGAGTCGCGGGCGCAGGTCATATGCTGCACATCGAGAGGCCGCAATTGGTGGCATCCTTGATCGAGTCGTTCCTGGATACTCACTAGATGCCGCGCAAGATTTTTCCTACTCGCTACGGACAGGTGCACTTGCGCAGCAAGTTCGGCAAGGGCGTGCCGCTGATCCTGCTGCACATGTCGCCGCGCTCCGGCGCCATGTGGGGATCGCTGCAGGAGAAATTGGAACGGCCAACGTTTGCGCCGGATCGGCTGGGTTACGGATTCTCCGACGCCCCGCCTTGGGCCTTGTCGCTCGAGCAATATGCGCAGAGCACCGTGGACGCATTGCAGGCCGCAGAGGTCACGGGCGACATCGACATTTTGGGCATTCATACAGGTTCCATCGAAGCCATCGAGGTTGCGCATCAGATCGGCGCGCGGGTGCGGCGGGTCATCGCTGTTGGGATGCCTTTGTTTTCGGCCGAGGAACAGAAGCGTCAGCTGGAGAAGTACAGCGAACAGCCTTTGAGGCCGGCGACGGAGGGCGGGCACGTGCTGGGCGCCTGGCGTGGCGGCTTCGCTTTTCGCCAACCACCCTACGATCTTGCCGACACTCACCGCCGTTTCGTGGAGCATGTGCTCGCGGCAAATCCCGGGGCCGCGTTTCGGGCCGCCTGCGGCTACCCCATCGACAAAAAGCTCAAGAGCCTCAAGGCGCCATTGACGGTGTTCGCTCCCCACGATGACCTCATCGAGCAGACACTGCGGGTGAAGCCTCTGCTCAAACCCGGCGCCACCTATATCGACCTCCCCGAACTGACCCAGGATCCCTTTCACACCTCGGTCGACCGCATGGCGACGCTGGTAAATCGCCACTTGCCGCCGCTCTGACGGCCGCTCGTGATGGAAGTTTCCAAAATCTCGCCGGTCGACGCGCCGCAACCCCCCGCGGGCACCACAGCGGCCGCGGATCAACGGACTCAGTCCTCGGCCACCCTCGTGCCGGCGGCCGATCAAGCCGATATCCGGCCGCTCGATACTGCGGGGGCATTGCAAATTTTGATCGCCGAAGTACGTGCTGGATTGCAGTCATCGCTGGAGGCTGCAAGTTCTCAGAGCCCGGCGAACGCTCACGGTCCGGTAATCGCGCAAGACTCAGTGCAGGCTGCTCACGAACTTTTGCAAATGTTCCTGCGAGAAATCCCGCAAGACGACGGCGATGCTCGCATGTGGATTAGCACGCTGGTCCGCGTGGAGGGGGCCGTTCAGTCGGGCATGGAGCGTGCGCTCGGCATCGTAACGCAGTGGCGAGATGTGCCCACGGCGGTAGTGGACGTGGTTAAGGAGACGCGCGTGCTGTTCCTGTCGGGGCTGGGCGATGACCCTCTAAACCCAGTTTGGCTGCGGCCAGAATGGGTGAGCCTTGCGCCCGCGTTTCACCGCTTCCGCCGGCGCCGTCGCATCGCGCGCCGCCGTCTGACCGATCCCGACTATTCAACTGGAAGCTTGGATGACGACAACGAGGAGTATTGCCGATGACGGGACTGGGGCGCGGGTTATTGCTGCTGCGGCTGCCGCTTCAAGTGGTACTGCTGGCACTGATCGCGTGGAGTACCTGGCCGAGAGTCCTCAGGGTTCGAGAATGATTTTGCCCATGAGCCGCTTCGCGAGAAATTCCTGCTGTGCCTGAACGATATCGGCGAGCGGATGCACAGCTGCTATGAGGGGCCGGATTTCCCCTCGCTCGATGTACTGCACCAAATGCCCGAACACCTCCGCTGCGAGCACGGTACAGCCGAGTAGCCGCAAATCCTTCAGATACACCGTCCGCAAGTCCAATTCGACCACTGGCCCCGCGATGGCGCCGGCCACGGCATAGGTGCCGCCGCGGCGCAGCACCTCGAGCAAGCTTGGGAATTGCCCGCCGCCGACCACATCGACAATAGCGTCGATCGATTCCCGTCCAAAGGTCTTGATGGGATCGGCGTCCGACGCGATCACCTCAGCGGCACCGAGTGAGAGGACCCCTGCGGCTTTGGATGCGCCGGCGACTGCGAGCACCGTGGCGCCTCGGCGCTTCGCCAGTTGCACAGCGGCCGATCCGACCCCACCTGACGCGCCGGTCACGAGCACAGTCTGACCTGCGCGCAGGTTCAAGCGCGTGATCATGTTCTCGGCAGCCGAATAGGCGCAGGGAAAGGAGGCCAACTCGGCGTCCGACAGTTGGCAAGTGACGGCGCGGGCATGCACCGAGGGAACCCTCGCAAATTCCGCGAACGCACCGTCGCACTCCGAACCGAAATAGCTTGCCTGTCGTTGTCCGGTCGCGGTTGCGGTTTGGAACACGGGTTCGACCAGTACGCGTTCGCCGATGCGCCGCGGCTCAACTCCCTCCCCGACGGCGACGATATAGCCGCAGGCATCCGCACCTTGTATACGTGGGAAGGCCGGCGCCGAGCCGGTCCAGCCCGCGTCCTCGGAGCGCGCCGCCGCGATTCCGGACGCACCCGCTTCGGCCGTAGTGCCTTCGGTCACCGATCGCGAGTACCATGCGGTGCGGGTGTTGATGTCGGTATTGTTCACCCCCGCTGCGGCGACTCGGATCAGCACTTCGCCGGCGCGCAGCACCGGGACGGGGAAGTCGTCGCGGTATTCGAGCTGCTCGAACCCGCCGTGACCCTTGAGAAGAACTGCCTTCACGATTCCTCCTCTGGTAGGGGCCTCTTGCCTGCTTCCATCATCGCGATGGATTGATGGCATTATTGCAGATCCAAGACATATCGCGCTTCACTCGCACACGGGGAAAAAAATCGATGACGATGTTCAACCTGCCGCGCGGGATCCTGATGGCGATATCATTGTCCGCCAGCATGCTCGCCCAATCCCCTATTGCTAGCTCCGCAGAAGCCATCGGCACTGCGCGTCAGGTGTACGACGGTGCGCTGACGTCCGATATTCAGGTCAACACCTTTCGTCACATCGAGCGCTTATTCCCGATCCGCGTCGTCAAGCACGGAACCCATGTGCGCGCCCTGCCCAAGGCTGCCAAGCCGCTGACCAAGGTCGAGTTCACCTCCCGCGGCAAGGCATATGACTTGATCGATTACATGGCGCTCAATCGCGTCACTGCACTGCTGGTCCTGAAGGATGGAAAAGTTGCCTACGAAGACTATGAGATGGGCAACACGGAAAAGACGCGCTGGATGTCCATGTCCATTGCCAAGTCGATCACTTCTTCATTGATCGGTGCCGCGATTCAGGATGGGTATATCAAGAGCATCGATGACCGGGTAACCCAGTATGTTGCGAGGCTCATGGGCACCGCCTACGACGGTGTCAGCATCCGAAACCTGCTGCAAATGGCCTCGGGTGTGAAGTGGGACGAGACGTACACCGATCCCGGGTCGGACCGCCGACACATGCTGGAGGCGCAGATCGCGCAGCGCCCCGGCGCAATCCTGGATTTGATGGCCAAACTTCCCCGCGCCGGAACACCCGGAACGATCTGGAATTACAGTACCGGCGAGACTTTCGTCGCGGGCGCGGTGGTGAGTTCGGCGGTGGGCCGCTCCCTTTCGCAGTATCTATCGGAAAAAATATGGACCAAGGCCGGCATGGAGTCCGACGCGACCTTTTGGCTGGAATCCCCCAACGGACAGGAAATCGGCGGCAGCGGCTTGAGTGCTACCCTGCGTGATTATGGGCGCTTTGGCCTGTTCCTGATGAACGACGGAGTGCTGGACGGCGAGAAGATATTGCCCGATCGCTGGGTGCGGGACGCCGGCAGCAGCAAAATGATCGGCGGGAAGGAGGTGGACTACGGGTATATGATTTGGCCATTCGCGGCGAGTCCGGGTTCCGTGAACGAAGGTGCGTTCAAGGCGTACGGCATCTACGGTCAGAATGTGTACGTCAATCCCAGAGAGCATGTCGTGATCGTCGTCTGGAGCGCGCAGCCCAAGCCCGGCGGTAAGGCGGTGATCGATGATGCGGATTTCTTCGCGGCTACGACGCTCGCCGTTAGATAGGGTCGCGCCGCGCAGCCGGCTTGGACGGCTTCGAAGGCATTGAGGCTATGGCGATAGACCGGCGCGCCCATGCCACGCACTCATCGGAATCTTCGAGAATATCCGCCGGCACCTCGTAGTAGGCCATGCTCCAATGCGGCTTGTTGGGATAGGGGCGGAAGCGGTCCATACCACGCGCCTCGTAGTCGCTGCGGTTGCCATCGTTCACTTTGAAGTACATGGTGTCGCGAGTGATGATCGCGAAGAACCGCTCGTCATGATATAGGCCGACGCCGCCGAACATGCGCCGCGCCGTCACATTCCCAAGACCCTCGAGTTGCTCCAGCACGAATTGCAAGTATTCGTCGGTGACAGCCAATCACTCCTCCTGCATCGACAGTCCGCACGGAATATCTTACGATTCGGGCCATGAATTGGAAGCCGCATCTGCCTGAGATCTTTCTCGGCATTTCCCTCGGGATGATTGCGGTCGAGGCGGCATTGAGCAGGGTTGCCATGGTCAAGGCTCGGTATCGAACCAGCGACACCTTCGCCTCGCTCAGCATGCAGGCCGGCAATATTGCGATGAATCTCCTGATGGCAGGCATCGTCTTCGCCGGACTGACCGCGGCCTACAAGTTGCGGCTGTTCGACATATCGCCGAGCTCTGCATGGGCTTGGCTGGCGATATTCTTTCTCGATGACTTCATCTACTACTGGTTCCATCGCATCAGTCATGAGTGCCGCTTCTGGTGGGCGGCCCATGTCAATCATCATTCGTCGCAAGAGTACAATTTGTCGACTGCCGTTCGACAATCTTGGACCAGTGTCATCGTCGGCACCTGGACGCCGTGGATTGCGCTCGCCGTGCTGGGATTTCCGCCGGCGATGATTCTGGCGCAGCAGGGCTTCAATCTGTTCTATCAGTTTTGGATTCATACCGAAGCCATTCGGCGCATGCCGGCCTGGTTCGAATACCTGTTCAACACGCCGTCGCATCATCGCGTGCATCATGCGTCCAACCCGCGCTATCTCGATCGCAACTATGCCGGCGTGCTGATGGTCTGGGATCGGCTGTTCGGGACCTTCATGGAGGAACGCGACGAAGAGCTGCCGCGCTATGGAATCGTCAAGAATATCCAGACTTTCAATCCCATCCGCATTGCCTTCCACGAGTGGACCTCCATCGTTCGTGAGTTGTTTGCCGCGCGTTCGATTCGCGAGGCTTTGGGCACCGTTTTCGGTCCTCCTGGTTGGCGAATCGACGGCCGGGGACTCACGTCGAAGAATATCCGCGCCGATTGGGGAGCCCGCCATGCGAACTGACTGCAAACTGACCGGCCGCGAGGCAGCCTTCGTGCGCATGCGGGCCAAGGCGGATCGCGAACAGGTACACGGAGTCGTCGGCGTGAGTTCGGAGCTACGCAGCCTCGGGGGCGAGGCAAACGCGGCCGGCGCCGAGGAGGTCGTCGGCATCAAGACTTACATCATCGAACTGGGATCGAACTTGGTGGAGATTTTTGCGGTGGGTACAGCAGTTAAAAAGCTGCCCGGTATCGGAGTTAAGACCCAGATTCTGCCGCCGCAGGCCATCATTCGCGACAAGGATACGTGGGTGAGCGGATCCGGCGGCGTTGAATTGACCTCGATTCGTGCCGGCGAATGAGAGGCGGCATGCACCGACATCCGCGCTCGCTGCTGTTGGACGTCGCCGTCGCGTGCCTTGCCTTGGTGTATCTGTGCGCTGCCGGCAGCGCGTCGGCGCGTCATCGCAGTCACGGGCGCGCCGAAGCTCCGGGCGCGGCGGCGCCCGGCGACTTCGCCTACTACCTGCTGTCGCTGTCGTGGTCGCCCGCGTTCTGCCTGTCATCACCGAGCGAAGCCGAATGCAACGGACCTCGGCGCTATGGATTCATCGTTCACGGGCTCTGGCCGCAGAACGAACAGGGCTGGCCCGAGCATTGCGACGTGCACCGACCGGTGCCCGACGAGGTGGTACAGGCCATCTCCGACGTGATGCCAGCGCGCGGGCTTGTCTACCACGAATGGTCGACGCACGGGACTTGCAGCGGTCTGGAGCCTGCCGCGTATTTCGAACTGGTGCGCCGCGCCTATGTGAGCGTCAGCGTTCCGCGTGAACTACTCCGGCCGGCGCAGGCGATTGAACAGTCGCCGGCGGCGATCGCCGCCGCATTCTTGCGCGCCAATCCGCGCATTCCCGCGCAATCGGTGGTGGTTACCTGCTCAGGACAAGAGGTACCTCGACTGCGTGAGGTTCATATCTGCCTGGCGCGCGACCTCATGCCGCGCAACTGCTCAGCGGACGTGGTTCGCGCCGCGTGCCGAGCATCCGAAGTCATCATTCCCCCGATTCGTTAAGGAGGACCGCATGGACAGACCGCCGCTTCCGCCGTTTACTTTAGAGACCGCCGCACAGAAGGCGCGCATGGCGGAAGATGCGTGGAATACACGCGACGCGGTGCGCGTCGCTCTGGCCTATACCACGGACAGCCGTTGGCGTAACCGCGCCGAATTCCTGCAGGGTCGTGATGCCATCCAAGCATTTTTGACGCGCAAGTGGGCGCGCGAGCTGGACTACCGGTTGATCAAAGAATTATGGGCGTTTCGCGAGAACCGCATAGCGGTGCGCTTTTCCTATGAATGGCATGACGAGGGCGGCCAGTGGTTTCGCAGCTATGGCAATGAAAACTGGGAGTTCGACGAGCACGGCCTGATGCGGCTGCGTATCGCCAGCATCAACGACCTGCCCATTGCGGAGGGCGATCGCAAGTATCGCTGGCCGCTGGGCCGCCGTCCGGATGACCACCCCACCTTAAGCGAGCTTGGGCTGTAGCGGAGGGGGTCCCCTTGCTTTTGGGTCCCTCCGGCGCCAAATAGGAGTTGCGGCCCAAGGGGGCGCTGTAGCATTCCTGCGCGTTTTGATTGGGACACCGGTCTCTGCAGGCGGTTCGGCAACTGAAGTAAGATGCGTGGTATGGAAAGGCACGATCACAGCGGGCATGAGCACGGGGCGCAGCAGGGGCAAGAGCAAGAGCACGAACATGCTCACGGACACGGTCATGGCCACGCGCATGGCATTGCCACCCAGAGCATTAATACCCGGATGGCTATTGCCGTCGGGCTCAACCTGGTTTTCGTTGCCATTGAAGGCGGCTTCGGCTTTCTGTCAAATTCAGTAGCGTTGATCGCGGACGCGGGTCATAACTTAAGCGACGTTCTGGGGTTGGTATGCGCCTGGACGGCCATGTTTCTGGGGCGTCGGCCTCCCGGTGCCAGGTTTACCTATGGCCTGGGACGTTCCTCCGTATTGGCGGCCTTGGCGAACGCCGTACTGTTGGTGTTGGCTTGCGGTGCCATCGCCTGGGAGGCGGTGGGCCGCCTTGCATCACCCCCCGCCGTCGCCGGTGCGACCGTGATGTGGGTCGCGGCCAGCGGCATCGTGATCAACGGCGTGAGTGCATGGCTGCTGCACGCCGGCAGTCACGGTGATTTGAACCGGCGCAGCGCCTTCATCCACATGCTAAGTGATGCCGCGGTGTCTGTCGGGGTCCTGCTGTCGGGTGCGCTCATCATGTACACCGGCTGGAGCCGGTTGGACCCCATCGTCAGTCTCTTGATAGTCGCGGCCATCTTGGTGAGCACGTGGGGGCTGCTGCGAGATTCGCTGCACCTGTCGCTGGACGGCGTGCCGGCGAGCGTCAATTCCTCGGCGGTAATGAACTTCCTAACCCATCAGCGCGGGGTGACCGACGTGCACGATCTGCACATTTGGGCACTCAGCACCACGAGCGTAGCGCTGACCGCACACTTGGTCGTTCCCGATCGCGGCGCAGAAGACGCACTGCTCGACTCACTCACGCCGAATCTTAAGCGGCGTTTCCATATCCATCACGCCACTCTGCAGATTGAACGCGACCGTTGCGAACACGGATGTGAAGCGGAAGCATGAAAGACACCCGTAGATTCTTGGCACTCGCCGGGCTGGTATTTTCGCAACTGATCTATGCAGCCGCGGATCAGTCCGAAATCGCCGCAGAAACTGCAGCCGCCGCGTGGTTGAAGCTTGTGGATTCGGCTGACTACGCTGGCAGCTGGGATAGCGCGGCGTCCGCATTCAAGCAGTCCGTATCGAAGCTTCAATGGGCTTCCGCCGCGGCCGGCGCGCGCGCACCGCTCGGTAAGCTTGAGTCGAGGCGGCTGCAAACTGCCCGATACACGAAATCTTTACCCGGTGCCCCGGATGGCGAATATGTCGTGATAACCTACGCAGCCGCATTTGAAAACAAGCCTGCGGCGGTCGAAACCATCACTCCCATGCGGGATGCCGACGGCGCATGGCGTGTCTCTGGATATTACATTCGCTAAGAGCGGATGTCGGATGCCGCCCTGCGGAACAAGTAGTGCGACACCAGCCACTCCCGGCCTTCGGCATAGCCCCACAACTCCGCACAGGACATGAAAAACACCCGCCAGTAGACCCACCAGCGGTGCACCTGATCGGCGCCGTAGGTTTGCGCCAAGATCGGTTCGATGGCCGCGCGGTTTTTATCCATGTTTTGCAGCCAATGCTCGCTGGTCTGACTGTAGTGGAGGCCATCCACCTGCCAATGTTCCTGCAGCTTCAGGTCCTTCTGAAAGTAGAGCAATAGATCATCGCTCGGCATGATGCCGCCGGTGAAGAAATGCTTCGCCATCCAGTCGCTCTCATCGCGCACTTCGAAAGGATAAGCATAGGTCTTGTGGCTGAAGATATGCACGAACAGGGTCCCCGCGGGCTTCAGCCAGCCCGCGATGCTCTGCATCAACGATTCGTAATTGCGCATGTGCTCGAACATCTCGACCGAGACCGCTCGGTCGAACTGTACCTCCGCCGGAAATGACAATTGATTGACGTCGCAGGTGATCACGTCGAGATTTTTGATGCCGCGCTCGGCGGCGCGTGCATCGATGAATGCCTTCTGAGTGCGCGAATTGGATACCGTGGTGATATGCGAGCGGGGGTAATGCTCCGCCATCCAAAAGGATAGCGAACCCCAGCCACAGCCGAGTTCGAGGATTCGGTCCCCGTCCTGCAAGCCGGCCCGCTCGGCTGTAAGCTGCAGCATATTCACCTCGGCCTGATCGAGGGTTTCGGCGGAGTCGCGGTAATAGCCCGATGAGTACTTGAGGTGCCGGCCGAGCACCAGTTCAAAGAATGCGCAGGGCAGTTCGTAATGCTGCAAATTCGCCTCGGCGGTATTGATGGCGATGGGGCTGCGCCGCAGTCGCGCGATCAACTTCATCAAATGCCTCTGTTGCTCCTCGAGGCTGCCGCGATGTTCCTCGGTGAGCCTTGCCTTGAGCAGCCGGCGAATACCGAATCGCACCAGAAAATCCGGTAACAGTCCGCGCTCCAGCAGGCGCATGGACCAAGATATCGGCATGGATAGGGTTGCGGTGTTCATAGGTTGGTCCTACCGGGTTGCGCGGTGGCGCGCGCAAATACAGGCGTCAATAATTTATAGAACAAGTAAACGGCGAAGGGCGCGACCATGATCCAGGCAAGGCCGGCGTGCAGAATTGCGTCCCGCAGCACAACAATGGCGTATTCGGCGCCCTGCGCCAAAAGATCCAGTCCTTTCTTGATGGATAGGGGCTGGGGAGGCACGCGCAAGATCCATTCGCCGAGTCGCACGAAGGGAATGATCAGCAAAATTTGCGTCGGCGCCATCGCTGCCTGCACGAGTTGCATCGCGGGCAGATTCAGGCGAAATGCCAGGGCGATGGCAGTGCACAGAATGGTCGAGACGCCGAGTATCGGTATGTTGCCCACGACGACGCCGAGGGCCACGCACAGCGCGAGGCGATCCGGAGCAATGCCTTGGCGTAATAAGGCGAGGAGAGGATCGAAAATTCTGCGGCGCAGCCAGTCCTTCACGGCGAGCTTCGAGGATTCCGTGTCGAGAGAATCGCCGACGCATCCTGGTCGGGACGCAATTTCAGAAGTTGCAGGAGTACATAGGCCGACATGGCCATATTGCCGAGGAGCATGATGGCGATGAACCAGACGATCCTTAGGGAGGTCCGCGCTTCCTTGAAGAAGACCCACACGTAGAAGGTCAGAAAGCCGAAGTAGGCGTCCATCAGGGTGGCGATGGTCCAATAGCGATCGCGTCCCGATGTCAGCCCGCCCCATTGCAGCACGGGCTGCTGCACGCTCGCCCATGCCGTGTAGATGAGCAATGACAGGAGAATGCAGGAGAACAGGACTTTTAGGGTGGCTTTCGTCGACATAGGGGTGCATTCCTAGCTTATTCGGTGAAGATTACCCGTCGGATTCACTATGCTCCGAAATATCGAAGTGGCTTAACACTGCCTAAGCCGCTACAGTCGATTCCAGGGAGAACTATGCATGTCCAATGAGAGCGCGATCCGCCGCGAAGTCGGTTCTATCGCCCTGATGTTCACCGGCTTAGGTTCCATCATCGGGTCGGGCTGGCTGTTCGGCGCCTGGCGCGCCGCCCAACTCGCCGGGCCCGGTGCGATCTATTCCTGGATTATCGGGGCCGTGATCATTCTGTTCGTGGCGTTTACCTATGCTGAGCTCGGTGCCATGTTTCCCGAGTCCGGTGGCGCAGTGCGCTATGGGCACTACTCGCATGGCTCGCTGGTGGGATTCGTCGCCGGCTGGGCCGCTTGGATTGCGATTGTCTCGGTGATTCCCGTGGAAGCCGAGGCATCGGTGCAATACATGAGTTCCTGGCCTTGGGAGTGGGCGCAAAAATTGTATGTGCATGCCGCCAATGGGCAGGGCGAGCTGACATTTCCGGGCCTGTCCATTGCGGCCGTGCTGGTGGTAGTTTATTTCCTGCTCAATTTCTGGAGCGTGAAGGTCTTCGCCGACACCAACAGCGCCATCACTTTCTTCAAGCTGATTGTACCGGCGGCCACGGCTGTGGCGTTGATGTGCAGCGGCTTTCACTGGGAGAACTTCCGCGTCGGGATTCACGGCGGCCAGCATGCCGGCAATCTCGCAGCGATTCTGACCGCGGTCGCGACCAGCGGCATTATTTTCAGCTACAACGGCTTCCAGAATCCTGTGAATCTTGCGGGCGAGGCCCGTAACCCAGGGCGCAGCGTACCCTTTGCGATCTTCGGATCGATTGCGCTCTCCACCGTGGTTTACGTGCTGCTGCAAGTGGCCTTTTTGGGCGCGGTGGCGCCGGATCATTTGCATGAGGGCTGGGCCGCTTTGGAGTACAGCTCGCCGTTCGCTCAGCTGGCGCTCGCACTGAATCTAAACTGGCTGGCCCTGCTGTTGTACGCAGATGCCTTCGTCAGCCCCAGCGGCACCGGTACCACCTATACCGCCACCACCGCCCGCCAAATCTACGCAATGGAGCGCAGCGGCACGGTGCCGGAGGTGCTCGGCCGCGTGCATCCGCGCTTCGGCATACCGCGGCCGGCCATGTGGTTCAACTTGGTGGTGTCCTTCATCTTTCTGTTCTTTTTCCGCGGCTGGGGCAAGCTTGCGGCGGTGATCTCGGTCGCCACCATCATCACCTACCTGGTGGTGCCGATCAGCGTCATGGTGCTCAGGCGCACGGCGCCCCATATGCATCGGCCGTTGCGCGTTCCGGGTTTGAGCGTGCTCGCTCCCATCGCCTTTGTGCTCGCAACCCTCATGCTGTTCTGGGCGCGCTGGCCGCACACCGGCGAGATCATGCTGCTGTTGATTCTGCCCATGCCCGTGTATCTGTACTACCAAGCCAAATCCGGCTGGCTTAATTTCGGGCGGCAGATGCGCGCCGCCTGGTGGTTGATCGCCTACCTGATTGTGATCACCGCCTTGTCCTGGGCCGGCAGCAAAGAATTCGAGGGGCACGACTACATAGGCTACGGTTGGGATCAATTGTGCGTGGTCCTGGCGTCGTTGCTTTTCTATTTCTGGGGTCTGCGCAGTGGCTGGCGCACGCCGGCGATGGAAGATGCGGAGCGCCGACACAAGCAGGTGTAGGGCTACGGTAGCCCGGTCAAACTAAGCGGGAAGGGTTGTTCGCGCTCAGCGCGCGCGGCGAAATGTCAGATTCAGGCGCCGACCGGCCAGCACTGAGTGATCGGCGTCCTTGAGCGGCAGTACGCCGTGGTAGTACAGGCGCGCAGACCCACCCCAGACCACCACGTCGCCATGTTGCAGCGGTATTCGTTGCTGCCGGTCGTTACGCGAATTGCCGCCGAACAAAAAGGTCGCCGGCAAACCGAGCGATACCGATACGATAGGCTCGCGGAAATCGCCTTCGTCCTTGTCCTGGTGAAGGGTTAGCCTCGCGCCCGGTTCATACCGATTGACCAGGCAGGCATCGGGTGTAAAGCCTAAGAATCCGCCGGCCACTGCCGCCGTCTGCGCCAACTCGAGAAATACGGATGGCATCGGCGGCCAAGGACGGCCGCTCAGTGGATCGCAGGTACCGTAGCGGTAGCCGCTCCTATCGCTCACCCAGCCCACGGTTCCGCAATTAGTCATTGCCACCGACATGCGAAAGCCACCCGGCGTAATCAAGTGGCGAAAGGGTGCGGTGGCAGCGATGTGCTCAATGCCCGCCACCAGCACACCGGCCTTATCGAGCGCGAAACCGTGCAGCAGCCAAGCGCCCTCAGCCAGCCGTTCGTGCCTCGTGTCGGCCGACGCAACGCCGAACAGATCGGCGGTGTGTTTTAGCGCTTGCATCTACCCATTTAAAATATGCATGCTGACCGGCCAGGTCACGGGAGAGGGCTCTACCCCGAGCGGCGAGTCGTGACTGGGATCGAAGCTGCCCAATTGTCGCCTTAGCCAGGCGCCGAATCGTTCGTCGCTCGCAAGCCGTGCGTCATCGCTGCCGCGGGCATATTCCTGCAGCGCCTCTTCGTTGATCACGATACGAATCATCCGCGATCGCTTGCTCGCGCGAAAGGCGTCCGCGGGCAGGCGCCAAGAGGCAAGAATCATCATGTCCTGCCCGCCGCGTGGCGTAAGGATGCGCGAATCGTCCGGTACTTGCCGTTCAACGAGATCGCGAAAATGGCCGCTATAGTCTTTCATCGAATCGTGGTATTCGTTTTGATCCGCCGCCGGGATATCCTACTTGAATCGATGCATCAAGTGCATTCGCATCGTGCAGAAACGTCGCGACAGCCGCACCGCCGCTTTTGCGCACGCTACCGATGCGGCGGGCGCGGACGCGCGCGGCGCGTGGGTTCTGCGGTGTACGGATCGTCCGGCCAGTAATGTTTCGGGTAGCGGCCCTTCAAATCCTTCTTCACTTCATGATATCCGCGATCCCAAAAGCTCGCGAGATCACGAGTGATTTGTACCGGACGCCGCGCCGGCGACAATAATTTCAGCAGCAGCGGCAGACGTCCGGCGGCGACTCTCGGTGTTTGGCTCAATCCGAACATTTCCTGCAGGCGCACCGACACGGTGGGCGTGTCGCCGTCCAAGTAGTCGATTGGTATATGAGAGCCGCTAGGGACAGTAAAATTCGTCGGCGCCTCCCGCTCCAAGATGGCGCGCTGCACGTAGCTCAAACGAGATCGCAGAGCATTGCTCAAGTCCATGCGCTCAAAATGCACGCGGCGGGTGAAGCCCACGATCCACGACGGCGCCCACTCATCTAGGGTCGCCTCAAGTGCCGCATCGCTTAAGTCAGGCCAGGGTTCGGGCGATGCGACGGCGTGCTCCCGCATCAGCATCACGCGTGCCTGCCATTGCCGCAACTCCGGGGTCCATGGCAGCCCCGCCAGCCCCAATTGCCGTAGACCGGCGAGCACCGCACCCTGCAGTGCCCGGCTGTCGGGATTGCGCAGCTCGCTCGACTGTAAAACCAGGGCGCCCAGACGGCGCTCGCGCCGAGCGCGGATCGCCTGGTCTCTCTCGTCCCAAAGTATCTGGACCTGATCGAGGATTTGCGCGGAGAACTGATCTTCGAGGTCGGAAAGCCTCACGGGAGCGGCGAGAAAAATCCGTGCTTCTCGTTCCGCACCGTCCAATTCCGCCGCAACGATGTACTCGGCCTTGGACAGCGCCTGCGGCTCCCCAAAGCGCGCGCCTCGGCCATTCGCCAGCAGGTAGCGACCGCCGTCGCCACGCGCCTGGCCGATGCGATCGGGGTAAGCCCATGCCAGCAGAATTCCGGCGGCATCGTGCGGATCCGACGAATCCGGCCGGCCGCGCACAAGGTCGCGCTGCCATTGCGCCGAGCTGCGCACCGCCTGCGTCATGGCCCGCTGGTCCACAGTGACTCCCGGCGCCGGGTTACGCACTTCGCCGCGCAGTACGGCCACTCTTAAGCGCACGTCCGCGTCGCGGGCGCCCACCTCAGCACGCAGGATGTCGCGCTCACTCAAAATGGCCGCGAGGTCGCAGGCCAGACGGGGCGCGCCGAATTCGTCTGCCTTGACGAGCATATGCGCCAGCCGGGGATGGAGTCCGAGCTTCGCCAGCTTTCTCCCATGCGGCGTGATACGCGCGGCGCAATCGATGGCTTCGAGCCGCACCAGCAGGTCGCGTGCCTGCGCCAGTGGCGCCGCGGGCGGCGGATCGAGCCAGGACAGGCTGGCCGCGTCCACCGCGCCCCAGCAGCTCAATTCCAGCGCCAGCGGGGCGAGATCGGCATGCAGGATTTCAGGCGCCGTCTGCGGCACCAGCGATGCATGGGTACCCTCGGACCACAGTCGATAACAATGGCCGGCGCTCAAGCGTCCGGCGCGTCCGCGGCGCTGATCGGCCGCCGCCTGCGACACCTTCGTGGTCACCAAGCGGCTCATGCCGGTGGCTGGATCGAACTCGGCATAACGGCGCAATCCCGAATCGACGACCACGCGTATGCCTTCGATGGTCAGGCTGGTTTCCGCAATGCTGGTGGCGAGCACGACTTTTCGCTGTCCCGCGCGTGCGGGCGAGAGCGCGGCGTCCTGCGCCGCGCCCTCCAGTTCGCCGTACAGGGGCAGCACGATCACACCCCGATCGCGGCCTGTCTCCTCGAGGGCTCGCTGCATCCGGCGTATTTCCGCCGCACCGGGCAAGAAGCACAGCACATCGCCGTCATGCTCGCGCAGAGCCGTGCGCACCACTTGCGCCGTTTGTTGTTCGAGAAAGATCTCCGGGCGCCGCGCTACGTACTGGGTTGTCACTTCGAAGCTGCGGCCGCGGGCTGCAACGATGGGCGCATCGCCGAGCAGCTCCGCGATGGGCTGCATGTCCAAGGTCGCCGACATCACCACAAGGCGCAAATCCTCGCGCAGATTCTGCTGACTCTCGATGCACAGTGCCAAGCCCAGATCGGCATTCAGACTGCGCTCGTGAAATTCGTCGAAGATCACGCAGCCGATGCCGGCGAGCGACGAGTCCTCTTGCAGCATGCGCGTAAGGATGCCCTCCGTGACTACCTCGATGCGCGTCTCGCGGCTTACCCGGGTCTGCATCCGTGTGCGAAACCCGACGCTTCGGCCGACCGGCTCACCCAGCAGAAACGCCATCCGGCCGGCGACGGCGCGAGCGGCGATCCGCCGCGGCTCGAGCATCAAGATCTTTTGCTTGTTGAGCCATGGGCTGTCGAGCAAGGACAGCGGCACGATGGTGCTCTTACCCGCGCCCGGCGGGGCCTCCAGCAGCACACTGCGTCGACTGCTCAGAGCCCGGGCCAGCGCCGGCAGGGCCTCATTGATCGGTAAATCGGGTAAGGACGGGGGACTCACGGGATCCTAAGATAACCCAAGGACCGGTGCGGGGAGGCAGGGGTACGTGCGGTGATGTGCATGCTAAGATGCGTGCCGTCGGGCCTGTAGCTCAGTTGGTTAGAGCAGGGGACTCATCAATAAATGGTGCCTTCGCATCGCAAGGTGCGAAGTGGACGGGATGAATTCAGGGAAACCTCAACAGCGTGGAGCTGCTGGCAACCCTGAGCCAAGCCGGCGGTGCACCGTCGGAAGGTGCAGAGACTACCTGAGCGCGTTCAAGTCGCGCTTAATGACAGGCTAGAGCGTCCCGCACCCCACTGGGGTGAAGAGATAGTCCACTCCCTCCGGAAACGGCGGGGCAGAGTGAATCCCTTGGTCCTCGGTTCGAGTCCGAGCGGGCCCACCAATTCGCGATGGTCGGAGAAGATCGGGGACGATCGGGGAGGACCGACATTCGCGTCAAAACAGCTGGAAAACGGCTGAATGAAACTCGCATTAGTGTGAAATGACGTTCGTCAACGATCGTCAAAGATCGCTGCAAGCCGGCAATTTTCGAGGTAACTCATCGAAACGCAGGTGCGGCATGAGCGCGCGGCGGTCAGCCGCCTCCGGGGTGACTTTCGAGCACCGGCGCCTCGGTACTTGACCACGCGCCCGGCCTTGAGCGCCGCCACTGCCTTTCCCGGCACGTCTCCATCATCCGCTATCCCAGAGCATCGCCGATTGAGACAATCGCTCCATGGTACGTCATCATGACCCTGGGTTTCCGCTTCTTATTGGTGTATGCGGCCATCGCGATCTCGATCCGTCATGTGCGACGGAACTTGCGACCGCGGTCAGGACGCAGCTTCTCCGACTGGTCAATGCGCTCCCGTCCACAGAGATCCGCGTGCTGTCCGGCATGGCCGCCGGCACCGACCTGATCGTCGCCCGGGCGGCAATCGAGGCCTGTGTCCAGGTCGAAGCGGTACTGCCGATGCCGGTCGCGCAGTATCGTGCGGATTTCGACTCCAACTCATATGGGGAACTCCAGGACCTGCTCGCGCATCCGCAGGTCCGATGTGTCGAACTTACCCCGCCGGGGCGTCTCGATGAACCGGGCGGCCGCGACAAGGCATATCAGTCAGTCGGCCGTACGCTGATTCGACGCAGCAGCGTTCTTCTTGCAGTCTGGGATGGAAAGAGCACACGGCTGACCGGGGGATGCTTCGACACGCTGATTCGTTATCTCGACTGCCATGGCGGCGACGAGGAGGAATTTGTCGAACCGGTGTTCATACCCGCCGCGGATGCGGATGCCGGCGATGCGGTCGTCTACTGGATTCCGGTGCGACGCACCGGCGAACACGCGCGCGGCGACATTTCAAAGGCGTGCTTTCTGACGGCTGCCGGTAAAAATCGCCTCGCAGTGCATGCGGAAGTTCCCATTTCGGTTGCCGCCGACTGGCGCGAACTTGATAACCTCAATCACGAATACCGCTCGCTGGCCGGCAACAGTGACAGACAGTCACAAAACTCGCTAATATCTTCGCTGCCACCGGGCCTGAAGTTCCCTGACGTGGAACTTCTCCATGACATCGACGCGCGCTATTCAATCGCGGATTCGCTGGCGATGCACTATCAGCGCAGATCCGACGGATTGTTCCAACTGTTCGGTGCACTGACACTGCTGACAGGCGGCTCCTTTCTGGTGTACGAACTGCTGATCGATTCACCGTGGTTGCTCGTCATTTACCTTGTCTTGCTGAGCATCGGTCTGACGCTGTTCCGGATATTGAGCCGCAATCACTGGTTAACCGGTCATCTTGCATGCCGCACATTGGCGGAAAGCCTCAGAGTCAAATTCTATCTCGTTCTCGCCGGCGCCGATCACCTGGTCGACATCCGGGAATTGATAGCCATATCGGGCATCAACTTATTCGATGGTTTTGGTTGGTTTCGGCATGTGCTGCGCAGCGTGGAGCGCACGGACGCCGTTGGCGCAGGCGGGTTGGCTTATGACGCGGCCACCGAAGCGGCCGTCGAGCACGCCTGGATTAATGACCAGCACGCCTATTTCACGCGCGAGGTCAAACGGTTCTCGCACATCAAGCGCCGCGAAGCACATTACAAGAGGACGATGTTCGCAGTTACTGTGATCGCCATCATCGGACTCGTGTTCTACGGGGAGGAAATGGAACATACCGAGTACCTGGTACCGGTTCCTGTCAAGGACCTAGTGATGTTCGTCTGGGGCAGCCTGACGGTCGTGCTTGGTGCTTGGAAGCTGCATCAGGACAAAATGGCTACCCGTGAGCTGCTGTGGCAATACCGCGCTCAGCTCAGGCATTTCGCGCATGCCCGGGCGCAACTGAAAATGGCGACCGGCCTGCCAGACCGGCTAAAGGTCATCGCCCAGCTTGGTCGCAAATCGCTGATGGAAAGCTTCTTATGGGCTACCCACAGATTTCATCGCGAGCACGAGCCGCCGTCCAGAAATTAATCGATTGGCGCTGCTGTTGCCCGTTGAACGCCCGGCTAGCCGATTTCCCAATCCACTTCGCCGCGCAAATCGATGGCAATGCTGCGCAACTCCGCGTCCAGTCGGTCGCGGGTGCTGCGGCGGGGCAAACGGAAGACAAATTCAATCCGCCCCTTTTCCAGCGAATGATGCTCAGCAATGATGCTGCAGCCATGCTCCTTCAGAATGCCGCGATAGACCTCGGCGCAACTACCGGTGCGATCCTTTGCTATGCCTTCCACCCGGATGCGGTAGGGCGGACTGGTGTCGAAAACATAGATCAGGGCGAAGGTGAACAGCGTGATGATCACGGCAAAATGCAACAGGCCGAGGCCCGCGGTCAGTCCCGCCAGAGTAACGATGATCAGCCGCACCGTGTCGCGCGTCGAATCCGTCGCCGAGCGGAAACGGATGAGACCGCCGATGCCGAACACCACCACACCGACCACGGTGCCGAATTCACGCACGGCCACGCCGATCACTGCGCCGATCACCGCATACAACACAAAGACATGCGGCATGTCCGCTTCATGCAGCCCCCCGATCTTGCGCCGCGTCGCCGGGTGGTAGCCAATCAGAGCGCCCAATAAGGTAGCGAGCACCAAGATGCCGAACGAGTTCACCATGAATTGCACGTCTGTCATACCGGACCAGTCCAGCGCGGCAGTCGGGTTATGTGTCCCATCGAACAGAGGTTGACCCGGAACAGCTTTGTCAGCGGTTAGATGTGTCACGACATTTGCCCCCGATCAATGCAAGCACACTTTCATAAAATCGGCCGCCTTGGACGGCGATCCGGCCTCATCGAAAAAGTCGCCAAGATAGCTGGCTGCGTTACGGCGTGTCCCGTCCTGCAGCTGCGGCGTCTCGTTGAGAATGGCCATCAGCGAGTCGCGGCGGTTGGAAATCTGCGCGAGGAACACCTTGGCCTGTTCGTTATGAGCGCAGAAGCCGCGATAGCGCCGCACTTTCACATTGGCGACATGGATGCCTCCTGGCGGCACGGCATAAGGCGCGTTGACCAGGCCGGCATAGTCAAAATCATAAGGCACTGGGATCAGGCTGGTCGATGCGCCGGTCGCGCCCGCGGCACCCATCAGTCGGGCATTGTGGCAACAATCCGTGCCGGCTGGACCTGCCGTCATGGCCCAATCCAGGTTGCTAATCATGTACTCAAACACCGCGTAGCGCGCCGCGGCGACCGCATCCAGTTGTGAGGTGGATATTCTTCCGACACCTCTGAGCCGTTCCTGCCCGTTGCGCTTCGCCACGTCATCCACGTCCTCGATAAAAAAGCCGAGCCGCGTGCTGAGGGCCTTGCCGTCTTTGCCGGTGTAGTCGATCTTGGCAAGGCGAACGTTGAAGCTTTCAGGGGTCAGGGCGCGGTAAAGTCGGTAGGCGGTATATTCCAGCAGCAGATACTGCTGGTAATCCGCCGCGCTGTGGCATTGGGTCACCAGCTTAAGGTGCTTCTGTCCCTTGAAGATGGAAGACGGTCCGGGTTTTTCTGTGAACTCCACGCGGAGCGGCGGGAAGGTGCATACCTCTTTCTTGCGCCGCGTGATGCCGCGCACCGACAAGCTCACGGGCAGAATTTCTGGCGCCGCGCCGACAACTTTGAGTACGCCGGAGACCGGCTTAGCGCCGTTGTCGCGCGAGATCGTCTCGACTGGTCCCGTGAGAGTCAGGCTCAGCACCTCATCGCCGGTAAATAACGGTTTTGGCCCGTCGGCGGCGCGGACAGGATTTGCCCAGGACAGGATGGAAAATATCGCCGCGGCGACGGCCATTTTCAGAACCAAGCACGTCACGGTGTTCTCTCTTTTGAAGGTTGCTGAGATCGTGCGACGGCATGCGGGACGGGAGTTCCATCGACAATGTCCAGATAAGAGACCGTACCGCCGTACACGGCCGATATCCCAGTATCAATACAAATTAGCTTTCCGTCCTGGAAGAGAGCGATTCCCGACAGGATGGGCGTGTGACCGAGCACGATTCGCCTCGCGCCATAAGCAGATAGTAGGGCATTCAGCTGATCTTCGCCGGCCGGCTGAATCTGGGCCGGCGTCCGCGCCACGTGTGTCTCGCCACTGGCGGACGCCAGCGGCTGCGCGAGCCCTCGGTACCAGAGCGGTCCCTCCTCATCATTGATGATCGCCGCGGGGTCGGTATTGCGAGCCGTCAGCGCGGCGGCGGCGCGAGCGTTGATCTCCGCGACCGACAGATCGAGATAAGCCGGACTAATGCCGCCATGCACGAACAGCGTGCCGTCCAGCAGGACAACAACAGGATTTTTCACCACCCATCGACCGATGTCGCCCTGATCGCTCCAAGCGATCTGGTGCTCGATGCGTCCGAGTGGGTAGGCTTCGAACCAGGCCTTTTTGATCGCCTCGCCGCTCGTCTGCGAATTTTTTTCGCGATAGGCCGTTTCGATAGCAATCTTGTTGGAATCGAAGACATTCTCGCGCCGCGAGGCTGATCGGCGGTCGGCATAGCCGGCATAGTCAGCGGCCGAGACATAGCGCAGATCGCCGGTCAGGTTCATGGCTTCGTGATTGCCGACCATGGCGATGAGCTGACCGTGGGCGCGGGCCGCTTCTTTCTGCAGCCGCATGAGATCCTGGATGATCTTGCGCGAATTCGTGCCCCGATCGACGGCATCGCCTGTCTGGATGAGAATCGTGTCGCCGCCGCTCCAATGGCCCTTATTATCGACCAGGCCGGCGGAACGCAGGATATCCCGCCAGGCGGAAAAATCGCCATGGAGGTCGCCGACCGCAACGATGCGATGCAAGGGGGACGCTGTGGCAGGTACTAGCAGGGCGAGGAGCGTCGCCAGCCATGCAAGTCGCGACCAAAGACTCCGCAAATACATCCCCTTTTTGATACTTTATCCTGAGGCAGAGTGTCGTCCAACTATCGGTTGTCGTGCAAGCATCGCCGACGGCCACGGGGTCCTGTCACCGGCATGTTGAAGATCATGATCATCCGGCATGCGGAAAAGCATCAGCATGGCAGTCATGACCGGGGCGTCAGCGAAGACGGCCGTCCTGCGCATCACGAATTGACGGTACGCGGCTGGCAGCGGGCGGGCGCCTTGGTGCATCTGTTCGCACCGCCGGGTGGGCTGCCGGACGGCTCCAGGATTCAAACGCCCCGCTCGATTTTCGCGTCGGATGCCACCAGGGGCAGTCCCAGCTTACGGGCGATGCACACGGTGGGCCCGCTGGCTGCTGCCTTAGGGCTCCCGGTTGATCATGCGTATGCGGAAGAAGAAGAGGCGGCGCTGGCAGCGGCGGTGGTCGCGGCGCCATCTCCCGCGCTGATCGCCTGGCACCATGGCGCCATTCCGCAGCTGGTCTGGGAAATCGCTGGCAAACTGCCGGGCTGCCCTATCCATTGGCCAGATGACCGGTTCGATCTGATCTGGATTCTGGAGCGCAACGCTCCGCGCACGGGCTGGAGTTTTTCCCAGATCACGCAACGGTTGCTTGCGGGTGACGGTACCGATGGGGCGGCGCCAT
>JBDUEQ010000094.1:0-52908 GCA_040002315.1 Gammaproteobacteria bacterium
GATGTCCAGGCCCACCAATAGATTTCGATCAGAACGCTTAGCCATGTGTTTAAAAGATTCCTTCAGGCGTCGGTGTCGTCGTTGCGCTTGTAGGGCACCGATACCGGCACCCCGGGATTGCGCCAGCCGATGGCAAAGCCATTGGAGTAGCGCATGTCGACGTAAGCGATTTCATTCAATCGATGCGCGATGACCTGCGACGCGGTGTGAATGAAGCGATCGATGCGTTCATCGACTTCGCGTCTTCCCAAGCGCACGGTCACGCCGCTGTCGAGATCCAATTCCCAGGCGCCGCGCTCATCGAGGCGCAGCGCGGCAATGCGCATGCCGGCCTCGAGCATGCGGCCCTGCACCGCGAGATAGCGCTGCGCCACCTGCGATTCCGTGCCGTCGGGACCGCTCAGGTGCGGCAGTTCCGCCGGCACATGGGTCGCCGATCTCACAAACAGTTCACCGCGGGTGTTGAGCAACCCCGACTCGCCCCAGCGTGCGGCGGCGGTTTGCTCCACCACGGTGACATGCAGGCTGTTGGGCCAGCGTCGTTGAATGCGTGCATGCTCAACCCACGGCAGCGCTTCGACGGCGTTCTGAATACTGTCGAGATCCGCCGACATGAAGCCGGCACGCGCGAAAGGCGCCACTGCCTTCTCGATCTGGCCTGGCGACACGCGCTGGAAGCTGCCGTCCATGGATATGACTCGCACCGGACGATCGAGCGCCCAGGCAAGGCCGGCCAACCCTCCCGTGAGCAGCAGCAGCAGCGCGGCGCGGCGCACATAGCTGCGCCATTGCACCACGATCGCCGGCCACTGCCACTTCGGCTTCTGCGCCTTCGGCTTGGCTTTAAATCGATTGCGGCGCATCGGCAACGTCAGGTTCATTTCCGTTCCCGCAGGAAGCTGCTTTCCAGAACGCGCCACACCAATTCCTCGAAGTCGATGCCGGCTTGGCGCGCCGCCATCGGCACCAGGCTGTGATCGGTCATGCCGGGCGTGGTGTTGATTTCAATGAAATAGAATTTGTCGCCGGCACGGTCGCGCATGAAATCGACGCGCCCCCAGCCCACGCAGTCCGTGACCCGAAAGGCGTCGAGCGCCGCCGCCTGCAACTCGGCTTCGTCAGCCGCATTCAGGCCGCTCGGGCAGAAGTACTGCGTGTCATTGCGAAAGTACTTGGCCTGGTAATCGTAGAATTCGGTCGCCGGCTGGATGCGGATCGACGGCAGGCCGCTATCGTGCAACACACCGACGGTATATTCATCGCCGGTGATGAACCGTTCCGCAAACACGATGGGATCGACGGCGCGCGCGTCAGCATATGCCTGCGGCAGTTCTGCGGCCGTCTTGACCTTGGTGATGCCGACGCTCGAGCCCTGTGAGGCGGGCTTGACCATCATGGGCAGGCCGACGCTCCCGAGTGCATGTTGTAAGTCGGCGGGGCTCGACAGCACGGCGTACTCGGGCGCGGCGTAGCCCGCACCCACCACCACCCGCTTGGTTTTGAGCTTGTCCATGGTCAGCGCCGAAGCGAGCACGCCGCTGCCGGTGTAAGGCACCCCCAGCCACTCGAGCGCGCCCTGCATCAGCCCATCCTCGCCGCCCGGTCCGTGCAGTGCGATCCACACCCGATCGAAGCCCTCGCTCACCAGACTCTGCACCGCCTTATTCTGGGGATCGAAGGCGTGCGCGTTCACGCCGCGGCGAATCAATGCCGCGAGCACGGCATTGCCGCTCAACAGGGAAATTTCGCGCTCGCTGGAATCTCCGCCCAGCAGCACCGCCACCTTGCCGAAATCCGCCGCCGAGGCGGCGCGCCGCAGCACTGATTTCAGGGTAAGCAGGCTCATGCCGGCTCTCCGACGATGCGCACTTCGGTGTGCAACGCAATGCCGTGAATCTTTTCGACCGTGCGCTGCACGTGCACGATTACCGCCTCGACATCGGCGGCGCGGGCGGCGCCGTGGTTGATGATGAAATTCGCGTGCTTGTCGGATACCGAAGCATCGCCGATGCGATAGCCTTTCAGGCCCGCGCTCTCGATCAGGCGCGCCGCATGAGCCCCCGGCGGATTGATGAACACCGAGCCGCAGCTCCACTCGCCGATGGGCTGAGTCTGCTTGCGCTTGTCGAGTAATTCGCGGATGGCGTCGGCATTGACCTCGGGCGCGCGGTCGAATTCGAGCCGCGCGCGGATGAACCACTCGTCTGCCGGTGCCTTCACGGAGCGGTAGCCGATGGCGTAGTCGGCGGGCGCGCGCGTGTGGCGCTGGCCGCGGCGATCGAGCACGTCGACCTCGACCACGTGCGGCCAGGTCTCGGCGCCCCAGGCGCCGGCGTTCATGGCGAGCGCGCCTCCCAAGGTGCCGGGAATGCCGGCAAAGAATTCCGCGGGCCCCAAGCCCCATTTCACGCACTGCCGCGCGATGCGTGCGCAGGGCACCCCGGCCTCGGCCTGGATGCGCGTGGCGCTCAGGCGCTCCAATGTGCCGAGCGCGCCGTGCGTGGATATCACGACGCCGCGTATGCCGCCGTCGCGCACCAACAGATTGCTGCCGAGGCCGACCCACAGCAGCGGCAGTTCCGCCGGCAGCTGACGGATGAAGGCGGCCAAATCCATGACATCGCGCGGTGTGAAGAATATATCGGCCGGGCCTCCCACATGCCACGAGGTGTGCTTGGCCATGGGCACATCGTGCAACACGCGGCTGCTGTACTCGGGCGACAGGTCGGCGATTCGCAGCGCGCTCATCCTGCTGCTCCCGCGGTGAAACGGCTCTTGAGCTCCTGCGCCACGGTGCCGATGTTGCCCGCGCCCATGGTCAGCACCACATCGCCGTCATGCAGCACTGCGCGCAGACTGTCGGCCAGATCGTCGACCCGCTCGACAAACACCGGTTCCATCAGTCCGCGCGAACGCACGGCGCGGCAGATGGCGCGGCCGTCGGCGCCGGCGATGGGCGCCTCGCCCGCGGCATAGACCTCGGTGACCAGCAGCACGTCGCAGTCGCCGAGCACCCGGCCGAAGTCATCCAGCAAATCGCGCGTGCGCGTGAAGCGATGCGGTTGGAAGGCGAGCACCAGGCGCCGTGTCGGCCACCCCTGGCGCACGGCATCCAACGTGGCCGCGACCTCGGTGGGATGATGACCGTAGTCATCGACGAGCAGCGCGCGGCCGCCCGGCCACTCGATCTCGCCCAGCGGTTGCAGCCGCCGATCGATGCCCTGGAAATTGGCCAGTGCGTGCTGAATCGCCGCCGCCGGAATGTCGAGCTCGGTGGCCACCGCCACGGCCGCGAGCGAATTCAGGACATTGTGGCGGCCGGGCAGGTTGATCGTGATCGCCAGCGGTCCATGTCCCGCGCGCAGCACCTGGTAGCGTGATTGCAGGCCGTCGCGCACCACGTCGACGGCGCGAATGTCCGCCTCCGGCGCGAAACCGTAAGTGACGAAAGGCCGTCCCACGGCCTCGAGAATGCTCTGCACCTGTTCATCGTCGCCGCACAGCACTGCGAGCCCGTAGAACGGCAAGTTGTGCAAGAAATCGACGAAACTCTGCTTGAGGCGCGAGAAATCGCCTTCATGCGTCGCCAGATGGTCGTTGTCGATATTGGTGACGATGGCGATCATGGGCTGCAGGTGCATGAAGGAGGCATCGCTCTCATCGGCTTCGGCCACCAGATAGCGGCCGGCGCCGAGCTTGGCGTTGCTGTCGGCACTCTTCAAGCGACCGCCGATGACGAAGGTGGGATCCAGGCCGCCCTCGGCGAGCACGCTCGCCACCAAACTGGTGGTCGTGGTCTTGCCATGCGTGCCGGCCACGGCGATCGAATATCGAAAGCGCATCAACTCGCCCAGCATCTCCGCGCGCGGAACCACCGGCGTGCGCTTCACCAGCGCCGCCGCGACTTCCGGATTGGATCGATTGACGGCGCTCGACACCACCACCACGTCCGCCTCGCCCAACTGCTCCGCGCTGTGACCGATGAAAATCGTCGCGCCCAGGCGTGCCAGCCGCTGCGTGACTGAATTGGCCTTGAGGTCCGAACCCTGCACCGCATAGCCCAAGTTGAGCAACACTTCGGCGATGCCGCCCATGCCGCTGCCGCCGATGCCGACCAGATGAATGCGGTTGATGCGCCGCATGCGGTCATCCAGTCGCGTGCGTACGTTGACGCGCGTGGTATCGCTCATGTTGACGGCGTCGCTCATGCCGGCGCTCCCGCCGTCATGCACAGGTCCGCGAGCCGTGCCGCCGCGTCGATGCTGCGCGAAGCGCGGGCAGCTTCGGCCATCCGCAGAAGGCGCGAGCGGTCGGCGGCCAGTTCGCTGATGGCCGCGCCCAAACGCTCCGGCGTCAGGTCGCGCTCCTGAATCACTTGGGCGGCGCCGCTTTGCACCATGACTTCGGCATTTTTGGTTTGATGATCGTCGATGGCCATGGGAAAGGGCACGAAGATGGCGCCGACACCGGCAGCCTGCAGTTCGGCAACGGTCATGGCGCCGGCACGGCACACCGCAAGGTCTGCCCAGGCGTAGGCCGCTGCCATGTCGTCAATGAAGGGCAGCACTTCCGCGTCCACCTGGGCTTCGGCGTAGGCGGTGCGCGCAGCCTCCACGCCCCGCTCGCCGGTTTGATGCCGCACTCGCGGCCGATTCTCGAGGGGCACCTGAGCGAGAGCCCGCGGCACCACCGCGTTTAGGCGCTGCGCGCCCTGGCTGCCTCCCAGCACCAATAGATGGGAACCGACACGATCCGCGAAACGCACCTCGGGTGCCGGCACTGCAGCGATGTCGGCACGCACCGGATTGCCGATGGTGTGCGCGGCGATCTTGGGACCGAAACTCCCCGGGAATGCCTCGAGCACCTGCCCTGCCAAGCGCGCCAGCCAGCGATTGGTCGTGCCGGCAATGGCATTCTGCTCGTGGATCAACAGCGGAATTCGCAGCAGCCACGCGGCGACTCCGCCGGGCCCGCTCACATAGCCGCCGGCGCCCAGCACGGAGCGCGGTCGCACGCGCCGCAAAACGCGCAGCGATTGCGCCACCGCCCTGAGGATGCGCAGCGGCGCCAGCAACCAGGTCTTGAGCCCCTTGCCGCGAACTCCGCCAATTTTTACCCATTCGATGGGGAAGCCGTTGGCCGGCACCAGCCGCGACTCCATGCTGCCGGGCACGCCCAGCCACACCACGCCGACGCCGCGCTCGCGCAACACCTTGGCCACGGCGAGCGCCGGGAACACATGGCCGCCGGTGCCCCCTGCCATAATCAGGACCGGGCCGCCGGGAGTTGCGCGGACGTGGGCTCGGCCGCTCATCGCGCACCTCCCGGTATGCGCATCACGGCGGAACGCGAGCTGCATTTCACTTCGTGATAGATCCGTAACAGCACACCCAGCCAGGCCAGGCTCACGAGCAGGCTGCTGCGGCCATAGCTCAACAGCGGCAGAGTCAAACCCTTGGTCGGCAACACACCCATGTTGACGCCGATGTTCACCATGGCCTGCAATCCCAGCCACACGCCGAACGCCAGCGCCACATAGGACTGAAAGCGCAGGCCGGCCTGCGCCGCCATGCGCGAAATCTGAAACGCACGCCACACCAGCGACATGAACAGTGCGATCACGCCGAGCACGCCGATCAGTCCCAATTCCTCGGCCAGCACTGCGAATACGAAATCCGTATGCGCCTCCGGTAAATAGAATAACTTCTGCACGCTGCTGCCGAGACCAACACCGAACCAAGAGCCGCGGCCGATGGCAATCAGCGACTGCGTCAGCTGAAATCCGCCCTTGAATGGGTCGTCCCAGGGATGCAAGAACCCGGTGAGTCGCTTCAGCCGATACGATGAAGTCAGCGCGAGCACCGTGAATGCCAGCGTTGCCGCAGACACCATCATCAGCACGTAGCGTAAGCGGGCGCCCGCCACGAACAGCACGGCTATGCCCGTGGCAAACAGCACCGTGGTGGCGCCGAAGTCCGGCTCGGCCAGCAATAATACTGCGGCGACAGCCAACAGCCCGACCGGCTTCGCGAGTCCGGGCAGCGTGGACTCAAGTTCGGTGCGTTTGCGCACGCAGTAGCTGCACACCCAGGTCAGTATCAGCACCTTGGCAAGTTCCGAGACTTGAAAATTGACCGGCCCGATGCGCAGCCAGCGGCGTGCGCCGTTGACCGTGGCGCCGATGCCCGGGATCAGCACCAGCAACAACAGCAACAAGCCCAGGCACAGCAGCGCCAGGCCGTACTTATCCCACAGTTCCGTGGGCACCCGCGTGACCACCCAGGCGAACAACAGGCCGGCGAAGCCGAACACGAACTGGCGCTCGAGGAAGTAGAAGGGGTTGCCGAAGTCCCGCGCTGCGATGGCCATGGAAGCAGAGGTCACCATGATCAGGCCGATCAGCAGCAGCCCGGCGACCAGTCCCAACGTGATGTAATCCCAGGCGAAGGGCATGCGCTCGCGCGCCCGCACTCCGTACGACATGGTGGCGGTCGTCATGCGCCCTCGCCCGCAAGGCCGTGGACCGCGGCGGCGAACACATCACCGCGCTGTCCATAGTCGCGAAACATGTCGAGGCTGGCGCAGGCCGGCGACAGCAGCACGGTGTCGCCTGCGTGGGCAGCGCGGGCCGCCGCGATGACGGCCTCCTGCATGGAGCCCACGATTTCCGTGCTGCAGACATCCGTCAGCGCCACCGCTATTAGCGCGGCATCCTGGCCGATCAGCACCACATGCCGCACCTTGCCGCGAAAGCTTGCCGCGAGAGGCGTGAAGTCCTGGCCCTTGCCCCGACCGCCGGCAATCATCACCAGAGGTCCCGGCATTCCGGCCACCGCGGCGAGGGTCGCGCCGACGTTCGTCCCTTTGGAGTCATCGACAAAACGCACTCCGGCCCTATCGGCCACCCATGCGGAGCGATGCGGCAGGCCGGTGAAGGATTCGAGCGCCTCGAGCATTTTGTCCATGGGCAGACCCACGGCGTCGCCCAACGCCAATGCCGCGAGCGCATTGGCCGCGTTGTGCAGACCGGCGATCTTCATGCGCGCCACGTCGAGCAATCCCTCGCCGTGGCGGGCGAGCAGCGTCCTCGTTCCCACGCGCAGCAACGAATAATCCGCGGGGCGGCCTACCGCGGGGCGGCCTACCGCGGGGCGGCCGTCCGCGACGCCCTTGATGGAGAACGTCACTATGTGCGGGACCGGCAAGCGCGCCACGGCCGCGCGCGCGGCCACCGGGCCGCGCATCGCCGCCACCAGCGGATCATCTGCATTCAGCACCAGGGTGGCGGCCTTGGCGAAAATCCGCGACTTGGCGAGCGCATACGCCGCCACCGACGCATAGCGATCCAAATGATCGGCGGAGACATTGAGCACCGCGGCGGCCTGCAACTGCAGCGAGGAGGTGGTCTCCAATTGAAAGCTCGACAGCTCCAGCACATACAAGTCGGGAACAGGCTGCTCCAGCATGTCGAGCGCCGGCACGCCTAAGTTGCCGCCGGCTAGTACGCTGCGCCCGGCGGCGGCGGCCATGCGCGCCACCAACGTCGTCACCGTGCTCTTGCCGTTCGTGCCGGTGATTCCGATCACCGGCGCGCGCACATGGCGGGCAAACAGCTCGATATCGCCCAGCACTTCTATGCCACGCTCCCGTGCCGTGCGCGCGATGGGCTCATCCAGCGACAACCCGGGAGACATCAGCACCTGCGTGGCATGGTCGAGCAGCGACAAATCGAAGCCGCCCAGGCGCAGGTCGAGCGAGCGCGCCAGATCGCCGAGATCGGCCAGCCCCGGCGGCGTCGGTCGCGAGTCGGTGGCGCTCACCGGGATGCCGCGCTTGGAGAGATAGCGCAGACACGAGGCTCCCGTCTTGCCCAAACCGACAACGACACTGTGCATCAGCGCAGCTTCAAGGTTGCAAGGCCCGTCAGCACCAGCACGAAGCTGATGATCCAGAAGCGCACGATCACTTTCGGTTCCGCCCACCCTTTGAGTTCAAAATGATGATGTATCGGCGCCATACGGAATATGCGTTTTCCCGTCATTTTGAATGAAGCCACCTGCAGCATCACCGAGACGGTCTCGAGCACGAATACGCCGCCCATGACGAACAGCACGATTTCCTGCCGCACGATGACGGCCAGAGTGCCGAGCGAGGCGCCGATGGCGAGTGCGCCCACATCGCCCATGAACACCTGCGCCGGATACGAGTTGAACCACAGGAACCCCAAGCCTGCGCCCACCAGAGTGGCGCTGACGATCAGCGCTTCGCCGACTCCTGGGATGTAGGGAATCTGCAGGTAGGTCGCGAACTTGAAATTGCCGGTGGCGTAGGCGAATACACCGAGCGCTGCGGCCACCATCACCGCCGGCATGATGGCGAGGCCATCGAGACCATCGGTGAGATTCACGGCATTGCTGGTGCCGACGATGACGAAATACGACAGCGCGACGAAGGCGGCGGTGGACATGGGCACAGCCACGGTCTTGAAGAAGGGGACGTACAGCGAGGTCTCGGCGGGCGACAGCCGCAGGTGATGCAGCGTCATGATGGTCGCCAATCCCACCACCGATTGGGCCAGATATTTGTAGCGCGCGGGCAGGCCCTTGGAATTGCCCACCACTAATTTCAGATAATCGTCGTAGAAGCCGATCAAGCCGAAACCCAAGGTGGTTGCCAACAGTATCCATACGAAGCGGCTGGACAGATCGGCCCACAGAACGGTGCCTAGGACCATCGCCACCAGGATGAGGCCGCCGCCCATGGTGGGCGTGCCGGACTTCTGCAAATGCGATTTCGGCCCGTCGTTGCGCACCTGTTGGCCGATCTGGTAGCGGCTCAACATCGCAATCATGGTGGGGCCGATGCACAGCGCCAACGCCAGCGCGGTGACCGCCGCGAGAATGGCGCGCAGCGTCAGATATTGAAAGACATGAAAGCCGCTGTAGAACCGGGCCAGGTATTCGGTAAGGGATAGCAGCATTCGCGTCAGCTCGCTCGCATCATGTGACCGGAACCGCTGCCACCGCCGGTGAGCGCCTGAACCACCCGCTCCAATCGATTCACCCGCGAACCTTTGATGAGCACAGTTACGCCCGGAATCAGTTCCGTCTGCAGGCGACGGGTCAAGGAATCGGCGTCCGCGAACCATTCGGCGCCGGCGCCGAAGGTTTCGACCGCGCGCGAGCTCTGCGGCCCCAGCGCGAACAGACGCTTGATGCCGCAATCCCGTGCATAGGTGCCCATGTGTGCATGGCTGTCTTCGGCGTACTCGCCAAGCTCGGCCATATCGCCGAGCACCAGCCAGGTCGGACCCGCCAGCGACCGCAGCACTTCTAGACCGGCGCGCACCGAGCTCGGATTGGCGTTGTAAGAGTCATCGATGATCCAGCTGTCGCGCGCGCCGGCCTTGAGCTGCAGGCGGCCGGCGACGGCGCGAAAATCGCCAAGCCCGGCGGCAATCTCCTCCAGGGATGCGCCCGCAGAACTCGCCGCTGCGGCGGCGGCCAGTGCATTGCCGACGTTGTGTGCACCGCCCGCCTTGAGCACGATGGGACGAGTGCCCAGCGGACATTGCAACGTGAAGCGCGTGGCGAACTCGCCGCGCTCGATGGACAACTGCGTATCCTTCGCCATGAAATCCGCGTCGGCATGCACGGCGAAGGTGACGATGCGCCGCGCCGTGGCAATACCACGCCAGTAGCCGGCGTAGGCATCGTCGGCATTGATAACGGCGGTTGCGCCCGGCTCGAGGCAGGACACCATCTCGCCCTCGCCCTGCGCGACGCCGTCCAGGTTACCGAAGCCCTCGAGATGTTCCGCGCCGGCGTTGGTGATGAGTCCCACGGTGGGCCGCGCCAGGCGCACCAACTCAGCCACATCGCCGATGCGATTCGCGCCCATCTCGACCACGGCGCTGCGATGCGAGGCTTCCAGGCGCATCAACGTCAGGGGCACGCCGATGTGATTGTTCAGATTGCCATGCGTCGCCATGCACACGCCCATGCGCGACAGGATGGCGGCGGTCATTTCCTTCGCCGTGGTCTTGCCGTTGCTGCCGGCAACGGCCACGATGGGAATTGAAAACTCGGCGCGCCACGCCCTGCCCAGGGTTTGCAGTGCACGCAGCGCATCCGCCACCACGATCTGCGGCAGCGCATGCTCAACTGCTCGATCGACGATGGCGCCGATGGCGCCGCGCGCGGCCGCCGCCGCCACGAAATCACGGCCTTCGAAGTTGGGGCCGCGCAGCGCGACGAACAGCGCGCCGGGCTTGAGGGTGCGGCTGTCCGTCGCCACCGCGCCGTAGCGATGATCATCCCCCAGCAACGTCCCGCCGGCGATGCGTGCCGCGTCGCTCAAGGTGCGGTTCATCGCTTGGTCTGCTGCGTTCAAGCGGCCACCCCGAGGTAGCGCTGCGCTTCGCGCCGGTCGCTGAAGCTGCGCCGCGTTTCGCCGTAGATCTGGTAATCCTCGTGCCCCTTGCCGGCAATCAGCACCACGTCCTGAGGCCCCGCTTCCTTCAGGGCCGTCGCGATGGCCTCACCGCGGTCGTGAATGACCCGCACGCCGGGCGATTTGATGCCGCTGACGATGGCCCGGGTAATGGCCTGTGGATTCTCGGAGCGCGGATTGTCGTCGGTGACGATGATTCGATCGGCCAACTCATCGGCGATTCCGCCCATGATGGAGCGCTTGCCGGGATCGCGGTCACCGCCGCAGCCGAACACGCACCACAACGCCCCCTTGCAATGCTCGCGTAGCGCCGCCAACGCCTTGGCGAGCGCATCCGGAGTATGCGCATAGTCGACCACGGCCAGAGGCTTGCCGCCCGCGGTGGGTTCGACCACTTCCATGCGTCCCGGCGGCGCAATGCATTCGGCCAGGGCCTTGGCCGCTGCGCTGAGCGAAGTGCCCAGCGACAAAAGGCAGGCGATGACCACCAGCGAGTTCTCGGCATTGAAACGGCCGAGCAAGCGGGTCGCGACCTGCGCCTGGCCGAAGCTACCGTCCACTTGCATGGAAATGCCCCGCAAATCCAGGGTCACCTGCGCCGCGAACAGCGCGCGCTCAGCCAGCCAGCCTGATTCGCCGGCGCCGATCCAGATCGCAGTGAGCGGAACGGTGCCGGACAGTTTGCGCGCCAATTCGCGGCCGAAGGCATCGCCCACATTGATGATGATGTGCTGCAAGTCGGGCGCGGCGAACAACCGCGCCTTGGCCGCACCGTAGGCAGACATGGTTTTGTGATAGTCCAGGTGGTCGCGGCTCAAATGGGTGAATGCGGCCGAGTGAAACCGCACGCCGGCGACCCGCTCCTGGTCAAGCGCCTGCGAGGAGACTTCCATCGCCACCTCACGCACGCCCGCGGCACGCAGCTGCGCGAGCTGGCGATGCACAGTCACCGCGTCGGGGGTGGTGAGCGTCGCCGCCGCCAGCGAGGCGGTCCGGCCCCAGCCGATAGTGCCCATGTAGGCGGCCTGCGAGCCCAGTTTTTCGAGACACTGCGCCAACAGATAGGCGCACGTGGTCTTGCCGTTGGTGCCGGTGATTCCGGTGATGCGCAGCTGCGAGGAGGGCCATTTGAAAAAGCGATCGGCAATACGGCCCACCAGATCCTTAAGTCCGGGCACCGCGGCGGCGAACACACTCGACGGCAACTTCGGCAGCGACACGTCGGCGCTGGGCTCATACAGCACCGCCGTCGCGCCGCGCTTGACCGCCTCTGCGGCAAACTTGAGGCCATGCGCGCTGCGGCCCGGCAACGCAAAAAACAGGCTGCCGCTGCGCGCTTCGCGGCTGTTCACAGTAAGGTCGGCAATCCGCGCGTCCGTGGCCGGTACCGCCGCAATGCCATCGAGCAGCCACATGAGTGAAGTACTCACGGCGTGTCGTTCGCCTGCACCAGGGTGGTGGCCGGCACGTTCTGCAAATCATCGGGCGCGATGTCCATCAGGCGCAGCGCGCCCGACATTACGCTCGCGAATACCGGCGCTGCCACCGAGCCGCCCTGCGCCAGCGTGCCGCCCTCTTGCACATCCCGGCTCGGCTCGTCGATCACCACCACCGTGGCCAGCTTCGGGTGCGTCGCCGGCACCAAGCCGGCAAATACCGCCATGATCCGGTCGGTGGAATAGCCGCCCGCGATCGATTTGAACGCCGTGCCGGTCTTACCGGAAACGCGATAGCCGATCAGCGAGGCTCGGGTCGCCGTGCCGCCCTTTTCGACCACATGCTCCATCATTTCGATCAGCGTCGTGCACACCTTTTGATCGAGTACGCGCTCGCCCGCCACCGGACCTGACACTTTCTCGAATGAAATGGGACGCTTCACGCCGCCCGCGCCGATCGTGGCGTAGGCGTGCGCCAATTGCAGCGGCGTAACCGACAGCCCGTAACCGTGCGACATGGTGGCGATGCCGACGGGACGCCAGTGCGAATAGTGACTCAGCATGCCCGCCGACTCGCCCGGATAGCCGCTGCCGGTCACCTGGCCCAAGCCCAAACTGGTCAACGTGTGCCAAATCTCCTCGGGCGGCAACGACAGCGCCACTTTCGCCGTGCCCACGTTGCTCGACTTCGCCAGGATGGTCGCAAGATCGATGACGCCGAAGTTATGCTCGTCCTCCTCCATCTTGTTGCCGACCTTGAAGTACCCGGGCGAGGTGTCGACGACACTGTCCTCACGGTACTGCCCGGAAGCGAGCGCCGCGGCCATGAAGAACGGCTTGACGCTGGAGCCAGGCTCGAAAATATCCGTGACGGCGCGATTGCGATACAGGCCTGCTTTCAGCTGTTCGCGGTCGTTCGGGTTATACGAGGGCTGGTTCACCATGGCCAGCACTTCGCCCGTGTCGACATCGATGACGATGACGGAGCCGGCGCGCGCACGGTATTCCTGCATCGCAGCTTTCAATTCGCGGTAGGCAAGGTATTGAATGCGCAGGTCGATGCTCGTGACCAGGTCGCGGCCCGGCCGCGGCGCGCGGATGCTCTCGACATTCTCGACGTAGCGTCCCTGCATATCCTGAATGACGCGCTTCGCCCCGTCCTCGCCGTTCAGCAGCTGATCGAAGCCGAGTTCCAATCCTTCCTGGCCCTTGTCATCGATGGTGGTGAAGCCCACCACATGCCCGGACACTTCGCCGGCCGGGTAGTAGCGCCGATATTCGCGCAGCAGGTACACGCCGGGGATTCCCAAGGCCTTGATGTGCGCCGCCTGCTCCGGCGGCATATGTCTCTCCAAGTACAGAAACTCACGATCCAGATTGCTGGTGATGCGTCTGACGAGGGACTGCTGATCCTCTTTGAGCGCCTTCGCGAGTTTCGGCAGCTGATCGATATTGTCGTTGAGTTCCTCTGGATTCACCCACACGCTGTCCACCGGGGTAGACACCGCCAGCGGCTCGCCGTTGCGGTCCGTGATCGCGCCGCGATGCGCCGCGATCTTGGCCACGCGCATCGAGCGATCATCGCCCTGTTTGGCGAGAAAGCCGTGATCGAGCAGCTGCAACTCCACCGCGCGCGCCACAAGTCCCGCCGCACCCATCAGCACCAATCCCAAAATCAGAGTCGAACGCCAGCGGTAGCTCCTCGCCTGGGCGTCGTTGTCGCCGGGGCGCAATCTCACTGCCGCACGATCCGTACATCACGGGTCTGCGGCAGGTTCATTTGCAGCTTGGCGTTGGCGACCCGCTCAACGAAGGCGTGCGAAGACCAATAGCTTTGTTCCAGTTGCAGGCGGCCCCACTCGATCTCCAGCGAGTCGCGCTCGGCATTGAGTTTCTCGAGGTGCACGAACATGTCGCGGGCCTTGTGCCGCGCGTAAATCACTTGCACAGCGGAACCCAAGACCGCGAGCCACAGCAGCGGCATGGCGAGCGGCAACCAACGGCGGTATTTCATGCGGCGATTCCCCCGACGCGTTCAGCGATGCGCAGGCGCGCACTGCGCGCCCGCGGATTCTCAAATGTTTCGTTGTCGTCGGCCTGAATGGCCTTGCCGACGAGCTTCAGTTTGGGACGTGCGCGCACCGGCATGTCGGGCAGGCCGGCATACATGGGATCCGCCAGCGAGTGGCGGCGCATGAATTGCTTGACCATGCGATCCTCGAGCGAATGGAAGCTGATCACGGCCAGGCGGCCATGCGGCGCCAGGCGCGTCAGTGCCGCATCGAGCGCCGCCTCGAGTTCGGCGAGTTCACCGTTCACATGAATGCGCAGCGCCTGAAAAACCCGCGTCGCCGGATGCTTGGCGCGAGGACGACCCGACGCATCGCGGTTGGGTGCCACCCGGGCAATCATCTCGGCGAGCTGCAAGGTGCGTTCGAAGGGCTGCGCTTCGCGGTCTTTGACGATGGCGCGCGCTATGCGAGGCGCGAGACGTTCCTCGCCGTAGTCGCGAAAGATGCGAATCAAATCGTTTAAGGACGCGCCGTTGACCACATCCGCTGCACTGCTGCCGACGCCGGCGGTCATACGCATGTCCAGGGGTCCGTCCTGCACGAAGCTGAACCCACGCGCAGGCGTGTCGAGCTGCGGCGAGGAGACCCCCAAATCGAACAAAATGCCGTCGAACTTGAGGCCCGGCTCAACCTGGTCCGCACAGTCGGCCAGCGCAGAAAACCGGGCGAGGAATAGCGCCACTCGGGCATCGCCGGCGAAGCGAACCCTGGCATCGGCGATGGCCGCTGCATCGCGGTCGAGGCACAACAAACGACCGGTGAGCGTGAGATTCTGCAATATCGCCCCTGCATGTCCGCCTCGACCAAAAGTGGCATCCAAGTAGGTGCCGCTTTCCCGTATGTTCAATCCGGCCAGTACCTGTGCCAGCAGTACCGGCGTGTGTCCCGCCGCCCTCTCATTCACCGCGCCGACCGGCTACAGGATCAGGGCCGCGAGATCGGGAGGCAGATCGCCGGCGTCGCTCTCCAGCCATCCGTCGCGCCTCTCGTTCCACCGCGCTTCATCCCACAATTCGAATCTCACTCCCTGGCCGATCAACATCGCGTCGCGCGTCAGCAATCCGAATTCACGCAAATTCGGCGGCAGGAGAATTCGCCCATGCCCGTCCAACTCGAGTTCGGTTGCATACCCCACCATGAGGCGCTGCAGGCCTCGGTTGACGGGGTTCATTGACGACAAACGCATCAATTTGCGCGCCAACTCTTCCCAGTCGGGGAGGGGATAGAGGAGCAGGCATCGGTCCTTGTCCACGGTGACCACTAATTTGCCCCCGCACACCTCCTGCAGCCGCTCCCGATAGCGGGTGGGCATGACCATCCGGCCCTTGGCGTCGAGAGTCAGTTTGTTGGAGCCGATAAACATAATTCTATGGGTCGGGCGACCCACTTTCTCCCACAATTTCCCACCGGGCACCACTATAGGGAGCGCAGCGCCGCACTGTCAACGTGTTAAGTTAAAAAAACCCCCGTCTGACAGTGACTTAGGTCACATTTCGTATAATGGCGCGACGGCTCGGCAACGAGTTGTTTTTGAATCAGTCTGTTAGGAGTTATTGCTAAAATCGACCGCAAGTAACAAAAGTCGTGATCTTCTGACAATTTCGGCGATCATGCGGCGATGCAGCCAAATCAAGCGCTCTGACCGACCCCGTTATCATTCGGTGCCTTCCGAAGGCCCCGAGAATAGGGTGCGCCAGCACTAAGAAAAGAGTCGGCCGTTAAGCCGGGTTCTGTCTTGGACAGTCATTCCTCTGGGATGCGCGTCGCCGCGCAGCTCTAGCGACCTACCCGGAAGCCTCATGTGGGCCACATGGTGCGGCTTGCGCCGCGTGCTTCCCTATTTGGCCTTGCTCCAGGTGGGGTTTGCCGTGCCGCTGATGTTGCCACCCGCGCGGTGCGCTCTTACCGCACCATTTCACCCTTACCGTTACCGCTTGCGCGGCACTTAGGCGGTATCTTTCTGTTGCACTTTCCGTGGGCTCGCGCCCCCCAGGCGTTACCTGGCACCTTGCCCTATGGAGCCCGGACTTTCCTCCATGTGCTTGCGCACACAGCGACTGTCTGGCCGACTCTTAGGAAGCACCTTATCAGGTTTGCTTCAGCAGCAATGCCCGCTTATAGGCCTCGTTGTCGCGTGCCTCGGTGATCTGCGCCGCCAGGCGTGCGGCTTGTTTCAACGGCAACTCCGCCAGCAATATCTTCAGTGTGCGGTCGAGCGCACCGCCGTGGCCGTCGGCCCCCGCCTCATCAGCCCCGCCTTTCTGCGGCGCGCCGCCGACCAGCAGAACGATTTCGCCGCGGCCGAAATCGGCATCTACGCCCGCGCGCGCCAGCAGTTCCTGCAACGAGCCCCTATACGTCGTTTCATGCATCTTGGTGATTTCACGCGCCACCGTGGCACTGCGCTCGCCGCCGAAAGCCGCCGCACAATCTTCCAGTGTTTCGCGCACTCGATGCGGCGCCTCATAAAGGACCAAGGTGCGCGGCTCGGTCGCCAAGCTCTCGAGGCGTTTGCGGCGCGCGCCGCCGCGCGCAGGCAGAAAGCCTTCGAAGCAGAATCGATCCGACGGCAGTGCGCCGATCGAGAGCGCGGCGATCGCTGCGCAAGGCCCCGGAATGGCGACGACGTCGAAGCCCGCTGCAGCCACCGCTCGCACCAATTCGAAACCCGGATCGCTGATGGCCGGTGTCCCGGCATCGCTCACCAATGCCACGCAAGCGCCCGTTTGCAGGCGCTGCACGATCTCACCGGCGCGTTGCTGTTCATTGTGATCGTGCAGCGACAACTGCGGCGTCTGAATGCCGAAATGCTTGAGAAGAACACCGGTATGCCGGGTGTCTTCCGCCGCAATCAAGGACACAGCCTGCAGAATTTCGCGCGCACGCGTGCTCAGATCGCCCAGATTGCCGATCGGCGTCGCGACCACGTACAACCGCCCCGCGCTCTCGTTAACCACTATAAACTGCGCCTATATTTGCAGGATTGAGGAGTGCAGGGTATGGCAGCGATCACTCGACGTCCACGGCGGCCGCTGTATGCGGCGCTGGCGATATCGCTGCTATTGGCGGCCTGCAGCCTGGTGAAACAGGAAGCGCCGCCGCAGAACCAGCAGGCGCTGGCGCTGCGACTGGTCACGCAGGGCAAGCACACGGAAGCCGCACAAGCCTTCGCCGAACTCGCCGCCGAACAACCGGCCAGCCACGATAACTACGCATTGCTGAGCGCCGAGCAATGGCTGGCCGCCGGCAATATCGCGGCCGCCAAGCAGGCATTCGCCACGGTGTCGGCCGAGGCGCGCACGCAGCTACCCACCGAACACGCCTTGGTCGCCGCGGAGATCGCGTATGCCGAGAACGACGGCACCCGCGCCATTCGCGAATTGGACCTGATTGCAGTTCCCACCGCGGCCGAACAGGCGCAAAACTATTGGTGGATCCGCGGCCGCAGCGCCTTTCTTACCGGCCACCCGGTCGAAGGCACTCGCGCCCTGGTGGAACGCGAGCGCTTCCTTACCGACCCTGCCGCCCTGCGCACGAATCGCGCCGAGCTGTTTACCCGCATTCGCAGCGCCGCCGAACATGGCCAATCCTTAAAACCGCCGCCGAAGACCGACCCCATCGTCTTAGGCTGGCTGGAATTGGGTCCGGTGGCCGTCGGGCTCGCCCGCGATCCCATGCGCGCGGCTGCAGCGCTCGCCAACTGGAGGCATGCTTACCCACAGCATCCGGCGAACGACAGCGTCCTTAGCCAGGCATCGACGCAGCTCGCCGCGGCGACGGAATATCCCGATGCCATCGCGCTGCTGCTGCCGCTGTCGGGCCGATCCGAGGCAGTCGGGGTCGCCGTGCGCGACGGCTTCATTGCCGCCTACTTGGAACAGGATGCGGCGACGCGGCCGCGCTTGAAAATTTACGACGTGGCCGCGGAATCCGTGGCCAGCGCCTACACTCATGCCGTCTCCGAGGGCGCCGGCTTCGTGGTCGGCCCACTCACCAAGGAAGACGTTGCGGCGCTCGTCCCATTGAGCGGAGGTCACACGCCGGTGCTGGCCTTGAATTTTCTGGGCGAAGCGGTGATTGCGCCCAAGGATTTCTATCAGTTTGCGCTGTTCCCGGAAGATGAGGCACGCATGGTCGCCCGGCATGCGGTCACCGACGGCCGCCTCAATGGCGTGGTCATCGTACCCAGCGGCGAGCTGGGTAATCGCGTCGCCGCCGCGTTTGCCGATGAGCTATCCCATCATGGCGGTGCCGTGCTCGACAGCCAGCGCTACGATGCCTCCCAGGTCGATTTCGGCGACATTATCAAGCAGGTCATGCAAGTACACATGGTCAAGGGTGAGCCGCCGACGCATCGCCTGGATGCCGCCTTCATATTCGTGGCCGGCACCGCGAACGTCGCCCGCCAAATCCTGCCGCAGCTCAAATTTCACTACGCCGGCGATGTGCCGGTGTATTCGATGTCCGACAGTTTCGAACCGGATCCGACGGCGAACAGCGATCTCGACGGCATGATGTTCCCCGATATGCCCTGGATGATCGCGGGGGATCCTGTCACCACGCAGATTCGCGATACAGTACGCGAGGCCTGGCCGGCGCGGACCGCACGGCGCGATCGTCTGTATGCGTTTGGATTCGACGCCTATCGTCTGGTGCCGTTGCTGCGCTCAAAGGCCCCCGGTGGAGTAGAGATTTCGGGAGTTTCGGGCAGATTGCATCTCGATGAACACAATCGGATCCGTCGAGATCTGGACTGGGCGCAAATCAGGAATGGCGCGCCGACTCTCTTATCGTCGCCGTAAACTTTAGGGGATAGTGCGGGCCCGCAGAATTTCCGCGAGGCTGAGCGGCGCGTTTATTTTGCTGATCGGCGCCTGCATCTTGCGCAACGCCGCTTGCCAACGATCCGTCTCGGTGCACAACTTGCCGATGAAAGTTGCCGATGCTTGCCAACGCCGCGTCAATTGGTCAACTCCGGCCGCAATCAGTTCCTCGCCCGCTTGCAGCTGATTAATGACTGTGTCGAATGCGCGCTTCATTTGACATAAATATTACTGCAACTCAACGCTATCGGAAATTGTCGGCGAATTACGACATGGATGAGGACGCTCATTCTAGAAACAGTCATCGTATCGCGCAATTCCCAGATTCGCGGCAGAAGCGGTTCATGTGCGTGCCGCTCGATGACAATTTTTAGCAACCGCCTGATCCCGTGGGTCGTCCGCGAGTGATATTGCTATGAACCCGGGCGTTATCCGTGCTGACGGCGCTGCGCGCGTCGCGCACTCTTGGCATGTGTCCACAAACCCCAACCTTGCGCGGGGCATCGCCTCGGAGCAGCTCGCGGCCGAGTATCTGCTGGCACACGGTCTTAAGTTTCTCGCGCGAAACTTAAGGTGCCGCGTCGGCGAACTCGATCTCGTCTGCTTGGAGGGCGGCGTGCTCGCCATCGTCGAGGTTCGGCAGCGGGCTCGCAGCGACTTCGGCGGCGCACTGGGCTCGGTGACCCATTCCAAGCAGCGCAAAATCATCCGCGCCACTCGTTTTTTCTGGCAGCGCACGCGCGCCTGGCGTGCCTACCCCATGCGCTTCGACGTCGTCGGTGTGGAAAGATTGCCGGACGGCAGCCATCGCATACACTGGATTAGGGACGCGTTTCGCGCTACTTGACCACTTGCAGCTTGGGGCGCTTGGGTTTCGGCTTGTCCTCGTCAGCCTTTCCTGCGGGCGCCGCCGGCGGCCCGTCGGTGGGATCGGGATCCGCATCGCCCTCCGGGAAAATCATGCCCTGGCCGGTCTCACGGGCGTATATGCCTAACACTGCCCGCACCGGCACCTGCACCGCGAAGCCGACGCCGCCGAAGCGAGCCTCGAAACTGACGAAATCATTGCCCAATTTCAGCATCTGGGTCGCGGAGAAACTCACATTGAGGACGATCTTGCCGTCCTTCACGTACTGGCGCGGCACGGTCACGCCCTCGGCCGCCGCATCCACCACCATATGCGGGGTTTCGCCGCTGTCGGAAATCCACTCGTGCAGGGCGCGAAGCAGATAAGGGCGCCGCGGCTTCAATGCCTCATGTCCCGTTCGGCTTCGGTCAGGCAGCCGCGAAACGTCGAACGTGCAAAGATCAAATTCATGTACTTCTGGATGGGCGCCGCCTGCGGCGGCAGTTCGATGCCGTAGCTCTGCAGGCGCCACAAAATGGGAGCGATGCTGGCATCGACCAAGGAAAACTCATCGCTCAAGAAAAACGGCTTCGCTTTGAACACTTCGGCGCTCGCGCAGATGGCTTCGCCCAACACTTTGCGGCTATGCGCCGCCGTCTTGCTCTGCGGATCCAGTTCGATATCGCGCGCCAGGGCGTACCAGTCGCGCTCGACTCGATACAGCGCCACCCTAAATTGCGCCCGGGTGACCGGGTCGATGGGCATCAGCGGCGGATGCGGAAAGCGCTCGTCCAAGTACTCGATAATGACGCGCGAGTCGTACAGCACCAGGTCGCGATCCACCAGGGTCGGCACACTATGATAGGGGTTGAGGTCGAGCAGGTCTTCCGGCAAATCGTTTGGATCCACATTGATCAGTTCGATCGCAATGCCCTTCTCGGCAAGCACTAGCCGGGTCCGGTGACTCCAGGGGTCAGCCGGCGCAGAAAACAGAGTCATCACCGAGCGACGTGCCACTAACGCGATCTCCTGGAAACATACGGGACTTCCCGCTGCTGCGTCAGTGGACGTCCTTCCAATACTCTTTCTTCAGCAAGTAGGCGAACACAAAGAACACCAGCAGAAATAGCGTCACAAAAACACCCATCGATTGGCGTTTCGCCTTGACGGGCTCACCGGCATAGTCGAGGAAATTGACGATGTCCCGGACGAACTGATCATACTCCTCTGTCTTCATGACGCCCGGGGTCATTGGTTCGACTCCGTCCAGCACCATTCTGGCGCCGCCGGCGTCCGGTTCGTTCTTGAACACGGGTTTCTGCAACCCCTGTTGGTACTGCAGCACATGCGGCATCGCGGTGCTGGGGAGGTACAGATTGTTCACTCCCCAAGGACGGGTCTTGTCGGCGTAGAAGCCCTTCAGATACGAGTACAGATAGTCCGTGCCGCGGGCGCGAGCCATCAGCGACAGGTCCGGCGGCTGCTTGCCGAACCAGCTCTCCGAGTCCTTGGGCATGGCCGAATTGATGGTCTCGAACGGCTTGTCCGTCGTGAACATCAAATTGCCGGCGAGTTCCGACTCGGGGATCTTAAGATCGGCCGCCATGCGGTTGTAGCGCAGATATTTCAGCGAGTGGCAGCCGGAACAGTAATTCATGAAATTACGTGCGCCGCGCTGCAGGGACTCGGTATTGCTGATATCCGTGCCGGCATGCAATAAGGCTATGCCGCCCTCCTCCTGCGCCATCACTGTACCGGCGAAGAACAGCGCCACCATGATCAAAATCCAGCTTTTATACATGTCCCGTGACCCTTTCCGGCACCTGCTTCACGCTGTCGAATTTCGTGTACCAGGGCATCAGCAAAAAGAAAGCAAAGTACAAAACGGTGCAGACCTTGGCGAGCGTTGGATATATCCCGGAGGGAGGTTTCAGGCCGCAAAGGCCCAAGGCGATGAATGATAGAACGAAGACGCTCAACATAATCTTGTAAATCGGACCGCGGTAGCGGATCGAATTAACCGGCGAGCGGTCCAGCCACGGCACGAAGAACAGCACCACGATGGAAGCGCCCATCACCAGCACGCCCCACACCTGGGTGCCCGCAAAGGACGGCACCGCCCGCAACATGGCGTAGAACGGGGTGAAATACCAGACCGGTGCAATGTGCGGCGGCGTCTGCAGTGCATTGGCCGGCTCGAAGTTTGGCGACTCCAGGAACAAGCCGCCGAAGCTTGGCGCAAAGAATATCACTGCGCAAAACAGCAGCAGGAAGCCCGCGACCCCGACCAGGTCTTTCACCGTGTAATAGGGGTGAAACGGAATGCCGTCCAGGGGGTGCCCCTGGGCATCCTTGTATTTTTTTATGTCGATGCCGTCGGGATTGTTCGAACCGACTTCATGCAGCGCCATGACGTGCGCGATTACCAGAAATATCAGCGCCAGCGGCAGCGCGGCCACGTGCAAGGCGAAAAAGCGGTTCAAGGTGGCATCCGCAATGTAGTAATCGCCGCGGATCCACTCGACCAAGCTCGAACCCACCACCGGCAGGCTGCCGAACAGAGACACGATCACCTGTGCGCCCCAGTAGCTCATGTTGCCCCAGGGCAGCACATAGCCCATGAAGCCTTCCGCCATCAGCAGCAGGAATATCAGGCAGCCGAAGATCCACACCAGCTCACGCGGCTTGCGGTGCGATCCGTACAGCAGCGCGCGAAACATATGCAGGTACACGACGATGAAAAATGCCGAGGCGCCGGTTGAGTGCAGATAGCGGATCAGCCAGCCCCAATTCACGTCCCTCATGATGTATTCGATGGATGAAAATGCCTCGGCCGACGAGGGCTTGTAGTTCATCGTCAGGAAGATTCCCGTCACCAGCTGATTCACGAGAATCAACAGCGCCAGCGAGCCGAAGTAGTACCAGAAGTTGAAATTCTTCGGCGCGTAGTACTCGGCGACGTGTTCGTTCCACAGCTTGGTCAACGGGAAGCGTTGATCAATCCAGCCCAGCAATCTTTCTCCGGCCATCGCGAACCTCTACTAGTCTAAACTTTAGGGGCGTCGTCGACGCCGATCACTACGCGGGCATCTTTCGCGAACGCATACGGCGGGACCGTCAAGTTCTTCGGCGCCGGCATGCTCTTGAAGACGCGGCCCGACAAATCATATTTGGAGCCATGGCAGGGGCAATAGAAGCCGCCCGGCCAATTGGCGCCCAAGTCGGCACCGGCTACCTGGAATGAATTGTTCGCTTCGAAGGCCCCCAAGGGCGAGCAGCCCAAGTGGGTGCACACCGCCAATCCCACCCAGTATTCGGGGTTGCGCGCGCGCGCCGCACCGGAGGCTTTGATGTAGTCGGGCTGCACCGAGTCATCCGACGCGGGATCCGCCAGCATGGCGTCATGGTTGCCCAATTGTTCGATGATGATCTTCACCCGCCGCACCACGAACACCGCCTGGCCGCGCCACACGACTTTGAGCATCTGGCCGGCTTCGAGCTTGGATGCATCCACTTCGACCGGCGCACCCAGCGCTTTGGCGCGTGCACTCGGCTGCCACGACGACAAGAAAGGAACCGCCGCGAACGCAACGCCGATCGCACCGGTGCCGACTGTAGCCGCCGTCAATAAGCGGCGGCGGCTATGGTCAACCTGATCACTCATTCGATTGCCCCAAGCATTGTTGACAAAACTTCACGTAAACCCCTGTTGCCGTAGTGTTTCCCAAAGAATATTGGGAGCGCATTATACACAGTTAAGCGAATATCCCTTAAGGCTCGAAGAGCGATAATAATTGCAGAACACGCGCGTCCTCGTGAGTTTTTTAATCAAGGCAGTGGTAGTCGGCCTGGCGGCGGCATTTCTGGTGGTCTGGTGCAAGCCGGCGCTGCTGGGGAAAACCGCGGCGCCGGCCGGCACGCCCACGGCCTATTCGCGTCCCCCGGCCATCGTGCAAAGCTTTGCCGATGCGGTGGCGCGTGCAGCACCCGCCGTCGTGAACATTTACACCGCACGCGTCGTCACGGAGCGCACTCAGACCCCCGCACTCAACCAATTATTCGGTGATTTCTGGCCGAGCTACCGCCAGCGGGTCGAGCGCAGCTTGGGCTCGGGCGTGATCGTCAATGGCGACGGCACCATCGTCACCAACCAGCATGTCATCGCGGGCGCCGATTCCATCCGGGTTCAGCTGAGCGACGGCCGCATCGCCGAGGCGACCATCGTCGGCCAGGACCCCGATACCGATCTGGCGATTCTGCACTTGGGCTTAAGTAAGCTGCCCGTCATGCCGTTGGGCCGTTCGGACACTTTACGGGTCGGGGATATTGTGCTCGCCATCGGCAATCCCTACGGCCTGAGCCAGACGGTTACGCAAGGCATCGTGAGCGCCACCGGCCGCGGTCAGCTGGGGCTTGCCACCTTCGAGAATTTCATTCAGACCGATGCCGCCATTAATCTCGGCAATTCCGGCGGCGCCCTCATCGACGCGCACGGCGACCTGGTGGGCATCAACACCGCGGTCCTCAATCGCGCCAGCGGCGGGCCTGAGGGCATCGGCTTTGCCATTCCGATGAATCTGCTGCGCGGAGTCATGGAACAAATCCTCAAGCGCGGCCATGTGGTGCGCGGCTGGCTTGGATTCGTGCCGCAGGACTTGTCCGATGAACAGGCCGCGCAGCTCGGCATCGCCGCGGGCGGCGGGGTCACGGTGGTGAATATACTCGTCAAGAGTCCCGCATTCGAAGCAGGGGTGCGTCCCGGCGACCTGATCACCGGGTTGAGCGGCGAGCGGGTGCAGAGCGCACAGGATCTCGTCAGCCGGGTGGCGGCACTGGCGCCGGGCGCGCAGGTGCAGCTGCAAGGCCGGCATGGCCGCCAGGCCTTCAAGGTGAATCTAAAGGTCTCTGAACGGCCCACCCACCAGGCAGCGCAGTCCGAGCAATAGAGCCCGCGTGCGCCGGCGTGCGCCGCCGCTACGCCGGTGTGCGCCGGATCTTCGCGCCCAACTGCTGCAGCTTCTCCTCGATCGCCTCATAGCCACGATCGATGTGATAAATGCGTTCGATTTCGGTGCGGCCGTCCGCCACCAGCGCCGCCAGCACCAGGCTCGCCGAGGCGCGCAGGTCCGTGGCCATCACCGGAGCCGCGGTTAGCTTTTCCACCCCCTTGATGATGGCAGTGTTGCCCTCGAGGCGGATCTCCGCGCCCATGCGCCGCATTTCCAGCATGTGCATGAAGCGATTTTCGAAAATCGTTTCGATGATGGTGCCGACGCCGTTCGCCACCGTATTGAGCGCGGCAAACTGCGCCTGCATATCCGTCGGGAACGCCGGATACGGCGCCGTGCGAATGTCCACCGAATCCGGCCGGCGGCCCCGCATGTCCACCTCGATCCAGGTATCGCCGACTTCCATCTTGGCGCCGGCTTCCTTCAGCTTGTCGACCACCGCATCCAAATGCTCAGGGCGCGTATTCTTGACCCGAATATGACCGCCGGTGATGGCGCCCGCGACCAGGTACGTGCCTGCTTCGATACGATCGGGCAACACTTCGTAGGCGGTGCCGTTCAGTCGCTTCACCCCCTCGATGACGATGCGATCCGTTCCCGCGCCCTTGATCTTGGCGCCCATGGCAATCAGAAAATTCGCCAGATCCACCACTTCGGGTTCGCGCGCCGCATTTTCGAGCACGGTTTCTCCGTCCGCCAACGTCGCCGCCATCATCAGATTCTCGGTGCCCGTGACTGTGACCGTCTCGAGCACCAACCGGGCGCCCCGCAACCGATCCGCGCGCGCTTTGATATAGCCGTTCTCGATGTGAATGTCGGCGCCCATGGCCTGCAAGCCGGCCACATGGATGTTGACCGGGCGGGCGCCGATCGCACAACCACCCGGCAACGACACATCGGCGCAACCGAATCGCGCCAACAGCGGCCCTAATACGAGTATCGAGGCGCGCATGGTCTTCACCAATTGATACGGCGCGAAATATTCCTTGATCGTCGATGCGTCGACTTCGATGCGCATCTTCTCGTCGATCGTCACGGACACACCCATGCGCCCCAGCAATTCGATCATGGTGGTGACGTCTTGCAGATGCGGCACGTTCGACACCGTTACCGGGCCATCGGCGAGCAAGCACCCCGCCAGGATGGGCAAAGTCGCATTCTTGGCGCCGGAAATACGGATTTCACCGTCGAGCGCGATGCCGCCCTGAATCTGTAATTTATCCACGACCCTGACCCAGCCCCTGGCTTGCGAATTCTTCCGGCGTGAACACCTGCAAGGCCAGCGCGTGAATTTCATTGCCCACGGCCGCGCCTAAGGTGCCGTACACCAATTGATGACGCTGCACCGAACGCTTGCCGGTAAAGGCAGCCGCAATCACCACGGCCTCGAAATGCACATTGTCGTCGCTCTTGACCAGCGCTTTGGCGCCCGGCAAGCCGGTCTCGATAATTTGCGCCACCTGCTGCGGATTCATGCTGTCTCCCGCCGAGTAAACCCCCAAGCTTACGCTAGCGGCGCTGGGGTTCTGCAACCGCTGTATCATTCGGCAATGAATCTTGAGTTCACCGACGATGTCCTCGTCGATCTTGGCCGCCAGGCGCTCACCATCGAAATCGACGGTTTGCGCGCACAGCTGCCGCGCCTCGGGGCGGAATTTGCCCACGCCTGCCGCATTTGTCTTGGCTGCCGCGGACGTGTCGTCGTCACCGGAATGGGCAAATCCGGCCATATCGGCGGCAAGATTGCCGCCACCCTGGCGAGTACGGGCACGCCGGCGTTCTTCATGCACCCAGGCGAGGCCAGCCACGGCGATGTAGGCATGATCACGCGCGACGACGTGGTGCTTGCGCTGTCCAATTCAGGGGAAACCGGCGAGATCCTCACCATCGTGCCGGCGATCGCGCGCCTCGGGGTGCCGCTGATTGCATTTACAGGGAATTCGACCTCGGCGCTGGCGCGCATTGCCACCGTGCACCTTGACATCGGCGTGCCCGCCGAAGCCTGCCCGCTCAACTTGGCCCCCACGGCCAGCACCACGGCGGCGTTGGCCGTGGGCGACGCCCTGGCTGTGGTGCTGTTGAAGGCCCGCGGATTCACCGAAGAAGACTTCGCCCGTTCCCACCCGGCCGGTAATTTGGGTAGGCGCCTGCTGCTGCACGTGACCGATGTGATGCGCAGCGGCGCCGACATCCCAACCGTTCGGCCCGACGCCTCACTGGCGCAAGGGTTGCTCGAAGTGACCCGCAAGGGCCTCGGCATGACGGCCATCGTCGAGGAGAACGGCCAACTGCTCGGTGTGTTCACCGACGGCGACCTGCGCCGGGCGCTCGACGCGTCACGCGATCCGCGGACCACTCGCATGGATCAGGTCATGAGCCGCCATGCAAAAACCGTGCGCCCCAATACGCTCGCGGCCGAAGCGGTGCATCTGATGGAGACGCATCGCATCACCTCCCTGGTGGTGGTCGATGCCGATGACACAGTCGTGGGCGCGCTCAATGTTCACGACCTGCTGCGAGCGGGTGTGGTTTGAAGGCGCGCAAGGCCACGCCGCTGGCGCGGATCGAGCTCCTCATCCTGGACGTTGACGGCGTGCTCACCGATGGCCGCCTGTATTTCGGCGCGCGCGGCGAGGCTCTCAAGGTGTTCCATGTGCGCGACGGCCACGGTATCAAGCTGCTGATGTCGGCCGGTGTCGCCGTGGCCGCCTGCAGTGGCCGGCGTTCGGCCGCTGTAACGGTTCGCATGCGCGAACTGGGCGTGCGCCGCGTGATTCAAGGATGCGCCGACAAGGTGGCCGCGCTGCAGCGGCTGACCGCGCAACTGGCCATCGACCCGCTTAACTGCGCCTGCATCTGCGACGACACCCCGGATCTTGCGCTGATGACTGCGGTCGGCGTCGCAGGCGCCGTTGCCGACGCGCACCCCCTGATCAAGTCCGCTGCGCATTGGATTGCCACGGCCAACGGCGGACAGGGCGCCGTGCGCGAATTCTGCGACGCGGTACTGCGCGCGCGCGCAGGCCGCCGCTAATGCTGTTTCGGGTTTTTACCGTGCTGGCCGTCCTCGCGCTATGCATCAGCACCTGGATTCTGAGTTCTTCCGCGCGCCACCGCCAAGCGCCGGTCGACGCCAAGCTCACGGACCTGCCCGGATATTACTTAAAGAGTGCGGTGCTCACCGACTATGACGTTGCCGGCAACCCCACTATCCGCATCGAGGCCGAGCGCATTGATCAAATCGCGCATGGCAACGAAGTGGCGCTGTACAACATCCGCGTCTCGTACCAGACCCCAACCGGGCAGAATTGGGTGATGGTGGGCGATGTCGCGCATGTGCAGCCGGGCGGCAAGGTGGTGGATGTGACGGGCAATGTGCGACTGCAGGGCGATGCCGCGGGCCGCGATGGCGCAGCCATCATTCATACTGACACCTTGAGTTACAACATCCCCGACGCCGTGGCGAGCACCAAGAGCGATGTGCGCATCGATTTCGCACAGCACACTCTGACGGCCCGGGGCCTGAATGCCAATTTGAAAGAGCGCACGATGCGCCTAGAATCGAAAGTAAATGGCCGCTTCCATCCCTAAAATTATTCCTCAGCCCGCGCGCGCTCCGTGCACATTGGCGCTGGCACTGGCACTCGCGTTGCAGAGCTCACCAGTACCCGCCGAGCATATGGATCAGCAAAACATTTCGCTCGACGCACAGTCCTCCGAATTGGACTACAAGAACAACAACCTGGTATTTCATAAAGTGCGCATTGCCCAAGGTGGTATGTCGGTGGCCGCCGATCAGGCCCAGGCCACCGGTCTGGACTTCGAGAACAGCCGCTGGGTGTTCCGCGGCAATGTCAAAGTCACCATGGACCAAGGACAGCTCTCAGCGGACGAGGCCGAAATTATTTTTGCCAAAAAGCTGCTTGCCAAAGCCATCGTCAACGGCAAGCCGGCATCGTTCGAGCAGCCGATTGCCAAAACCGGGAAACTGGCGCGCGGACACGCTGACAGCATCGATTACGACGTGACCCGGGGCGTGGTGCATTTATCCAAGAACGCCTGGTTGAGCGACGGCCAGAACGAGATTCGCGGCGAGTCGCTGAAGTACAACGTGCTGGCGCAGAACATCATTGCAGAAGGCTCGGAACAAGGTTCCCAGCGCGTGCATATCATCATCACACCGCCGGCCAATCCCAAACCATGAGCGTATTGCGGGCTCTGAACCTCGCCAAAAGCTACAAATCGCGGCAGGTACTGCGGGACTTGTCTCTGGAAGTAGAGAGCGGCGAGGTCGTAGGTCTGTTGGGCCCCAACGGCGCCGGCAAGACCACCGCCTTTTACATGATCGTCGGACTCACCCGTTGTGAACAGGGTGAGATCTACCTCGATAGCCGCGATATCAGCCGCATGCCCATGCATCGGCGCGCGCAGCTGGGGTTGGGCTATCTTCCGCAGGAGCCGTCGGTGTTCCGCCGGCTGACGGTGGCGGACAACATCATGGCGATCCTCGAAACGCGGCCCGGGCTCGACGACGCGGCACGCACAGTGCGCCTCAAGGAATTGATGGGGGAGCTGCACATCGGGCATGTGCGCGACAGCCTCGGCATGAGCCTCTCCGGCGGCGAACGCCGGCGCGTCGAGATTGCCCGCGCTCTGGCCGCGGACCCCCGCTTCATCCTGCTGGATGAGCCCTTTGCCGGCGTCGACCCCCTCTCCGTTGCCGATATCCAGCGAATAATCAAGCACTTGTCCGACAAGGGCATCGGCGTGCTGATAACCGATCATAATGTGCGTGAGACCTTGGGGATTTGCAGCCGCGCCTACATCGTCAGCCAGGGGTCGGTGCTCGCCTCCGGATCTGCGGATCAGATTCTTGCCAACCCGCAGGTTCGTGAGGTGTACTTGGGCCAGGATTTCAAATTGTAGGTTTGGATTTGAAAGCACTATGTTGAAGCCAAGTCTGCAGCTTCGCATCGGCCAGCAGCTCACCATGACGCCGCAGCTGCAGCAGGCCATTAGGCTTCTGCAGCTACCCTCGCTCGACCTGCAGGCGCACGTTCGCGAGACCCTCGAAACCAATGTGATGCTCGAGGCGGAAGATGAGGCCTTGGATGTGGCGCCCGACATCGTGCGTGAACGCGAGGAGGTGGCCGCACCCGCGGAGGAGAAATACGCCGAGCTCGACGGCAATACCACCCCCGCCGATCAGCGCGAAGAACCCGAGGTCGAAATAGCGGACGAGGCCTGGGGCGAACAAACCAGCGGCCCGTCAGACACTCCCTGGTCGGGCGATGATGACCGCAGCAGCGATTTCAGCGACCAGCATGGCCAGACTCTGCAGGAGCAGCTCATCGAGCAGCTGGAGCTCGCCAAGCTCTCCGCCATCGACATGGCGATTGCCCGCGTCATCACCGACGCCATCACCGATGATGGCTACCTCAAGGACGAGCTGGAAGATATCCGCTTGAGCCTGCTGCCGGAGATCGAAGCCAGCACCGCGGATGTGGAGCGTGTGCTCGGCGCCGTGCAGTCGCTGGAGCCGGCCGGGGTCGGCGCCCGCAGCTTGGGCGAGTGCATTGCCCTGCAGCTGCGCCAGCTGCATCCCGACACTCCGGCGCGGGATTTGGGCATTCGCGTGGCGCTCGAACACTTGGATCTGGTGGCCGGCCAGCAGTTGGTGCTGCTGCGCCGACAGCTGCGCTGTAGTGAAGGCGACTTGGAAATGGCGCTGGCCCTGGTACGTTCCTGTCATCCGCGCCCCGGGGCAGCGGTCAACCCCGCGCAGGCGGAATACGTGATTCCGGATGTGTTCGTGCGCCGCACCGACCACGGCTGGATCGTCGAGATCAATCAGGCCACCGTGCCGCGCGTGCGCGTCAACAGCGCCTACGCGAATTTGATCTCCCGAGCGCCCGACCACGCCATGCTGCGCACGCAGTTGCAGGAGGCGCGCTGGCTCATGCGCAGCCTGGAAATTCGTAACGAGACCTTGATCAAGGTGGCGCGCTGCATCGTGCAGCGCCAGACGAGCTTCTTCGAGCTGGGCGAAGAGGCCATGGAGCCGCTCATTCTCAAGGACGTGGCGGAAGCCGTGGAAATGCACGAATCGACCATTTCACGCGTCACCACCGCCAAGTACATGCACACGCCGCGCGGCGTGTTCGAGTTCCGTTATTTCTTTTCCAGCCACGTCGAAGCCGCGGACGGCACGGAAATGTCCTCCACCGCCATTCGCGCCAAAATCAAGAAATTGATCTCCCAGGAGAATCCCGAAAATCCGTGGAGCGACAGCAAGCTCGCGGAAATTTTGTCGCAGGAAGGCATACCGGTGGCCAGACGCACCGTTGCCAAATATCGCGAAGGCATGCAGATCGCGCCGTCCAACGAACGGAAGCGAGCGGCTGCCCGCGCATCGTAAATGTCATGATTAGATTGTCACGTTTAGGAGGAAGCTTATGCAGCTCGATCTCAGCGGTCATCATGTGGAAATCACCGAATCATTGCGCGCCTATGTCATCAAGAAATTCGAGCGCATCTCTCGGCACTTCGAGCAGCTCATCGATGTTCACTGCGTACTCACCGTCGAGAAATTCGGCCACAAGGCCGAGGCCACCCTCATGCTCCGGGGCAACAAGATCTACGCCGATGCCACCGAGACCAATATGTACGCCTCTATCGACGCCCTCGCCGACAAGCTCGATCGCCGCGTCAAGAAACACAAGGAAAAAGCCGCCGACCATCATGCCGAGGACGTGATCAAGGCGCGTCTGTCGAACTAGCTTAAAGGCGCCCGCGTGTCGATGCGACTCATCATCGTGAGCGGGCTGTCGGGCTCGGGTAAGAGCGTGGCTCTGCACATGCTCGAGGACATCGACTTTTATTGCGTCGACAACATCCCTGCGGCGCTGCTCAAGCCCTTCATCTCGCACACGGTGCGCGGCTTGGGAGACACCTACCCCAGGACTGCCGTCGGCCTGGATGCCCGCAATCGACCCAACGAAATCGAGACCATCCCGGCGCTGGTGAGCGAGCTGCGCCGCAGCGGCATCGCCTGCGAGATCCTGTACCTGCATGCCGGCGAGGAGGTGCTGCTCAAGCGCTACGCCGAAACGCGCCGCAAGCACCCGCTGGTCTCGGGCGATATCAGCTTGCGCGAGGCCATCGCCTCGGAACGCAAGCTGCTGGAACCGATCAGCACCGCGGCGGACTTGGTGATCGATACCAGCCACATGGGGGTGCATAGCCTGCGCGAAATGATTCGCGAGCGGATCGACCGCCGCCAAGAGGGGAGGCTTTCGCTCATGTTCGAGTCCTTCGGCTACAAGCACGGCATACCGGGCGATGCGGATTACGTGTTCGATGTGCGCAGCCTGCCCAATCCCTACTGGGAGCAGGGGCTGCGCCACTTGAATGGCCGCGATGCGGCGGTCATCGAATATCTGGCCGGATTTCCAAGCGTCCGCAGCATGATTGCGGATTTAATTGCTTTCCTGGAGAAGCGCATCGGCGAGTTCGCCCAGGCGAACCGCAGCTATCTCACCATTGCCGTCGGCTGCACCGGCGGCCAGCACCGCTCGGTGTATATCGCCGAGGAACTCGCCCGGTATTTTCGCAAAAGTTTCCCGCACGTCCTGACCCGTCACGACACCCTGCAGAAGAATTGAGCGGGCGGCCTACTCTTGCGCCGGGGCGGCCGACGCTCGCGGCGCGCGATATTGGCGCGCGTTTTCCAATGCCAGGAAGGCGCGTATCTCCTCGGAGCGCGCCCTCGCATCTTCATAACCCAGCGCAATCAATTCTCGGGTGAATCCTCGCTCGAACAACAGATAGCTCAGCAACAGCGTGCTGGCGGCATTGTTGGCGCCCATGGTGCGCAGCAGCGCGCGCAAGCTCCGCGGCAGCTCGCGCGCATGGCGGCGCGCGATCTCGTTGACATCGCGCGAGGGAGTCATCACCAGGAATTCGATGCGCCGTACGTTCCTGTTCTCGTTGTAGCGGCTGATGCGCTCGAGATCGGCGTTCAGCGTATCCATGAACAGCGAGTCCAACATGAAGCCGAGCATCTGTCCGAAGCTGGGTTCGCTCGCGCGCCGCGGCGAACTCTCGCCGGTCGGGGCTGGGTCATTGACGCCGATGATGAACAGCCGGTTCGCACCCAAATGGATCGCGGGACTCAAGGGTGAGGTTTGGCGCATGGCGCCGTCGCCAAAGTAGTGCTCGTTCAGCTTGACCGGCCTGAACAGAAAGGGAATCGACAGGCTGGCCATCAAATGATGCAGCGTCAGCTGCGCCCGCTCGCCCTTGCGAAACACCCGCGCCCAGGGCTCGATGGGCGCACCGGACGCGTAAAAGGTCACCGAATCGGCGTCTTCGTAGCATGTGGCGCAGATGCCGATGGACTTCAGATGCCCTTTGTACAGGCCGCGCGGAATGCCGTCGAAATCCAAATGCTCCCGCAGCAAATCCCATAACGGTGAATTGTCGAACAGCGCATTCGGCGAATGCACCAGCCAGCCGCCGGAGATGAATGCCAGCAACCAATGCACACCGGATTTCAGCATGCTGACAGCGTCCGCCTTGAACACCTGGTGCACGCGAAAATCGCGCCACACTCGCTCGATTCCGTAGACGGAATGTCGGAAATGGGCGGCATCCGAGGCGAGCGCGACCGCGCTGACTGCCCCGGCGGAAGTGCCGGTGATGATGGGGAAAGGACATGCGGAACCCCGCCTCAACAGTTCCGCGACGCCCTTGAGAACCCCGACCTGGTAGGCCGAGCGCGCACCGCCGCCGGTCAGCACCAGCCCCAGGTTCGGCGTCTCGGCCGGCACGATGCTAGTATGCATATGCCATTGGCCGGTGGCGCTATACGGATCTGCATTACTCGGAGTGGTCAATGGTCAAACACCATGGAACTGAAACGCGGATGGGCTCGCTGGCTGCATTGTACTGTGCCTGGGTCGTTGCGGCGTGTTTCGCCGTCGCCGCGTCGGCGGCGACGCCGGATGTAGGAGCGCCCGCCCCCGCATTCCGCCTGCAGGATCAGGCCGGCACCTGGCATGAACTCAACGATTACCGCGGCAAATGGCTGGTGCTGTACTTCTACCCGAAAGACGACACTCCCGGTTGCACCACCCAGGCCTGCGAGTTCCGCGATAATATCTTCGCGTTCAACAAGTTGGGCGCCGTGATTCTCGGCATCAGCGTCGATGACGTGGCCTCCCACAAGCAATTTGCGGAAGAACACGGCCTACCGTTCACGCTTTTGGCGGACAGCACCAAGGAAACCGCCAAGTCCTACGGCGTGCTGCGCAGCGCGCTCGGCCTCATGGAAATCGCCCGCCGCGAGACCTTTATCATCGACCCGCAGGGCCGGGTCGCGAAGCACTATGCGTCTGTGGATCCCAAGGGTCACTCACAAATGGTCCTCGCCGATTTAAGGGTGCTACAGGCCAAGTCTTAGCGGCGCCTGCTCGCCCTGCCCTCGTGGAAGCCCGTCAGGCTACGAGCGTCATTCCGGCGCCCTTTGCGGCATCCCGGTCAAAGGTCATTGTTCTCACACAACCGCTCGCAGACGCTGATCGTTCGATCAGGCAATCCGCAAAATCGGCATTTGCGCTTTGATAGAGACGCAATGCTCTCCATACTGTTTCCGCGCTTTCCACCACCAGTTCCTTGGTTCGAAGCAAACCCTCCAACGCGGCGGTCAGTTGCCGTTTGTCGAGTTCGTAAGCGGAAGACATCACCCAAGCAAGTTCGACAACCGCAACTATCGGCACGAAGCCTGGCGCCGCCGCGGTTCGCGACTCGATGAGCCGTGTCGCCATGGGCGATTGCTTGACGTCATCCTGCATGATGTAGCGCACGATTACGTTTGTATCCAGGCCGATCATTTCGCCGCCGCACCGCGTCGCGCGATGGCAGCATTCATGTCGGCAATCGAAACGGCCTTGCGAGGTTTGCCGAACATTCCTTTCAGTGCGGTGACTGACTGCGTGGCGGCGATGAACTCGTAGCGACCCGGCGCTATCTCAACGAATTCGACCCGATCGCCGGAATCCACGCCGAGCGCATTGCGCACTTCGGCTGGAATGGTGATCTGGCCTTTACTGGTGAGTGTGGCAGTAGCCATCAAACCGGCCGCTCCTTTTTTTAGATTCCTTACTTTATCGTAAGGAGAGAATGGATGCAACCCGCCGACGTTGCTGCCGGCGAGCTGGACTGGAGTGTTGATAGGGCGTCCCGCGGAAGAAATGGCGGAGTTGCTGTGCGCCGCCCGGGAATCGCTGCACACAAGCCCCGAAACGCTCGAGATGCTCGACGAATTAGCCGGCCCTGGAATTTCGCTGTACTGCCTCTCGAACATGTCGGCGACTAAGGCATTATAAGATACGCACGCGGATAGATGCACCAGCGGAGGCACGGATGACACGGATGAATCGTCTTCAAATCTTAGTTTGCTTGGGGCTGGTTGCAGCCATGAGGCTGTCCCCGGCGGTGGCGGCACGCCGCGCGGCGGTGGGGAATTACGGATTCGATGCATCCGGAATGGATCTTTCGACCAAGCCCGGCGACGACTTCAACTCATATGCCAATGGTAGCTGGGCGAAACGGACCGTAATCCCGGACGATCACGCCTCCTGGGGAGTGTGGGATGTTCTCGAAGAGCAATCCAGAAGCCGGGTGCGCGGCATTCTAGAGGCTGCCGCGAAGGCGCATGCGCCCGCCGGCTCGAATCTACGAAAGGTCGGCGATTACTACGACAGTTTCATGAACGACGACGCCATCGAGAAACAAGGGATGGTGCCCTTGAAGCAACAGCTGACGGAGATCTCCGGGATCAACAGCTACTCGACACTCGCCGCAGCCATGGGGCGGGCCATTCGCGTCGGCGACTCTATGCCGGTCACACTGTTTGTCTACCCCGATTTCAAACGGCCGGACGCATATATTGCCTACCTGGATCAAGGCGGACTAGGTCTCCCGGACCGCGATTACTATTTGCAGGACACTCCGGAGATGTCAAAGGCGCGCGACGCGTACCGGACGTACATCGTGCAACTGCTGCAGCTTTCCAACCCGTCGATGGCTCACGCCGCGGCGCTGCAGCGCGCCGCGCCCATATTCGACCTCGAGCATCGGCTGGCTGAAATCCAGTGGTCGCGGGTCCGCCAGCGCGACGTAGCAGCTCGCTACGTCCCGTGGAAGCGTTCGGACTATCCCGTCAAAGCTCCAGGCTTTGATTGGGGGGCTTATTTCAAAAGTGCCGGCCTCGATTCCCAAGAAGTTCTTGTGGCATCTGTTGACACTGCGATCACGGCCACTGCCGCCATCGTGCCGACCGTGTCCGTTTCCGTATGGAAGGATTATCTTGCCGTGCGCGCAATCGACAGCCATGCGCCGTTCTTGTCGAAAGCGTTCGTCGATGCTCACTTCGCATTCCATGCCACGGCGCTTGAAGGTACCAAGACGCAGCAGGAGCGATGGAAGCGCGGATCGCAGTTCACACAACATGCGCTGGGCGAAGCGATCGGCGAGGTTTACGTGCGCGAATATTTTGGTCCCGACGCAAAAGCCGCCGCCCACCAGCTGGTTGAGAACTTGCTCGCGGCTGCCGGACGCCGGCTGGACGCCCTCGACTGGATGTCTGCCCAAACGAAAGCCAAGGCGCGCGAAAAGCTCGCAACTTTCGGCATCAAGATAGGTTATCCCGACAAGTGGCGGGATTATTCGAAGCTGAGCATTTCCTTGGGGGATGCCTATGGCAATGCGCTCAGCGCCGACCGATTCGAGTACCAGCGCAATCTCGCCAAGTTGGGAGCTCCCGTCGATCGCACGGAATGGGATATGACGCCCATGACCATCAATGCCTACTATGATCCAACTAAGAATGAGATCGTTTTTCCAGCGGCCGTTCTGCAACCGCCGTTTTTTGATCCGAATGCAGATGCGGCGGTCAATTACGGTGGGATCGGCGCCATTATCGGGCACGAAATCAGCCACGGATTCGACGACCAGGGACGTCTATTCGACGCACATGGGAAGCTCTCGGACTGGTGGACGGAACAAGATGCCGCCCAATACAAGCGGCGAACAGCGGCGCTGGCGGCCCAGTACTCGGCCTACGAGGTGCTCCCCGGACTGCTTTTGAACGGTGAGCTTACCCTCGGTGAGAACATCGCCGACAACGCCGGCCTGGTGATTTCCCATGATGCCTATCATGCATCGCTCAACGGCAAGGATGCACCGCTCCTTGACGGCAAGACCGGAGACCAGCGCTTCTTCCTCGGCTTTGCCCAGGTCTGGCGTAGCGCTTACCGCGAACAAATCATTCGCCAGTTGGTTGCCACCGATCCGCACACGCCCGATGCGTTTCGAGTTCGAAGCGTGCGAAATTTCGATCGATGGTACGGATCATTCGGCGTAAAGCCGGGCGACGGTCTGTACCTGAAGCCGGACGCCCGCGTCAGAATTTGGTAGCCGTTGACCGCGGTCCTTGGCTCAGCAAATGCTGGCCGAAACCTTCGGCTTTCAGCGCGTTCCACGACTCCAGAATGGGCGCCGGCAGGTCGTGCGGGATCTGAAAGCCGCGGGACGGGTACTGCATGACCCGATCTAGGTCGCCCACCATTTCGCTGATGACCCCGAAAACGCCGATGATGTTGGACACCTCCGTCGGAAACGTCCACGACGGCGCATCGACGTAGGCCGTAATTCCCGGCCATTGAACCGGCACCGTCAATGACACCCTGAGAACCGACGCCGGCTTGGTCACAAAGGTCACCCGCCTCAGCGCCGGCAATAATTCTCGAACGAAGGCGATGTTCTCGCCGAAATTGGTGGCCCGCTCCTCCAGCAGGATCCTGCAGGGTTCAACCCCGTTGGCGAGCGCCCGATCTCTGAAAACCTCCGCCTCCGGCACGTCCCATAAGAACCTGGTCCAGTTACCGGTCTTTCCCGTCAACACCAGCCGAGGAGCGAGTTCCTGCTTCACCAACTCGCAGGCGTAATCGCATACGCGCAAGTCGTAGGAACAGCACACGACCACCGCGTCGCACGGCCCACGATTGCGCGTCGAGGACATGTACGTCCACAATCGCCCGGCATGTTCGAAGGCCGTCACTTCGCGCCCGTCTGCTCCGCTCTCACAATCCAAAACATCAAAATCAATTCAGGAACTTTGCCCATGGCTACGTCAACGCATCAATCGCATCATCCAACCCCGCCAGGGTCAGCGGATACATCCGCCCCTCGAGCAGGTCGCGCGTAATCTCGATCGATGAGTTGTGCCGCCAGCGCGACTGCGGCTGCGGATTGATCCAGGCGAACTTCGGATAGTGCTTCATCAGGCGCTGCAGCCACACGCTGCCTGCTTCCGCGTTCCAGTGCTCGATGCTGCCGCCCGCCTGCGTAATCTCGTACGGGCTCATGGTGGCATCGCCCACCAGAATGAGCTTATAGTCCGTGCCATAGGTGCGCATGAGCTGGGCCGTGCTCATGTGTTCATTGAAGCGCCGCCGGTTGTCCCGCCACAGCGCTTCGTACGTGAAATTATGAAAATAGAAATGCTCCAGATGCTTGAACTCGCTGCGCGCCGCGGAGAATAATTCCTCGCAGGTCTTTACGTGATCGTCCATTGACCCGCCCACATCGAGCAACAGCAGCACCTTGATCACGTTGCGCCGCTCCGCCTGCATTTTGATGTCGAGCCATCCGCCGGAACGGGCCGTGGCATCGATGGTGTCCGCCAGCGCCAGTTCGTCGGGCGCGCCGCGCCGCGCGAAGCGCCGCAGACGTCGCAGCGCAATCTTGATATTGCGGGTGCCGAGTTCGACCTTGTCGTCGAGATTGGCAAACTCGCGCTTGTCCCAGACTTTGACGGCACTGCGATTGCGGCTGCCGGCCTGCCCCACCCGCACTCCCTCGGGATTGAAGCCATAGGCGCCGAACGGCGAGGTACCCGCTGTCCCTATCCATTTATTGCCGCCCTGATGCCTTTCCTTCTGCTCTTCGAGGCGCTTCTTCAGCGTCTCCATCAGTTTCTCCCAGCCGCCCAAGGCCTCGATCTCGGCCTTTTCGGCATCGGTGAATTCCCGCTCCGCCATCTTCGCCAGCCAATCCTCCGGCAATTCGCGCTGCAGCAGCGCGAACAAGTCCTCGGCGCCTTTGAAATGAGCGGCGAATGCCTTGTCGAAGCGGTCGTAATAGCGCTCGTCCTTCACCAGGCAGGTGCGCGACAGGTAATAAAAGCGTTCGGCGGACAGGTCGCCTAAGCCCGCTTTGAGCGCTTCCAGCAAGGTCAACAGTTCGGTGATCGATACCGGTACCCCGGCGCTGCGCAGCAGAAAGAAAAATCTAACGAGCATTCCGGCGATGAAGGAATAGCAATTGTTCGAACAGGTGCACGTCCTGCTCGTTCTTCAGCAAGGCGCCGTACAGGGGCGGAATGAGCTTCTTGGCGTCGTCGCTGCGCAAGGCCTCGGGTGGAATGTCCTCGGACACCAACAGCTTGATCCAGTCCAACAGCTCCGAGGTCGTCGGCTTCTTCTTCAAGCCGGGCGTTTCGCGGATCTTGAAGAACGTGGTCAGGGCCTCATGCAGCAGGTCGCGCTTCAAATCGGGAAAATGCACATCGACGATTTGCGTCATCGTGGCGGCATCGGGAAAGCGGATGTAATGAAAGAAACAGCGTCTCAAGAAGGCGTCGGGCAGTTCTTTCTCGTTGTTGCTGGTGATGATGATGACCGGCCGATGCTTGGCGCGCACCGTTTCGCGCGTTTCATAGACGTAGAATTCCATGCGGTCGAGCTCGCGCAATAGATCGTTGGGAAACTCGATATCCGCCTTGTCGATTTCGTCGATCAGCAGCACCGGCTGCTCATCGCAATTGAACGCCTCCCACAAATCGCCTTTCAGGATGTAATTGTGAATATCCTTGACGCGCGGGTCGCCGAGCTGCGAATCGCGCAGCCGCGAGACGGCGTCGTATTCGTACAACCCCTGCTGCGCCTTGGTGGTGGACTTGATGTGCCATTCGAAGAACGGCTTGTTCAGCGATCGGGCGATTTCATTCGCCAACAGGGTCTTGCCGGTGCCGGGTTCGCCCTTGATGAGCAGCGGGCGCGACAGCACCATGGCCGCATTCACTGCGGCCATCAATTCCTCGGTGGCAATATAGCGATCGGTGCCGCGAAACTCGGGCGGCATTTACTTGCGCGCGACCTGCAGGATCTGCATGGAGTTCGTGCCGCCGGACACGCCGCTCAATTCACCCTTGGTGAGGATGATGGAATCGCCCTCCTCCACCAGCTTGAGGTCGAGCAGCAGCCGGAATATCGAAAAATAAAACGCCTCACCCTTGTCCGTGACGTCGTAGGCCACGGGATACACGCCCCGATACAGGGTGACTCGGCAGCGCGTGGCCTCGTGCCGGGTAAAGGCGTAGATCGGAATATCCGAGCGCACCCGCGACATCCACAGCGACGTCGATCCCGACTCGGTGAGTGCCACGATGGCTTTCACGTGCAGGTGATTGGCCGTGTACATGACCGCCGCGGCGATCGCCTCGTCGGTGTGCCCGAAGTAGCCGGCATCACGCTGGCGGATCCTTACATGGGCGAGCTGATACTTCTCGGCGCCGACGATGATCTGCGCCATCGCTTCCACGACCTTGATCGGATGCTTGCCCGATGCGGTCTCGGCCGACAACATGACGGCATCGGTGCCGTCCATGACGGCGTTGGCCACATCCGACACTTCGGCCCGCGTCGGGATGGTATTGGTGATCATCGATTCCATCATCTGGGTCGCCATGATGACGACCCGGTTCTGCTGATTCGCCTCTTGGATGATCAGCTTCTGCAGGCCGGCGAGCTCCGCGTAGCCCATCTCGACCCCGAGGTCGCCGCGCGCGACCATGACGCCGTCGCTGGCCCGCACCACTGCGGTCAAATTCTTGATCGCCTCCGCGCGCTCGATCTTGGCCACCAGCAGACCGTGGCCGCCCGCCGCCCGCAGCAGCGCGCGCGCTTCATCCATGTCGCTGGCATCGCGCGGAAAGGAGACGCCCAGATAGTCAACCTTGAGCGACGCCGCCGTGCGAATGTCTTCGCGATCCTTGTCGGTCAGGGCTCCCGCGGACAAGCCGCCGCCCTGACGGTTGATGCCCTTGTTATTTCCGAGTTCGCCGCCCACCAGCACGCGATTCTTGATGCGCGGTCCATCGATGGAGAGGACCTGCAGGCTGATCTGCCCGTCGTTCAGCAGCAGCACATCGCCCGGGAATACATCCTGAGGTAATCTTTTGTAGGCGATTCCCACGCTGTGCTCGTTGCCGGCGTTGATGTCGAGCGAGGCGTCCAGCGTGAATTCGGCGCCGTCCGCCAGCTGCACCTTGCCGTTCACGAAACGGTCGATGCGGATTTTCGGGCCCTGCAGATCGCCGAGCACTCCCACGTAGCGGCCTGCCTGGCGCGCGGCCTCGCGCACCCTCTCGACACGGCGCGCATGATCGGCGACCGCACCATGCGAAAAGTTCAGGCGTACCACGTCGACGCCGGCGCGCACGATCTCGGCCAGAACCGCAGGATCATCCGTGGCGGGACCTAAGGTAGCGACAATTTTAGTGCGACGCAGCTGGAAGCTCATGCGGCGCGCTTTTCCAGAATGTCCACCGCGGGGAGCTTGTTGCCCTCGACAAACTCCAGGAACGCGCCGCCGCCGGTTGAGATGTAGGAAATACTGTCCTCGATGCCGTACTTCTCGATGGCAGCCAGCGTATCACCGCCTCCGGCCAGAGAGAAAGCCTTGCTGCGCGCGATCGCCGTGGCGAGCGTGCGCGTGCCCTCGCCGAATTGCTCGAACTCGAACACGCCCACCGGGCCGTTCCAAAGAATCGTGCCCGCGGACCCGACCAGCTTGGCCATCGCCTCGGCGGAATCCGGGCCGATATCGAGAATCATATCTTCGTCCGAGACTGCCCCTACCGGCTTCACGTCGGCCTCTGCCTTGGCAGAGAACTCGGTGGCGACCACCACATCGGTGGGCATGGGAATGACTATGCCGCGCTTCTTCGACTGCTCCAGTAAGCGTTTACAGATGTCGAGCATGGCCGGTTCGTATAGCGACTTCCCCACATTGAATCCCAGAGCCGCGAGAAAAGTATTGGTGATGCCGCCACCCACGATCAACTGATCGACCTTGCCCAAAAGGGATTCCAGCACGGTGAGCTTGGTGGATACCTTGGAGCCGGCGACGATGGCGAGCAGCGGCCTCGCGGGCTTCTCGAGCGCCGTCTCCAATGCCGACAATTCGCTGACCAGCAGCGGGCCGGCACAGGCAACCGGGGCGTATTTCGCGACCCCGTGGGTGCTGGCCTCGGCGCGATGTGCCGTGCCGAACGCATCCATGACATAGATATCGCAAAGCGCCGCCATTTTTTTCGCCAGATCGTCGCTGTCCTTCTTTTCGCCCTTGTTGAAGCGCACATTCTCGAGCAGCACGACCTCGCCCGGATTAACGTGCACGCCGTCCAGCCAATCTTTTTTGAGAGGCACCGGCACTCCCAGCAATTGCGCCAGACGCTTCGCCACGGGCGCCAGGGAAAATTCCTCCGCGTACTTGCCCTCTTCGGGCCGGCCGAGATGCGACATCACCAGCACACGGGCTCTCGCCGAGAGCGCCGCCTGAATGGTGGGAAGAGATGCTCGAATCCGAGCATCGCTGCTCACCACGCCATCCTGGATTGGCACGTTCAAATCCTCGCGGATCAGAACGCGCTTGTCCTTCAGATCGAGGCTGGTCATTTTTGTGATCTTCAATGGCGTCTACTAAGCGGCCTTCGACCAAGCCAGCGTGGTGTCGAGCATGCGGTTGGAGAATCCCCACTCATTGTCGTACCACGAACACACCTTGACGAGCGTTCCCTCGATGACCTTGGTCAAGGTGGAATCGTAAGTGGACGAGGCGGGGTCGTGATTGAAATCCACGGATACCAGCGGCGCGTCATTGTAGGCGATGATGCCCTTGAACGGCCCGGCGGCAGCCGCCTTCATGGCGCCGTGAATTTCCTCGACACTGGTCTTGCGGGCCGCGGTGAAACTCAAATCCACCAGCGACACATTGATCGTCGGCACCCGCACTGCGAATCCGTCGATCTTGCCTTTGAGCTCCGGCAGCACCAGGCCGACGGCGGCGGCCGCGCCGGTCTTGGTCGGAATCATCGACATGGTTGCTGAGCGTGCGCGCCGCAGATCCGAGTGGTACACGTCGGTCAATACCTGATCGTTGGTGTAGGAGTGAATGGTATTCATCACGCCCGCCAAAATGCCCACCTTGTCGTGCAGCACCTTGACCATCGGCGCCAGGCAATTGGTGGTGCAGGAGGCGTTCGAAATCACCGTGTGACTGGCCTTGAGCACATGGTGATTGACGCCGTAAACGATGGTGGCATCGACGTCATCGCCGCCCGGCGCGGAAATCACGACCTTTTTTGCGCCCGCGGCAATGTGGGCCGACGCCTTGGCCTTGCTGGTGAACAACCCCGTGCACTCCAGCACAATGTCCACCCCGAGTTCGCCCCATGGCAGCTTGCTCGGATCGCGCTGCGCGACTACGCGGATACGATCGCCGTTCACCACCATCGAATCGCCGTCCACATGCACATCGCCGCGAAAGCGCCCGTGCACGGTATCGAAGCGCGTCAGATAGGCATTGGTATTGGCATCGCCCAAATCATTGATCGCGACGATCTTGATCTCGCCCTTGTGCGGGCCCTCGTACAACGCGCGCAGAATATTGCGCCCGATGCGCCCATAACCGTTGATCGCCACTTTGATTGCCATCGTCTTGAATCCCCTCTGAGCTTATTTAGCCAACACTTTTTCGATCGCCTCGACCACATGCTCCGGCGTGAATCCATAGGCCTTGAACAGATCCTTGGCGGGCGCCGACGCGCCAAAGTGATTGATGCCCACGATCTCGCCCTTAAGGCCCACGTAATGCCACCACTGCGCGGTGACCCCGGCCTCGACCGCCACACGCCGCGTGACCGATGACGGCAGTACGCTTTGCTTGTAGGCATCGTCCTGGGCATCGAAGGTGTTGGTGCTCGGCATCGACACCAGTCGAACCTTCTTGCCCTTGGCAGTGACTGCCCGGACCGCGTCAGCCGCGATTCCCACCTCTGAGCCGGTGGCGATCACGATGACGTCGGGGGTGCCGACGGAATCGATCAACACATACCCGCCCCGCCGAATCGCCGCCACCTGAGCCGGCTCGCGCGCCTGGTGCACCACCGACTGGCGCGTGAAAATCAGGCAGCTGGGGCCGTCCCGGTTTTCGAGGGCCGCACCCCAAGCCGCCGCGGTTTCCACCGCATCGCAGGGCCGCCACAGATCCATATGCGGAATCAAGCGCAAGCTCGCCATATGCTCGATCGGCTGATGCGTCGGGCCGTCTTCGCCCAGGCCGATGGAATCGTGGGTGTAGACGAAAATGACGCGCAAGCGCATCAGACAGGCCATGCGCACGGCATTGCGCGCATAGTCGGAAAACGTCAGGAACGTGCCGGCATAGGCAATGATTCCGCCGTGGCAGACCACCCCGTTCAGTATTGCCGACATGCCGAATTCGCGCACGCCGAAGTGCACGTAATTGCCGCCGGGTGCATCCGCGGTCAGCGTCACCGAATCCTTGCGCAGGGTGCCGTTCGAGGGCGTCAGATCGGCCGACCCGCCCAACAGTTCGGGCAGCGAGGGGCCGAGCACGTTCAATGCCGCCTGCGACGATTGGCGCGTGGCCAGCGCTTTGCCGTCGGCCTGAGTCCGGCCAATGTACGCGTTCACGAGATCAGCGAAGCCGGCAGGCAGGTCGCCCGCCATGCGCCGCTCGAGCTCGGCGGCCAACGCGGGAAATTCGGCCTTGTAGGCCGCAAAACGCGTCCGCCATTCGGCTTCCACGCGCGCGCCCTTGTCGCGCCTGTCCCAGGCGGCCCGAATGTCAGCCGGTATTTCGAATGGCGGCGAGGTCCAGCCCAAATTGAGGCGGGTCGCGGCAATCTCTTCATTGCCCATGGCCTCGCCATGCATGGCCGCGGTGCCCTGCTTGTTCGGAGCGCCCCAACCGATCACCGTCTTCGCACAAATCAGCGACGGACGGCTCGTTTCCGCGCGCGCTTCGCCGAAGGCGGCCGCGATGGCCTCGCTGTTTTGACCGTCCACGTGGGCTATCACATGCCAGCCGTAGGCCTGGAAGCGCTCCACCGTATTATCGCCGAACCAGCCGGCCACCTTGCCGTCGATGGAGATGCCGTTGTCGTCGTACACCAAGATCAGCTTGCCGAGCTTCTGCACGCCGGCGAACGAGGCGACCTCGTGGGAAATGCCCTCCATCATGCAGCCGTCGCCCAAGAACACATACGTGTGGTGATCGATGATGGTGTGGCCGGGCCTATTGAAGGTTGCGCCAAGCGAACGCTCGGCCAATGCCATGCCGACCCCGTTTGCAAAACCCTGGCCCAGGGGGCCGGTAGTGGTCTCGATCCCGAGATGGATTTCCCGCTCCGGATGACCCGCCGTCTTGGAGCCGAATTGGCGAAAATTTCTGATCTCATCCATCGACAGGGGGTAACCCGTGAGGTGCAGTACGGAGTATTGCAGCATCGAAGCGTGGCCATTGGACAGCACGAAGCGGTCGCGGTCCCACCAGCCAGGATTGCCCGGATTGTACTTGAGCACGTCCCGCCACAGCACTTCGGCGATGTCCGCCATCCCCATGGGCGCCCCCGGATGGCCCGAATTGGCCTTTTGGACGGCGTCCATCGTTAAGGCTCGAATGGCGTTGGCAAGGTCGCGGCGGGTGGGCATAACGAGCTTCTTATTTAACAAGTGTGACGGGGGACAAGCCGCGTATTCTCCCCGATGCGACCCCCGCCAGCAATGCCGGGAACGCGGTCACACAATGGTAGTCTGTTTATGTATAACGCGTTTGACCGCTGTCATGACCTAGTTCACCGTCGCCTCTTGGGTGCTTTGCTACTATTTCCAACATGCAAATTCTTCAAATCACCGACCCACATCTTTACGGCAGCGCCAACGGCCGGTTGCGTGGAGTAGAAACCGATTCTAGTTTGAATGCGGTGCTCGAGGATGCGTTTGCGCGCGTCCCGACCTACTCGGCGGTGTTGGTCACGGGCGATCTCGTGCAAGACGACAGCGCCGGCTATTTGCGCTTTCGCAGCATCTTCGGCAATCTCCAAAAACCGGTGCTGTGCATTCCCGGCAATCACGACGAACCCGAGTCCATGCGTCGCGAACTGAACTGCGCGCCCTTCCAAATTTGCGGCTCCCATGAAGTGGAAGGCTGGCAGTTCGTCATGCTCGACAGCTACGATCCCGGGCACGTCGGCGGCCGCCTGACGGCGACCGAACTTGGGCGGCTCGACGCCGCGCTGAGCCGCTCGCCGAAACACGCCATGGTGTGTCTGCATCATCATCCAATTTTCATGGGCAGCCGCTGGCTCGACACCGTGGGACTGGTCGACCCCGAGGCTTTCTGGCGGGTCATTGATTCACACTCCCACGTCCGCGCAGTGGTGTGGGGACATGTGCACCAGGTGTACGACGGCCGGCGCGGCGACGTTCGCTTGTTCGCAACGCCCTCCACCGGCGCGCAATTCCTGCCCAAGAGCGATCGCTATGCGGTTGACTCCCGGCCGCCGGCGTATCGCAGTTTCGACCTGCACGCCGACGGCGGCATCGACACCGCCGTGCACTGGATCGAATCGCTGCCGATGCGGCAAGTCGCGGCGTTCTAACCGCGCCGCTTTCCGACGCCGATGCAACGCACTCGCCTTGGCCTGATACTCTGCAGCCTGTTCGTCTGTCTCGCCGCGCGCGCGGACGGCGCCTTGCATGCGCTGTGGGAACTGCACGGCAAGCACAATACCGTCTATCTGCTCGGCTCCATTCACGTGCTGCGCTTGAGCGACTATCCGCTCGCACCGGCACTGCTGGAAGCGTACGGCAACGCCAAGTCGGTGTTCATGGAAGTGAACCTGGAGGAGATCGGTTCGGCCGAGGTGCAGACGGAAATGCTCACCAGCGCCATCCTGCCCGAGGGCAAGACGCTCACCGAGATCTTGGGGCAGCAGCGCTACGGACGTGCCGATGCCTTGGCGCGCGAGGTGGGGGTGGAGTTGGCCATGTTCGATCAATTCGCACCCTGGTTCGTCGCCGAGGCCATATCCCAGCAGCAGTTGACGCAGCTCGGTTTTCAGCCCGAGTCCGGCGTAGAAATGTACTTCATGGAACGCGCGCGCACCGACGGCAAGAGCGTGGCGGGCCTGGAAACCGTCCACGATCAAATCTCGATATTCGAGAACATGCCCATGGATACCCAAGCCGAGTACTTGATCTCGAGCTTGGAGCAGGCGCACGGTTTGGCCGCCGAGGTGGACTCCATGGTGCGTGCCTGGCAGCGCGGCGATACGCAGTGGTTCGTGAATCAGTTGCAGTCCGAATTCGGCCGCGATCAACGCCTCTATCAATCGGTGCTGGTCGCGCGCAACCGCAAGTGGGTGCCGAAAATCGAAGCCCTGCTCAATGACGACAAGAATTACCTGGTCATCGTCGGCACCGGACACCTGGTCGGTCAGGGCAGCGTCATCGATTTGCTCAAAAAGGACGGGATCAGCGCCACTCAACGATAGCCGCCGCGGCCGGCGGCGGTCCACCCCGGCGGCCATGATGGGTGGTCCGCATCTGCGCTTCGAGCGCCATCAGCTGGGTCTGCTGCGCCGGCGTCAACACATTAAATACCTGAGCCCGCACCTCCGCGCGCTGCGTCATTCCCTGCGCCGTCAGCGAGCCTTGCGTCTGGCTCACCTGCGAAGCGATGCTGCTGTAGTTCGGATCCGTCGGCGGGGTCTGCTGCAGCTTTAGCGAGTTGGCGCGCATTTGCTCGTGCAGGCTCTGCATCTGGGGGCGCGCCGCCGTCATGATGCCCTTGATCTGCTGTTTCTGTGCCTCGCTCAAGCCGAGCTTGCCGAGCAGATGCTCAGGTCCGCGGTGGTGATGCCAGCCGTGGGCTCCGGGCGCCTCGGGAGGCGGCGGGGTGGTTGAGACATCGGCCGCAGTCGCCATCGACATGCTGCACACGGCCACCAGCGCCGCACCGGCCGACAACAGCGTTGCCGAAAGCACATTGCGAATCGATTTCATGTTCATTGCTCCAATTCGGTGATATTTCCAGACAGAGCCATGCTAAACGTCGTGCGTGCAAACAAGTGTCGCGCAGAGCGCAACGATCTGTTAAGAATTGTGAATTTCAGCCGCGGGGCTTTCGATGACCTCCGACTGTGCCAGAGTAGCGGCTTATGACGCTTTCTCATCCACCAACCGCGGAAGCCGGACCCGGGCCCGGCGTGGCCCGCGAGCCGCGAGTGCTGCTGGTCGACGACGACCGGGAGCTATGTCAGATGCTCACCGAATACTTGAACGCGGAGCACTTCGATGTGAAGAGCGTGCACGACGGCGGCGAGGCGCTCGAGGAACTCAAGGCCGGCGAATTTGAAATTCTGATACTCGACGTGATGCTGCCGAGCATCGGCGGCTTCGACGTACTGCGTAAGTTGGGAGCATCATACGCAACGCCCATCCTGATGCTCACTGCCCGCGGCGACGACGTCGACCGTATCGTCGGCTTGGAACTCGGCGCGGACGACTATCTCAGCAAGCCGTTCAATCCGCGCGAGTTGGTGGCGCGCATCCGCGCGATTCTGCGCCGCGCCAGCAATCGACCGCGGCCCGGCGCTCCCGATGATCTGAACGTGGGGCCGATCAACTTGAATACCGGAACTCATCGGGTGCACGTGGCAGGGAAATCGGTGCCGCTCACCGGCGCCGAATTCCGCGTGCTCGAACTGCTCATGCGCGCTGCGGGCCAGGTCATTTCGCGCGAGGCGATGACCGAAGCGGCTCTCGGCCGCAAGCTCGTGGCCTACGATCGCAGCATTGACACTCACATCAGTAATTTGCGGCGCAAGCTCGATCTGGAAGTGGGCACGAATCCCGAGATCAAGAACGTCCGCGGTTCGGGCTACACCCTCACCTGGGCTCATGCATAGTCTGTTCCTGCGGATTTTTATGTTGTTTTGGGTTGCCATGGCCATCATCGTCGGCGGCAGCATGGCCGCCATCTTCAGCATCACTGCCCGCGAATACGAGGCGCCCGAATTGCAGCGGCGCCCGCCCGTTGCCAATCAAGCATCGGAAATCCTGGCGCAAGGCGGCATCGGCGCACTGCAGACCTGGCTGGACTCGAAGAGAAATTCGATCCCGGGGCGCGATCTGTACATCATCGGTCCGAATGGAGCCGATATCTCCGGCCGGCGCCTGTCCCAGGGCGCCGCGCGCCGTCTGGAGTTCTTCAACCGCGACGAGTTCGCACCGCGCGCCGGCAAATTCCGCGCCAACCGCGCGGCGCCCCAGGTTATTGCGGCCGACGGCGCCGTTTACACCGTGCTGCTGGTGCCGCGGCGTCCCAGCATTTTCGGCGCGCTCAGCCTGCCGGAAATATCGCTGACCATTCTGTGCATCGCTCTAGTGGTGAGCGCCCTCACCAGTTGGTGGTTGGCGCAGCACTTGAGCGCACCCATCAGGCGCATCCAGGAAGGCGCGCGCGCGCTCGCCTCGGAAAATCTCGAGGTCCGGGTCAGCGCAGGCCTCGAGGGTCGCAAAGACGAGCTCGCGGTGCTGGCGCGCGATTTCGATGCCATGGCGGATCAACTGCGCGCGAACCGTGGCGCCATCACCCAGCTATTGCGCGACATTTCGCACGAACTTCGCTCGCCTCTCGCCCGCATGCGCGTCGCCTTGGGCCTCGCGCGCCAGCCGCCCGCCGACCTCACGCGTCAGCTGGATCGGCTGGACCGGGAAATTGAGCGCCTCGACGCACTGATCAGCCAGGTCTTGAAGCTCGCGCGCCTGCACGGCACGGAGGCGCCGTACCTGCGTGAGACCGTCGATCTGGATGAAGTCATCGAAGAAGTGGTGCGCGATGCCAACTTCGAAGCAGCCGTCAAGAATTGCAAGGTGCGGATCGAGGGCGCGGCGAATGCGGCCATCCATGGCAACCGCGACCTGGTGCGCAGCGCAATCGAGAATGTACTGCGCAACGCCGTGCGCTACAGCCCGCGCGATGGGCATGTGGACGTCGCGCTGGAGCGCGTCGCCGGCGGCGTCGAAATTCTAATACGGGACCGCGGGCCGGGAGTACCGGAGGAGGAGCTCGAGCGCATATTCGAGCCTTTTTATAGAGTCGCCGAGTCGCGCGATCGCGACAGCGGCGGAGAGGGCATCGGGCTCGCCATCACCGCCCAGGTAATGAAAACTCAAGGCGGCTCGGCAAGAGCCGCCAATATTCAAAGCGGCGGCTTGGAAGTGCGGCTATTCTTCGCGGCATGAGCCTGTACCAAGAAGCCTGCAAATACATACCGGGCGGCGTCAATTCACCGGTGCGCGCCTTTCGCGGCGTCGGTGGCGAGCCGATTTTCTTCAAGAAGGCCGCGGGTGCCTACGTCACCGCGGCGGACGGGCGGCGCTTCATCGACTACGTCGGCTCCTGGGGGCCGATGATCTTGGGCCACGCGCACCCGCAAGTGATCAAGGCCGTGCAGGAAGTCGCCGCTGACGGCCTGTCCTTCGGCGCCCCCACCGAACTCGAAACGCGGCTCGCACGCCGCGTCATCGAACTCATGCCCGCCATTGAATTGGTGCGCTTCGTGAGCTCGGGCACGGAAGCGACCATGAGCGCGATACGGCTGGCGCGCGGCTTTACCGGACGCGACGTCATCGTAAAGTTCGAAGGCTGTTATCACGGACATTCCGATTCACTGCTGATCAAGGCCGGCTCGGGCGCGCTGACCTTGGGCGTTCCCACGTCGCCGGGTGTGCCGAAGGCGCTCGCAGACTACACCGTCACATTGAACTTCAATGATGCGCAGCAGGTGCGCGACGCGTTCCGCCAGATCGGCGACAAGATCGCCTGCGTCATCGTCGAGCCCGTGGCCGGCAATATGAATTGCGTGCCTCCGGTACCGGGATTCCTCGAGGCCCTGCGTGCCGAATGCGATCGCAGCGGCGCGCTGTTGATTTTCGACGAAGTGATGACCGGCTTTCGCGTCGCCTTGGGAGGAGCGCAGGCCCTGTACGGCGTGCGCCCCGATCTGACGACTCTAGGCAAGATCATCGGCGGCGGCATGCCGGTAGGCGCCTTCGGTGGACGGCGCGACATCATGCAGCGGCTGGCGCCATTGGGGCCCATCTATCAAGCCGGCACACTGTCGGGCAATCCGGTGGCGATGACGGCCGGGCTCAACACACTGGAGTTGCTGTCGGCGCCCGGCTTCCACGAAAAGCTCGAGGCGTCGACCGATGAATTGATCCGGCGCCTGGCGGCTGCCGCCAACACGGCCGGCATCGCGCTCGCGACCAACCACGTGTGCGGCATGTTTGGATTTTTCTTCACGGATGAGCGCAGCGTCGACCGTTATGCCAAGGTCATGGCCTGCGACGTCGACCGCTTCAAGCATTTCTTCCACGGGATGCTGGCCGAGGGCGTGTACTTCGCCCCATCCGCCTTCGAAGCAGGATTTATGTCCGCGGCGCATACCACGGCCGATGTAGATGCCACCATTGCCGCGGCCGCGCGCGTTTTCGCAGGCTTGCAACGCTAACGCCCATGCGAGCCTTCGCCTGGTTCTTAGGTGTGATCGTGCTCGCCGGGCTGATCGCCGCATCGATTGCCTATCCCGCCTTTGAGTTCACGCAGACCTTCACCCATTGGGCGTTTCACCGCGTCGCGGGCCGCATTGCGATGCTCGTGCTGATCGGGCTGCTGGTATGGCTGTGCCGGCATCTGCATCTTAAGACCAAGCGCGACTTCGGCTACGGACTGCCCCGGCGGCGATTTCTCAAAGTCAGCCTGCTCTGGGGGGCGGTCGGGATGATCACTGCCGGCGCGGGCGCCGCCTTCCTTCTGGCAACGCAGCTGCGCGTCGGCGCCGCGGAATTCACGCCCTCGGCCTTTAACTTCGCGCGCATCTTTCTTGTCGGCTTGGGATCCGGCATCGCGGTCGCGCTGCTCGAAGAGACCGTGTTCCGGGGTGTCATGCACACGGCCATTGAGCGCGAAGCGGGCCCATGGATGGGCGCGCTGTTAACCGCGCCGCTGTTTGCCATCCTGCATTTTTTTGCCAAGGTGAGAATCGAGGCAGCCGATGTCGGCTGGCACAGCGGTTTCGATCTGCTGCAGCGCTCGTTCGCGCCGTTGACGCATCCTGCTGTGGTGTTCGACTCCTTTCTCTCGTGGCTGGTGGTGGGATTCATCTTGAGTCTGACTCGCGTGTTGACCGGCAATATCGCAGTCGCCATCGGCCTGCATGCCGGATGGGTCGTGGTGCTTCGCATGCTGCAACAGAGCACCGGCGGCGGCAGCGCGCCCAGGTACTCCCTGTGGGTGGGACAATTCGACGGGCTGCTGGGCTATTGGATGCTTCCCTGGGGGGTCACCATCGCCGTTACGCTATGGCTGACCCGCACTTCCTGGGCGACCTATGCCCGGGGGCTTAAATAGTCCAATCGCTGAATCGGATCATCGAGCTCCAGACACGATTGCTTGTCGTCCGGCGGAATCGGCAGGATTTCCGCGAGGCGATGTCCGACCCAGGCGGCATCGTCCAGCTTCATTACCATGTCCGTGTACACCTCGCCCAGCTGCGGCAGGACGCTTTTCAGCAGCGCCGGCAGCCGAGCGTGCCGCGCAGGCACCGCCACTTCGGGTTCCGGCGCCAGCATCTCGACTTCGGCGAGATGGAGTCCATCGGTTTGTCGGCTGCGGCTGCCAATGCGAAAGCGTTGGCCCCCCACGCACGACAGCCCGAGCAGTCCATCCGACAACTGATGAAAGTCGACGATCTTGGCCAGGGTCCCCACGTCGAAAGTCTCAGCCGGTCCTACTTCGCCCCCCTCGCGGATCAATACCACGCCAAAGCTGCTCGATTCGCGCATGCAGCGGCGCACCATGTCGACGTACCGGGTTTCGAAAATTCGCAGCGGCAGCGGACCATCCGGGAACAGCACGATGTTCAGCGGGAACAAAGCAATCACGTCCGGGCCCGCAACGCCCCAAGCAGCTTCTCGTGCAGTCCGCCGAACCCGCCGTTGCTCATGACCAGTATTTGGTCGCCCGCGCGGCTGTCCTGCACCAGTC
>JBDUEQ010000095.1:0-12612 GCA_040002315.1 Gammaproteobacteria bacterium
TGGCCGAGATCGCTCGCGAAATATTGCCCGTAAATCTCGAAGACGAGATGCGCAAATCCTACCTCGATTACGCGATGAGCGTCATCGTCGGCAGGGCTTTGCCCGACGTCCGCGATGGCTTGAAACCCGTACATCGCCGCGTGCTGTTCGCCATGCGCGAATTGAGCAACGACTGGAACAAGGCCTATAAGAAATCCGCCCGTGTCGTGGGCGATGTGATCGGCAAGTACCATCCGCACGGCGACGCGTCGGTGTACGACGCGATAGTGCGCATGGCGCAAGAATTCTCCATGCGCTACATGCTGGTCGACGGGCAGGGAAATTTCGGCTCCGTGGACGGCGATCCGCCGGCGGCAATGCGCTATACAGAAGTGCGCATGTCGAGATTGGCCGGCGAGCTGTTGGCGGATATCGACAAAGAAACTGTCGACTTCAACCCGAACTACGACGAATCAGAAAGCGAGCCGGCCGTCCTGCCCGCGCGCATCCCTAATCTGCTGATCAATGGTTCGTCGGGCATAGCCGTGGGCATGGCGACCAATATTCCGCCGCATAATTTGACTGAAATCATCTCGGCGTGCATCGCGCTGATCGAGAATCCGGAGCTGACGCTGGCGGAATTGCTGCAGATCGTTCCAGGGCCGGATTTTCCGACCGCGGGATTCATCAACGGCACTCAGGAAATCGTCGCTGCCTACAAGACCGGGCGCGGCCGCGTGCACATGCGTGCGCGCACCCATTTCGAGGACGTCGGCAAGGGCGATCGTCAGGCGATAATCATTACGGAGCTTCCCTACCAGGTCAATAAGGCGCGGCTGATCGAGAGGATCGCGGATTTGGTGCGCGACAAGCTCATCGACGGCATTGCCTCGGACGGCTTGCGCGATGAATCCGACAAGGATGGCATGCGCGTGGTGATCGAATTGAAGCGCGGCGAGGTTCCCGAGATATTGCTCAACAACCTGTTCGCGCAAACCGAAATGGCGAAGGTGTTCGGCATCAACATGGTGGCGTTGGTCGACGGCCAGCCGCGCCTCCTCAGCCTGAAGGAAATGCTCGACGCATTCCTGCGCCATCGGCGTGAAGTCGTTACGCGCCGCACGATGTACGAGCTGCGCAAGGCGCGCGAACGCGGCCATATCCTGGAAGGGCTGGCCATAGCGCTTGCCAACATCGACGAAATCATCGCGGCAATCAAGGCGTCGTCTTCGCCCGCCGAAGCAAAAATAGCGATGATGGCGCGCGTCTGGAATTCAGGCGCCGTGCCGCAAATGCTGGCTCGCGCCGGCGCCATCAGCACCCGGCCGGAAGGTGAGGTCGGCGCATTCGGAATCGTCGAGGGCGGCTACCGTCTCACGGAAATCCAGGCACAGGCGATTCTGGAGATGCGGCTGAATCGCCTCACCGGACTCGAGCAAGACAAGATCATTGCCGAGTTCCAGGAATTGCTGGCGCAGATTCGCGATTTGAACGACATCCTCGCGCGGCCGGAGCGCCTGCTGCAGGTGATTCGCACAGAGCTCGAATACATCCGCGACACGTTCGGCGACAAGCGGCGCACGGAAATACTCGTCAATCATGAAGACCTCACGACGGAGGATTTGATCTCACCGGAAGATGTGGTGGTCACTCTGTCGCATGGCGGATATGCCAAGGCGCAACCGGTATCCGATTACCAGGCGCAGCGTCGCGGCGGTCGCGGCAAGGCCGCCACCAGCGTGAAGGACGAGGACTTCGTCGACAAACTGTTCGTTGCGAACACACATGACACGCTGCTGTGTTTCTCCGATCACGGTAAGCTGTACTGGTTGAAGGTCTACCAGCTGCCGCAGGCCAGCCGCGGCTCGCGCGGCAAGCCCATCGTGAACCTGCTGCCGTTGCAAGAGGGCGAGCGCATCAGCGCCATGCTGTCGATCAAGGAATTCGAGGAAGGCAAGTTCGTGTTCATGGCGACCGCTTCCGGCACAGTGAAGAAGACTTCGCTGGCCTTGTTTTCGCGGCCGCGTGCCAGCGGCATCATTGCGGTTGCGCTTGATCCGGGCGACAAACTGGTGGGCGTCGCGATCACCGATGGCACCAAGGACATCTTGCTGTTCACCACGGGCGGTAAGGCGATTCGCTTCGCAGAGGAAGAGGTGCGTCCGATGGGCCGCGAAGCGGCGGGCGTGCGCGGCGTCAAATTGAGCGAGGAGCAGCGGGTCAATGCGCTGATCGTGGCGGACCGCGGCTTCATTCTCACCGCATCGCAGAACGGTTTCGGCAAGCTCACGCCGCTCGAGGAATTCCCGATCCACGGCCGCGGCGGCCAAGGCGTGATCGCCCTGCAAATCACCGACCGCAACGGCCGGATGGTCGGCGCGCTGCAGGTAAGCGTGGACGATGAAATCATGCTCATGAGTCAAAATGGCGTGCTGGTGCGAACTCCCGTGAAGGATATTTCCGTGGTGGGACGCAATACCCAAGGCGTGCGTCTGATCCGGCTGGAGGAGGGCGACCAACTCTCCGGTCTGGAGCGCATAGACGGCCTGGCCGGGGAATCGGACGAGGACGCGGATCCCGCGGCGGGCGAACCCGCGGCGGGCGATCCCGCGGCGGGCGATCCGGTGGACGGCGGAGCGCCGCTGGACGAGCCGCCTGCCAACGACACCTGACCGTCGTTTAGGATGCGCGCCTTCAATTTCTCTCCGGGACCCGCGGTGCTGCCTCTCGAAGTCCTGGAGCAGGCGCAGCAGGAATTACTCGATTGGCGGCGAAGCGGCATGTCGGTCATGGAAGTCAGTCACCGCAGCAAAGCCTTCGAACAGGTGGCTGCCGAGGCCGAGGCGGACTTGCGCGAGCTTCTGGCAATACCGGCCAATTACAAGGTGCTGTTCCTCCAAGGCGGAGCCTCGGCACAATTTTCCTTCGTGCCCATGAATCTCTCGGCGCCGGATTCCACGGTTGACTACGTCAACACGGGCCATTGGTCGCACAAGGCGATCGTCGAGGCGCGGCGCTACTGCAAAGTACACATTGCCGGCGATGCCGGCGGCAACTACACGCGTGTCCCGCCGCAAAGTGAGCTTAGGTTGAGCGTTGGCGCCGCCTATGCCCATTACACGCCGAATGAAACCATCAGCGGGGTCGAGTTCGGCTATGTACCGCAAACCGGGGGGGTGCCGCTGGTGGCGGATATGTCGTCGAGCATTCTGTCCCGGCCCATCGAGGTCGCCAAGTTCGGGCTGATCTACGCCGGCGCGCAGAAGAATATTGCACCCTCCGGTCTAACAGTAGTGATCGTTCGCGAGGACCTGGTTGGCCGGGCGCGTCCCGAGACGCCGCTGGTGTTCGATTACAAATCGATCGCCGACAGTCAGTCCATGTTGAACACGCCGCCCACGTTCGCCTGGTACATGGCGGGTCTGGTGTTTAAATGGCTGAAGCGGGCCGGCGGAGTGACGGCGCAGGCTGAGCGCAATCGCATCAAATCGCAGACGCTGTATGCTGCCATCGATGCGTCGCAGCTGTATGAGAACCCTATCGCGCCGGACTCGCGCTCGTGGATGAACGTGACTTTCAACTTGAACAGGCCGGAGCTTGATGCGGAATTTCTTGCCCAGGCGGGCCATGCAGGGCTGCAAGGCCTCAAGGGTCATCGCGTGTCGGGAGGCATGCGCGCCAGCATCTACAATGCCATGCCGCTGGCCGGCGTCGAGGCGCTGATCGAGTTCATGCGCGACTTCGAGCGCCGGTACGTATGAGGGGCGGCCATGGCAAAGCGTAAGACACGGCAGGGTAAGGCTCCCAACCGGCCGCGCAAGCGTCTGCCGGAGAGAGTTTCGCTCCCGGATCATTCGGCTCCCGGCGCCACTCCGTCCGGCGGCGGTCTTGGCACTATCCGCAACAGCATCGATGCTGTCGATGCCCGAATTCATGCCCTGCTGAATGAGCGCGCGCGCTTCGCGCAGCTGGTCGGTATTTCGAAATCCGTGTCGGGCAAGGCGGTCGACTTCTATCGCCCCGAGCGTGAAGCAGAAGTGCTTCGCCTGGCGCTGAAACGCAATCAGGGTCCGCTGCGCGATGAAGAAATCGCGCGTCTGTTTCGCGAAATCATGTCGGCCTGCCTGGCGCAGCAGGAGCCGCTCAAAGTGGCGTTTTTGGGGCCCGAAGGTACATTCACCCAAGCTGCGGTCCTAAAGCACTTCGGCTCCTCGGTGCGGGCGCTGCCGTTGCCGGCGATCGACGAGGTGTTCCACGAAGTGGAGGGCGGCGTCGCCGACTTCGGCGTGGTGCCGATCGAGAATTCCAGCGAAGGCACGGTCAATCACACGCTGGACATGTTTCTGTCGTCGGCCCTGAAGATTTGCGGCGAGGTGGAATTGCGCATCCATCATTGCTTGATGGGGAAGATGAGCGGCACTGATGCCGTGAAGCGCGTTTGCGCGCATCCGCAGGCGCTCGCGCAATGCCGGGGCTGGCTCGATGACCAACTACCTGACGTTGAGCGCATCGCCGTATCGAGCAATGCCGAAGGCGCGCGCCGGGCGCGCGACGAGCGCGGCACCGCGGCCATCGCCAGCCGCGCCGCCGCAGAAATCTACGGTCTGAAATTGCTCGCCAATGAAATAGAGGATCGCTCCGACAACACCACCCGTTTCCTGGTGGTGGGCAGGAAACTGTTCAGTGCCAGTGGCGCCGACCGCACAACATTGCTGGTGTCCGGCGCCGACACCGATGATGCGGGTGCGCTGTTCCGCCTGCTCGAGCCGCTTGCGCAGCATCGGGTCAACATGACCCGCATCGAATCGCGTCCCTCGCGCAAGCGTAAGTGGGACTATGTGTTCTTCATCGATATTGAAGGCCATGTGAGCGACCCGCCGGTCGCCAAGGCGTTGGCCGCACTCGAGGAGCGTGCTTCCCTGTTCAAGGTGCTGGGTTCATATCCGCGGGCCGTGCTCTGATCGGGATGGCGCCCAGCACATTTAATTTTGCGGCGCAGCCGGCGAGCAGCGTATCGGGCACGATAACGGTTCCGGGAGACAAGTCCATCTCGCACCGGGCGCTGATGCTGTGCGGCATTGCACAAGGCTGCAGCGAAGTGAGCGGCTTCCTGGCGAGCGAGGATTGCCTGGCGACATTGGCCGCGATGCGTGCCTTGGGCGTGCATATTGAGCAACCGAATCCCACGCAGGTGGTAATTAACGGTGCGGGCCTGCGCGGCTTGCGCGGTGCAGGCCAGGCGCTCGACATGGGCAACGCCGGCACTGCGATGCGTTTGTTTACCGGCCTGTTGGCGGCGCAGCCGTTCAACTCTCAATTGATCGGGGACGCATCGCTGATGAAACGTCCCATGGAACGGGTCGCCAAACCACTGCGTGAAATGGGGGCGGACGTGCGCACGTCCAACGGCACGCCGCCGGTCGACATCGGCGGCGGGCGCCGGCTGCACGGAATCGAATATCGAATGCCGGTGGCCAGCGCGCAGGTGAAGTCGGCGGTGCTGCTGGCTGCGCTATATGCCGATGCACCAACCACCGTTATCGCGCCGGCGGTCAATCGCGATCACAGCGAACGCATGCTGAAGAGTTGCGGGGTGCGCCTCGATACCGACGGCCTGCGTACGACGCTGCACCCACCGCAGCAATTGGCGAGCCAACGGCTCGACGTGCCGGGAGACTTCTCGTCCGCGGCTTTTTTTATCGTGGCAGGCCTATTGGGCGCGGCACCTGCGGGATTGTTGATTCGCAACGTGGGAGTGAATCCCACGCGCAGCGGTTTGCTCGATATCTTGCGCAGCATGGGCGGTAATATCGAAATTCGGGCTCTTCGCGAGAGCGGCGCGGAGCCGGTGGCGGACCTGGTGATTCACGCCTCGACATTGCGAGGGGTACGCGTTCCGGTCGAACTGGTGCCGCTCGCAATCGACGAATTTCCCATCTTGTTCATCGCCGCCGCCTGTGCTGCGGGTGAGACCGTGGTGACGGGGGCAGAGGAACTGCGTGTCAAGGAGAGCGACCGGATCGCGGCAATGAGCGCAGGCTTCGAGGCCTTGGGCGTTGTGCACCAGGTGTTGCCGGACGGCATGCGGATCGAAGGCCGCGGTGAAGGACCTGCTTTCGGCGGCGGCGACATCGATAGCTGCGGTGACCACCGCATTGCCATGTCCTTCGCCGTCGCCAGTCTGCGTGCCGCGGCAGCCATTGCCATCCGCGATGTGGCGAACGTGGCCACGTCATTCCCGGGCTTTGTCCAGCTTGCCTGCTCGGTGGGCCTCGACATTCACGAGTCAGCGGTGTAGGGCGCTCCGATGCCGAAGGTTCAGGTCATGACCATTGACGGTCCATCGGGGTCCGGCAAGGGCACCATCAGCCGCGCCGCGTCACGCGCCCTCGGCTGGGCCCTGCTCGATAGTGGTGCGCTGTACCGCCTTGTCGCGCTGGCGGGCCGTAAGGCGGGGGTCGGATTGGATGATGCACAGAGTTTAGGCCGGTTGGCCCATCAGCTGGATATCAGGTTCGGGTCCGATTCGGCCGGCGGGGAAGTGGTCTGGCTGGACGGTATCGAGGTCACGGGACCCATTCGGACCGAGCAGGCGGGAAATGACGCCTCACGGGTGGCCGCGCTGCCGGTCGTCCGCGCCGCGCTCTTGGAGCGCCAGCGGCGCTTTGCCGTGCCCCCGGGTTTGGTGGCGGACGGCCGCGATATGGGGACCGTGGTATTCCCTGAGGCCGAGGTCAAGATTTTTCTCACGGCGAGCCTGTCAGAGCGGGCCTTGAGACGCCATAAGCAGTTGAAAGAAAAGGGGGTTGCTGCTAACCTTGCCGCCCTTTCGCTGGAGATAGCGGAGCGTGATCTGCGCGATTCTACGCGCACCGCCTCGCCTCTGGTCGCAAGCGCGGACGCGATCTTGCTGGACACAACGGGTATGTCCGTCGATTCGGTGGTCGAGCGCGTCTTGGAAGTGGCCCGTGGGCGTCTGTCGCGTGAGTTGGGCTAGGAATTTAGGTTGCGGCTTTCAAGGATTGATGGCCGTTATTTTATGGTAACCCCTCGGGCACAAGGGATGAGTGCTAGGGAATAGTCTTAAGAGAGAACATGACAGAAAGTTTTGCGGAACTGTTCGAACAGAGCATCGCGAGCCAGCGCATTCGTCCTGGCACCATCCTCAATGGATTGATCGTCGAAGTAGGCCAGGACTACGTCATCGTCAACGTCGGACTGAAATCCGAAGCGGTGATTCCATCGGACCAATTCAAGAACGAAAAAGGTGAAATAGAGGTCGTGGTCGGCGAGACCGTTGAGGTCGCGTTGGACAGTGTTGAGGACGGTTCCGGAGAAACCCGCCTCTCGCGGGAAAAGGCCAAGCGCGCCAGGACATGGACTCGTCTCGAAACGGCTTTCGAGAAGCAAGAAGTGGTGATCGGTATCATTACCGGCCGGGTCAAGGGCGGTTTCACGGTCGAGATCGACAATGTGCGCGCGTTCTTGCCGGGCTCCTTGGTGGATGTACGGCCGGTGCGCGATCCTTCGTACCTGGAAAACAAGCCGCTCGAATTCAAGGTCATCAAGCTCGATCAGAAGCGCAACAACGTCGTGGTGTCGCGCCGCGCGGTCGTGGAACAGGAATACAGCGCCGAGCGTTCCGCGCTGCTGGACAATTTGCAGGAAGGGGCGGCGGTCAAGGGTGTGGTGAAGAATCTCACCGACTACGGCGCCTTCGTCGATCTGGGCGGCATCGACGGATTGCTGCACATCACCGACATGGCCTGGAAGCGCGTCAAGCATCCTTCCGAGGTGGTCAAGGTCGGTGAAGAGATCGATGTGCGGATCTTGAAGTTCGATCGTGAGCGTCAGCGCGTATCGCTGGGCCTCAAGCAACTGGGCGCGGATCCGTGGCAGAACATTGCGCGGCGCTATCCGGCCAACACGCGTCTGTTCGGCAAGGTCACGAACATCGCGGACTACGGCTGCTTCGTCGAAATCGAAGAAGGCGTCGAAGGCTTGGTGCACGTATCGGAAATGGATTGGACCAACAAGAACGTCAATCCTGCCAAGGTCGTGCACGTCGGTCAGGAAGTCGAAGTCATGGTTCTCGACATCGACGAGGAACGCCGCCGCATCAGCTTGGGCGTGAAGCAGTGCAAAGCAAATCCTTGGAAGGAATTTGCCGACAATTACAACCGCGGCGACAAGGTCAGCGGCCAGATCAAGTCGATCACCGATTTCGGAATTTTCATCGGCTTGGCGGGTGGCATCGATGGCTTGGTGCATTTATCCGACATCTCGTGGGATATGCCGGGCGAAGAGGCGGTGCGCAGCTATCAGAAGGCGCAGCAGGTCGACGCCATGGTGCTGTCCATCGATCCGGAGCGTGAACGCATCAGCTTGGGAATCAAGCAGCTCGCGAAGGATCCTTTCTCTGCGTACATCGCCGAGCATCCCAAGGGCAGCATCGTCACCGGCGTGGTCCGAGAGGTCGACGCCAAGGGCGCGATCATCGACTTAGGCAACGGCGTCGATGGTCAGTTGCGGGCGTCGGAACTGTCACGCGATCGAGTGGAAGACGCGCGCCTGCTGCTCAAGGTCGGCGAGGAAGTCGAAGCCAAATTTACCGGAGTGGATCGCAAGGGCCGCAGCATCTCGCTGTCGATCAAGGCCAAGGACATTCACGAGGAACAAGAGGCCATGCAGAATTATCGGACCGATTCACCGACCGGGACCAGCTTGGGAGATCTTCTCAAAGAGCAAATCTCCGGCCAGGATTGAGGGACCAAGGCTTAAGCGCGGCGGGGAATGATCCGCCGCGCTTGCCCTCTTAAGTATGTCTAGTGATGCCCACGGATCGATAATGACGAAATCTGAACTCATTGAGATCATTTCGGCGAAACAGAAGCATTTACCGGCGAAGGATGTCGAGCTCGCGGTGAAACAGCTGCTGGAAATCATGAGCGATGCGCTGGCGACCGGCGAGCGGATTGAGATCCGCGGTTTCGGGAGCTTTTCCCTGCATTTCAGGCCACCGCGGCAGGGGCGCAATCCTAAGACCGGAGAGGCCGTGGCGCTTGCCGGCAAACATGTCCCGCATTTCAAGCCAGGCAAAGACCTGCGCGAACGGGTCAACGACGGTGCAGATCAGCCGATCCGCGATTAGCGCGGCTAACTCGATTCCTCAAGGCGGCGAATGACCGACCTATCGCTGCTGACTTGGGCTTTGGTGGTCGCGGCTTTGATCATTGGGATACTGGCCGGGCATTTCGGCTGGGGCAAGCGCTGGCCGGTTTCTCTCAAACAACTACATCCGGACTATTTGACCGGCCTCGACTATCTCGTCACCGAGCAGCCCGATCGGGCGCTCGACATGTTCTTGAAGCTGATGGATGCCAACGCGGATACGATCGAGACCCACTTCGCCTTGGGCTCCTTGTACCGACGGCGCGGAGAGGTGGAGCGCGCCATCCGCATCCATCAAAATTTGCTGGCGCGTGCCACCCTGGCGCCGGAGCATCGAGAGCAGTCACTGCTCGCGCTGGCACAGGATTACCTGCGCGCCGGCTTGCTGGATCGTGCGGAAGGATTATTCCAGCAAGTAAGCGAGGTCCCGCGCCTGCGTGCGAGCGCCCTCGACGCGTTGCGCTTGGTCTATGAGCGCCAACATGATTGGCAGCAGGCGCTGGGCGCCTTTCGGCAGCTGCAGCGCATCAACGCGGCGCCGCCGCTCAAAGTGGCGGCCCACTATCTATGCGAGCTGGCGGCGCTTGCGATGGAGCGCGGCGACGTTGCGGCAGCCCGGCAGTTGCTGCGCGACGCGCGCTCGCAGAGCGCTCCCTTTCCGCGCGCGGCCCTGTTGCGCGCGCGGATTGCGCAGACCGAGGGGCAGCCGCAGCTGGCCGCGCGGCTGCTGCGGCAGGCGCTCACCGAGGCGCCCGAGCTTCTGCAAGAGGAACTGCCGCATCTGCTTGAACTTGTGGGGCCCGAGGCGCAAAACGCCGTGCTCGGCGAACTCGTCGCGCAGGCCGGGTCGCGCGACATCGGTGAATTGAAGCGGCTGGTGTTCGCTGCGATCGCAGCCGGCCTGGTCGATGCTGAGCCGCTTCGCGCCTCTATCGAAACAGTCTTCTCGCAGGATGCGACGCTCAAGGCCGTATGGCGCGCGGATCCTGTGCAAGACGCGCACACGGTGCACGAGATCGGCGCGCTGCTGGCGAACGCGGAGAAGTACCGGTGCATTGAATGCGGTTTTTCCGGGCTCAATTTTTACTGGCATTGCCCGGCCTGCCATTCCTGGGCCAGCTTCGAGGCGTATGTCCTCGTCAAGCTGCGCTGAACGGATCGCGGGCGCGTGTGAGATTTGTCCGACGGCGCGCTTCGGTGAAATCCGTTATTATTTCCGGATGCCACACAAAGCCGTAAAAACAGCCGTATTCCCCGTTGCCGGACGCGGCACGCGATTTCTTCCCATCACCAAGGCCAGCCCGAAGGAAATGCTGCCGATCGTCGATAAGCCGCTCATTCAATATGCGGTGGACGAAGCGCTTTCAGCAGGGGCCGAGACTTTGGTGTTCATCACCGGCAGCTCCAAGCGGGCTATCGAGGATCACTTCGACAGCAATCCCGAACTCGAAGCGGTGCTGCAGGCGCAGGGCAAGCAAGAATTGCTCGACACGCTGCACGGGATTTTGCCGAGTTGGGCCTCATGCGTGTACATTCGCCAGCCGGCGCCGCTGGGCCTTGGCCATGCGGTGCTGTGCGCGAGGCCGGTCGTGGGTGAGGCGCCGTTCATGATTCATCTGGCGGATGATTTGATCGACGCCGACGTGCCGTGCCTGAAGCAGATGGTGGAGGTGTTTGCGACGTATGGCCACAGCGTGCTGGGCGTGCAAAATGTGCCGAAGCTGGACACCGACAAATACGGCATCGTTACGCTCGAGAGCAAGATCGCCCCGCGCGTCGGCAAGATGTCGCACATCGTCGAGAAGCCCAAGCCCGAAAAGGCAGCATCCACGCTCGCCGTGGTCGGTCGCTACTTGCTGACCGCCGCGGTGTTCGATGACCTCGCCAAGATAGGCAAGGGTGCCGGCGGCGAGATTCAACTCACCGACGGCATTGCCCAACTCATGACGCGCGAGCCCGTCTATGCCTTCGAATTCGAAGGCAAGCGCTATGACTGCGGCAGCAAGCTCGGATACTTGCAGGCGACCGTTGAGTACGCGCTGAAACATCCGAGCCTGGGTGGGGACTTCGCCAAGTATCTGCGGGAATTCGTCCCCAAGCTGATCTAGCGGAATCGCCCGCGCTGCTGCTGGCCGAAGCTCCTCGTGCCGGAGCCCGAGGCTGGCGCACGACGCGAATCGCGGCCGCCACCGCCCCCATGTCCTGCGCCGTGGTGGCGTCCCTGGCCCTGCGCCGGGCGACTGCCCGGCCGCTCGCCTTGGGGACGATCACCCGGAGCGCGCTCCCCTGAGCCGCGATGGCTGTTCGCGGCCGGCTGCGCCGACTCGACGATCTTAAACACCGGCGTGGGCACGGTGGGGATGCTGCGCCGAAGTACGCGCTCTATGTCGCGCAGCAGGCCGGATTCGTCGCTCGATACCAAGGAGATGGCTTCCCCGGCCGCGCCCGCGCGGCCCGTGCGGCCGATGCGATGCACGTAGTCTTCCGGCACATTGGGCAACTCGTAGTTCACCACCTGCGGCAGCTCCTTGATATCGAGGCCGCGGGCCGCAACTTCGGTTGCCACCAAGCAGGTGACTTGTCCCCGCTTGAACATGTCCAGCGCTTTCACTCGAGCGGCCTGGCTCTTGTTGCCGTGGATGGCGGCCGCTTGAATGCCGGCTCCTTCGAGCTGCTGCGTCAGGCGATTCGCGCCATGCTTGGTGCGAGTGAAGATCAATACTTGACGCCACTGGCCTTCTTGTATCAGGTGCACCAGCAGGTGCCGCTTCTGCTCCTTCTGGACGCGATAGGCACGTTGCTCGACCAATTCAATGGGTGCATTGCGCGGCGCGACCTGAATCGACAGCGGGTTGTGGAGAAGCCGTTCCGCCAAGCCGCGGATGTCATCCGAATAGGTGGCGGAGAACAGCAAGTTTTGCCGCTTCTGCGGCAGCAGCTTGATGATCTTGCGAATATCGTTGATGAAGCCCATGTCGAGCATGCGATCGGCTTCGTCGAGCACCAGCACTTGGACCTTGGAGAGGTCCGCCGCCCGCTGCTGAGCCAGATCGAGCAGGCGGCCTGGAGTCGCCACCAAGATATCGCAGCCGCTGCGCAGCGCGCTGATTTGCGGATTGATGCTGACGCCGCCGAACACCTGGTAGGTGCGAAGCTGCATATGTTTGCCGTAATCGCGCGCGCTCTGTGCCACCTGCGCGGCAAGCTCGCGAGTGGGAGTCAGCACCAGGGCACGGGGCGCGCGGCTGCTGCCGTTGGCTTGGTCCGCGGCGAGTCGCTGCAGAATCGGCAGCACGAAACCCGCGGTTTTGCCGGTACCGGTCTGCGCGCCGGCAAGCACATCGCGGCCGGAGAGCACGGCCGGAATGGCCTGAATTTGAATGGGGGAGGGGGTGTCGTAGCCCTTATCGGCGACAGCACGCAGCAATTCGGGCAATAGCCCGAGATCGGAAAATGACATTA
>JBDUEQ010000096.1:0-25024 GCA_040002315.1 Gammaproteobacteria bacterium
CAAGATGTCGAACCGACTGCCGGCCACCGGTATGCCGGCCACCGGTATGCCGGCCACCGGTATGCCGGCCACCGGTATGCCGGCCGGCGCCAAGCCGGCGCCGCTCTCGAGAAGCCCGGGATACGCCGCCGGAAACTTCTCGACGAGAGTCAGCGGCTCAAGTTCGGCGGAAAATGAGCGAACCGTTGGTGCCACCGAACCCGAACGAATTGGACAGTGCGTATTCAAGCGGCATCGTGCGCGCGATGTTGGGTACGTAGTCGAGGTCGCAGCCCTCGCCCGGCGTGTGCAAGTTGATGGTAGGCGGCACGACTTGCTCGCGCAAGGCGAGCACGCAGAATATCGCCTCCACCGCGCCGGCTGCACCCAATAAATGGCCGGTCATGGATTTAGTCGAGCTGACGGCCAATTTATCGGCCGCAGGGCCGAAGGCACGGCGAATGGCCAGGGTTTCCGCGCGATCTCCCAGCTCCGTGGAAGTGGCGTGCGCATTGACGTATTGCACCTGGTCCGAGTTTAATTTCGCATCGATCAGCGCCTTGGACATGGCTTTGCGGGCGCCCTCGCCGTCCTCCGGCGGTGCCGTCACGTGAAAGGCATCGCCGCTCATTCCAAAGCCGACGATCTCGGCATAGATCTTCGCACCGCGCGCCCTGGCGTGCTCATACTCCTCGAGCATCATGGCGCCGGCTCCGTCACCCATGACGAAGCCGTCGCGGTCCTTGTCCCAGGGCCGGCTTGCCCCTTGCGGATCATCGTTGCGCTGCGACAGGGCCTTGGCCTGCGCAAAGCCGCTCATGCCGGTAGCGCAGGTGGACATTTCCGAACCGCCGGCCAGCATGGCATCCGCGTCGCCGCATTGAATCAGCCGCATCGCCAATCCCAGCGCGTGAGTCGAGGTGGTGCAGGCGGTGGCGACGGCGAGATTCGGACCGGTCACCTTGAAGGCGATCGACAGGTGACCGCTCACCAGATTGATGATGCTGGCGGGAATGAAGAAGGGCGACACTCTCCTCGGCGAACGATTTTCCAGATATTTATCGTAGGCATCCTCGATGGATTCGAGTCCGCCCATTCCGGAGCCCATCAGCACGCCGATGCGATCGGCATTCGCCTCCGTCACCTGCAATCCAGAATCACGCATGGCCTGCATGCCGGCCACCACCCCGTATTGCATGAAGGCGTCCATGCGGCGCGCGTCCTTCGTGCTCATATAGGGCGTCAGATCGAGCTCGCGGATCTCGCCGCCGAAATGCGTTGGAAAGTTGCTGGTGTCGAAACGTGCCACCGCAGCGATGCCGCTGCGGCCGGCGAGGATCGATGCCCAAGCGCCGGCGACATCATTGCCCACCGGCGAGACGATTCCAAGACCCGTAACGGCGACGCGTCGTTTACTCAACCGCAGCTCCTCACCAGGAATTGCAGCACTGCCACGCTACCCAATGGGGTTCAGGCCTTGCCCTTGTGCGAGTTGATGTAGTCGATGGCCTGCTGAACCGTGGTGATTTTCTCGGCATCCTCGTCGGGGATTTCCGTCTCGAATTCTTCCTCGAGCGCCATCACCAGTTCAACCGTGTCCAGCGAGTCTGCGCCCAGATCGTCGACGAACGAGGCGTCATTCGTGACTTCTTCTTCTTTGACGCCCAGCTGTTCGGCCACGATCTTCTTAACCTGCTGCTCAACAGTACTCATCGTTATGGTGTCCTCTCGGAATTGATCTATTTATGCACACTGAAACTGACTAAGGCCCGCGACCGGCCTTCAAGGAATCGACGGGCGCGTATTTTATGTGAACCCGGCGACGACGGCTACCTAGGACGCACATTTGATCCCGGGTCAGGCCCATTCGTATTGACAAAAGCACGCGAGTGAGGGTCCAAAACACCTCATGGCATGTACATCCCGCCGTTCACGTGCAAGGTTTCGCCGGTGATATACGCCCCGTCCGGGGAACAGAGAAAGGCCACCGCGGCGGCAACGTCCGCAGACTGGCCGAGCCTTCCCAAGGGGATCTGCGCATTCAAGGCGGCGCGCTGCGCCTCGGCCAGGGCTCGAGTCATCTGCGTGTCGATGAAGCCCGGCGCGACGGCATTTACCGTAATACCGCGCGAGCCCACCTCCCGGGCCAACGATTTGGTGAAGCCGATGATGCCCGCCTTGGCGGCCGCATAATTGGCCTGCCCTGGGTTTCCGGTAAGGCCCACGATCGACGCAATGCTGACGATGCGTCCCTTGCGCGCCTTCATCATGCCGCGCAAGACGGCCTTGGACAGCCGAAAAACAGAAGCCAGATTGGTATCGAGCACGGCATCCCAATCCGCCTCCTTCATGCGCAATAACAAGGTGTCGCGGGTGATGCCGGCATTATTGCAGAGAATTGCAACCGCCCCTTCCTTGGCTCCGATGTCCTCGATCAGCGCCTCGATCGACTCGGGTTTCACCACGTCGAGAACCGCGCCCCGTCCGCCGTGCGCCGCCAGACTCTCACTGATCTTGGCGGCCCCTTCCGGCGTCGTCGCGGTGCCTATGACTCGCGCTCCGTCCCGGCTCAAGCGTTCGGCGATGGCTGCGCCGATACCGCGCGTCGCGCCCGTCACCAAGGCTATCTCTCCATTCAGCATATTTTCCCATCCTCGCTAGGGTTTCGCCGCCGGCAACGCATCATCGAAGTTCTGCGGATCCTGGAGCGCAGACATCTTAATATCGCGGTTCTTGTCGATACGCCGGTTTAAGCCCGTCAGCACCTTGCCCGGACCGCATTCCACGATCTGGGTCGCGCCCATTGTAATCATGGTGCGCACCGTCGCCGCCCAATACACCGGTGTGTACATCTGCTTGACCAGAGCGACACGAATACCCTCTGCCGTGGTATGCGTTCTGATGTCGACGCCATACACGGCAACCGCGGGATTCGGCGTCAAGGCCGTGTTTTCGAGACGCGCGCGTAGTTGTTCCGACGCCGGCTGCATCAACGAGCTGTGCGCAGGCACGCTGATGGGCAGTGCTATGGCGCGGCGTGCGCCTTTGGCAGTGGCGATTTCAATGGCGCGTGCAACCGCGGTAGCGTCGCCCGCAATCACCACCTGACCCGGTGCATTGAAATTGACCGCCTCCACAACCTCCCCCTGCGACGCCTCGCGGCATGCCTCATCGATATCGATGTCCTCGAGACCGAAAATGGCCGCCATGGCACCCTGCCCCGGCGGCACCGCCGCCTGCATCAATTCGCCGCGATACTTGACCAAATCGACCGCGTTCTGGAAATTCAGGGTGCCCGCCGCCACCAACGCCGTAAATTCGCCGAGGCTATGACCTGCCATCATCTGTGGCTGAGCGCCGCCGCGCTCGCGCCACAACCGATAGGTCGCCACTCCCGCCGTCAGCATCGCCGGCTGCGTGCGCTCGGTCGAGTTGAGCAATTCGACCGGTCCTTCCTGGCATAGCTGCCAAAGATCGTAGCCAAGCACCGACGAGGCCTCCGCGAAGGTCGAGGCAATGACCGGAGAGACTTTCGCCAGCTCGCTCATCATGCCGACGGACTGCGATCCTTGGCCGGGGAAAACTAATGCAAGTGACATGTACTTAGGGCCTTAAGGTACGGGAGCGGTGGCGAATTATAGCGATCCGCAGCGACAGTGCAGCCCCCATGATGAATCCGCTCAGTGCGCCATACAGATGCGCGTCGACCACTATCAACGGAGCCGGCGATGCACCCCATTGTTCCCATGCCAGCTTTAGACTCAAGCCGAGGATCAAGATCCATCGATCCCAGGCGCTCGTCGCCAGGTGTTTGGCGGCTCCCGCGGCCATCACCGAATGAAGAACCCCCGATGCTCCGATGTACCAACTGACGCGCGGACTGAGCCACCACAGACCCGAACTGATCGCCAGGGCACCGGCCAGCACGATGGCGCACCACTCCACAGGATCGTAGTCCTGCGCAAACAGCGCCCACATCAGCACCAATCCCAGCTCGTTCAGGATGAGGTGGTGAGCATCCAGGTGCACGATGTGGGCTGTGAGCAACCGCCACCATCCGCCGGCCGCGATCGCGCTACGATCGTAGCGCAGGAGTTGGCCGACACTGTCGCCAAGACCCAACACTGCGTCCAACAACAGTAAAATTACCAGCAACCAAATCCATCGGCCGCGATCCCACTGTAGTGCGGCAGCGATCGGAGTAAAGCGGTTTGCGGCGTCGCGAGGCATCGATGTCCCTTATTTTGGTATCATTCACTGAATCTTCGAGGTCATTATGCGCATTCGCCAACGCGGTTTTACCCTAATCGAGATCATGGTCGTCGTGGTCATTCTGTCAGTGCTGGGCGCGCTGGTGGTGCCTCAAATTATAGATAAGGTCGACGTTGCCAAGGTGAAGCGGGCGCAAAGCGACATCCGGGCCATTCAGACCGCCTTGGACTTGTACCGATTGGATAACTTCAAGTATCCGACCACTGAGCAGGGCTTGCAGGCGCTGGTCAAACAGCCTGTGGACCCCACCATTACCAACTACAACCCGAACGGTTATTTGAAGTCACTGCCCAAGGATCCGTGGGGCAATGTGTATCAATACGCCAATCCCGGCAGCGACGGCCGCGAGTATGAGATCACGACCTTCGGCCGCGACGGTAAGCAGGGCGGCGAGGGCTACGACACGGATATCAGCACCGCGACTCTCGATCAAAAATAGGCGCGCCGCGAGGCAATGCCGCAGCATGCGCAGCAAGGGCTTTACGCTCGTCGAGATCCTGGTGGTGGTCGTGATCATTGCCATCATGGTTTCGCTCGCCGTCTTGTCGATCGGCGTCACCGGACGCGACGCCCAGCTCGATGAAGAGAGCCGGCGAATCGAGGGCTTGGTCGGACTCCTGCATGAGCGCGCGTTGTTGGAGGGCCGCGACTTCGGCTTGCGAATCGAGCCTTCCGCCTATGAATTCGTCGTCTACGAGCCGCGGCGCGATCGCTGGCTGGCGCTCGACCAGGAGCGCGAGTTTCGCCATCGCGAGCTGCCCAAGGGCGTCACATTCCAGCTCGAACTCGACTCCCAGGTCGTCGTCATCAAACCCATTGACCGCAATCTGTCCAGCGATCGAGCGCCGGCCGGCCCGCAGGTGGCCATCGCCGCGAGCGGCGAAGGCACTCCGTTTCGACTGACGCTGCTGCGAGAGGGAACTTCGGCCAAGGCATCGGTCGATGGCGACGCTCTCGGCAAGGTCAGCCGCGTGAGTTCGGATCACTCAGGTCAATCGGGGAAACGCACTTGAAACGCGCGCCCATGTACGCGACTCGACCGCTGACCTGCGCTATGCGGCCGGTGCGCAGGCGCGACGCCGGCTTCACTCTGGTCGAAGTGCTGGTCGCCTTGATAATCGTTGCCATCGGCCTGGCCGCTCTGATGATCACCGTCAGCAGCACGGCGCGCACCAGCGGCACCTTGCGCGACAAGACTCTCGCCCAATGGATGGCGCTCAATCGCCTCTCCGAGGTGCGCTTGAACCTCACCAAATTCGGACAAAACACCGACACCGGCGAGATCAACTTCGCCAATCGCACCTGGCATTACGACACCCGCTATTTCGACACCAGCGTCACCACCATGAAACGCATCGTGGTGCGCATCTATGCCGGCGGCGCCAACGCCAAGGGCAACCCATTGGTCGAATCGACCGGATTTGTGGGTACTTCGCTCGGCTTGCCCGGCAGCTCCAACAGCACGGATTGGACCCTCGGCACGACGGTGACAGCCGGCACGGGCGGCACCAACGGCACTCCTTCGGCCCCGGTGACCACCCCTGCCGCGCCCTCCGGCGGCCACACCAGCCTCCCAACTCCTTCTCCCCCGCCAACGCCGGCGCCGGCACCGGCACCGGCCCAGTGACGATGCGGAGCCTCACGCCGCCACGCAAGCTGCGCCGAGAATCGGCCTCTAACGGCGGATTCACCTTGATTGAAATCATGGTGGCGCTGCTGATTCTCGGGGTCATGGCGGCGTTGGGTTACGGCACCTATCGTGCGGCGCGCATCTCCGCAGAACGCACCGAAGAGTCTTTGAATCGCTCGCGCGAGATTGAATTCGGCATGCGTATGTTGGTGCAGGACCTGGCACAGACCGTACCGCGTCCGGTGCGCGACATCCTGGGTCAGTCCCGATTGCCGGCGATGCAAGGCACCGGTGGCTACGGCACGCTCAGCGTGCCGACGACTTCAGGTTCTGGCACCGCCCTGGGTGCCAACTCCGGAATGAGTTTCGCATCCCAGAGTTTCAACTCGAGTTCCAAATTCGCTACCAGTACGAATGCGAATGTAGCGCCCATCATCGATCTGACCCGCGGCGGCTGGTCGAACACCGCCGGTCAGCAGCGCAGCACCCTGCAGCGCGTTTCCTACGCCTTGGTCGGCGATGTGCTGAAGCGCAGCTACCAATTGAACCTGGACGTCGTACAGGGCAATAAACCGGTGGTGCAGGATTTGCTGAGCGGGATTAAGGCCATTCAGCTGCGTTATCTCGACGGCAGCAATGTGTGGCAATCGCAGTGGCCATCGCAAACCACTGCGACAACGGAGGCCCTGGCGACGCGTCCGCTCGCCGTGGAACTCATCATCGAGTTCAAGGATTGGGGACGCGTCCGCCGCCTAATCGAGGTAGCGGGGTGAGGGCGGGGTGCACAGCCGTGGGCGCGTCAGGCAGGCGCGCGCCACGCCGCCGCCAGCGCGGCGTCGCGCTGATCATCGCGCTCATTTTGGTGGCGCTCGCCACCATTCTGGCCACCAAACTGACCTTCGACGGATTTCTCGAGAGACGCCGTACCATGGGCGTGCTTGCCGCGGAACAGGCCCTGCACTTCGGCATGGGCGCCGAAGCGCTGGCCGCCGATGTGCTCTTGCAGGATTCGCAAAACACCAAACAGACCACCCTCGCCGGCTTATGGGCGCAGCCGACTCAGCCCTTCCCCATTACCCCGCAAGAAGATCCGGAAGGAGAGCCCATCGGGTCCCTGCAGGGCACGCTGGAGGACATGCAGGGCCGTTTCAATTTGAACAGTTTGGGGCATATGATTACCGATACCAGACTGCAGGTGCCGGTGCAGGATCCGCAGCCGCTGGAGCAATTTCAACGCCTGCTGGCCGCGGTGGGAGTGGAGCCCAAATGGGCCGCCATTGCACGCGATTGGATCGATGCCGACGACAATCCCGGTTCGCCCGATGGCGCGGAGGATCAGGTATACACCTCGCAGACCCCGCCCTATCGCACCGGCAATTGGCCCATGATGTCGGCCAGCGAGCTCATGAATCTGCCGGGATTCGGCGCGGATCGCTATCGCAAGATCGCGCCCTATGTCACGGCGCTGCCGACTGCTGTGCCGTTTATAAATATATGCACGGCGGCCGGCGTCGTACTCGAGAGCCTGGGGGATAACTTGGACGGTGAATATTCTAGAAACCCGGAAATATTGAGCAACGGCCGTAAGACCGGCTGCTTTCCGGATTTGGCGACTTTTCGAAACATATTAGGGCCGACCGCGCTGCCGAAAGTGGCTACCGTCATCGTCGACAAAAGCTCGTTTTTCCGCCTGACCACACGCGTCACGCTTGGCACCACGGAGTTCACCTTGTACAGTCTTTTACAGCGCGGCGGGTCCGGCAAGATAACGCCGCTGCTACGCACATTCGGAACAACTTAAGCCTATGGCACAAACACTGCTCCTGCGCCTTCCCACAGCCGGTCAAGAAGAGACCGAATGGCTGATCGTTGACGATGCGGGAGACTCGCAGACCACCCGGCAGCGCGGATCCCTGACCCTTGCCGCGGCCGTATCGCGCGGCGGCAGAGTGGTGGCGCTGGCGCCGGCAACTCAAATCTTGTTGGCGGAACCGGAGTTGCCCCCCGGCAGCGGCATCAAGCTCGCGCGGGCCGTGCCCTTCGCCCTGGAAGAACAACTCACCGAAGACATCGATCAGTTGAACTTCGCCATCGGTCGGCGTCATGCCAATGGCGGCACGCCGGTGGCCGTGGTGTCGCGCAGCGTCCTGCAGGGCTGGCTGTCGGATTTGAAGGCCGCCGGGCTCGAACCCCTGGCCCTGTACCCGGACATCTCGCTGATTCCGGAAAATCCCGGGCAAACCGTACTGTGGCTCGAGCAGGGGCGGCTCGCCGTGCGGCGCCCCGGCTCTCAGCCCTTCGCCGTTGAACTCTCGCCGGTCAGCGAGGCGTTGGTGGTTGCCGGAGTCATTGCCGATCCTCTCGATACCGCTTCGGAGCCGAAAGGTCCGGACAGCGCGGTTCTGTACGTCACGCGCGAGGACTGGGCCCGTTCGCAGAAAGAGTTTGAACAGCTGGCCGATCAATTCAGTTCGCTGAAGATTCAACTACTACCGGATGGACCGCTGCCCTGGCTGGCGCGAGGGCTCAAGGACACCGACGCGGTCAACCTGCTGCAGGGCGATTTTGCCAAAGACACCGACTTCGGAGCGCGCTGGCGTCAATGGCGCACGCCGGCGTTGCTGGCCGCAGGATTGCTCACAGTGCACGTCGCCGCCCAGGCCCTGCAGATACGTCAGGCCAAACATGAAAGCACGGCGCTCGACAGTCAAATCGCCACGGTGTTCTCGGGCGCCATGCCGGCCGAAGTGATTCAGGATCCGCGCCGTCAGATGCAGTCGCGGCTCGATCGCATTCACAAATCGGGGGCGGGCCCGGAATACTTTCTGCGTGCCTTGAAGGTGTTGAGCGGAGCCATGGCCATGATTCCCAAGACCACAATAGACGCCCTGAGCTATCGTGAGGAATCCGTGGACATGAAGCTCACTGCGCCCAGTCTCGCCGCGCTGTCGCAGCTGTCGCAACTCATCGGCAAGCAAGGCATGACGGCAGAGATTCAATCCTCGACGCCGGTCGCCGGCGGCGTGGAAGCTCACCTGCAACTACGCAGTCAGGACCCGAAGGGAAAAAAATGAACAAACTGCGCGCCTGGTACGTCGGTTTGCAGGAGCGTGAGCAGCGCGTGGTGGTTATCGGCGCCGTTTCCGTCGCGGTTCTCATATTGTTGTTCGGAATTCTGATGCCGTTGCAGTCCGCAGTCTCCACTGCCGTCACGCGCAACGAGAGCAAGCGCAAGGACTTGGCATGGATGCAGGTGAATGCCCCCGAAATCCGCGCCGCCGGCAATCAGATGCCCGCAGACACCGGCGAGGCGCCCGTAGTCGTGGTGGACAGAGTGGGCCGCGAGGCGGGCCTCGCCGGCGCCTTGCGCGGCACGCAACCAAACGGCACCGGTGTACGCGTGCAGTTGGAGGCGGCTCCCTTCGACGCCTTGGTCACCTGGCTCGCCACGCTCGATGAGCGTTATGGGCTCGCGATCGAATCCATTACCGTGGATCGCGCCGCTCGGCCGGGAGTGGTGAATGCCAGCATCACGCTCACCCAACCGCCGCGCTAGCTCACCCAGTCGCAGCGCCAATTCATCCACTCGCGCTGCTCTCGCTCCGCCCAGGCGGTCCTACTGGCCGTGGGTTCTCATCGGCCTCGCGGCCCTGCTCGCCGTGGTCATTGCGACCTTGCCTGCTTCCATGATCACCCACTTCTTGCCGTCGGCGGTACGCGCCGAGGATTTCTCAGGCAGCTTCTGGCACGGCTCCGCCGGAAGAATCAGCGTCGACGCACGTCCCGCCGGAGCGCTCGAATGGCGGCTGCATCCGACTTCTCTGTTCGGCCTGGCGGTCGCTGCGGATCTTCACTGGGTCAAGGTGGGATTCGTGGTCGATGCCGCCGTGAAAGTCGATCGGCAAGGCTTCAGTGCGCATGACGTCAAAGGCGGCGGGCCCATCGAAGACTTGAGCGATCTGGGGATCGCGCCCGGTTGGCGCGGCAACGCAGCCATTGATCTTCGCGAATTGCACGGTGATCTCAGCAAACCTTTGGTAGCGACCGGAGACATTCAAGTGTCGAATCTCACCTCGCCGCAATTCGCCGACGGCGCGGATTTGGGTGGTTACGTCCTACGCCTGGCGCAGGACGCCGTCACTGCCGATGGCAATGTCGTTGCCCAGCTCAGTGACACTGGAGGTCCTCTCGATCTACAGGCCGCCATCCACTACGCCGCCGCGGAGCGCACCGCCACCTTGAGCGGATCGCTGCGCGAACGTCCTGACGCACCGGCAACGCTGCGTCGTCAAATCGACAACCTCACCCAGTTGCACCCACGAGATCCCCAAGGTCGGGTTCCCGTGGATTTCGAGTTCCGCTTCTAACCCATAAAGAAGAAATTGAGCTTATTCCCGTCCAGATCACGGAAATAGCCGGCGTAAAAGCCAGCGCCGCGCGGTCCCGGCGCACCCTCATCCTTGGCGCCCAATTGAATAGCCCTGCGATGCAAGGCATCGACCTGCGCCGCGCTGCCCGCCTCCAAAGCCACCATGACGCCATTGCCCACGGTGGCCGGTTTCTGGTCGAAGGGCTTTGTCACGCCCAGACCCGGCGCGTTTTGCCGCACCGACCAGGCGATAAATTGCTCGTTCTCCATCATGCGTTTGGCCCCGACTTCACCCAGCAGGGCATCGTAAAACTTGGCTGCGCGCGGCAGATCATTGGTACCGATGGTCACGTATCCAATCACGGGAGTGCTCCTAATGGTTAACGGTTTGTGGCTGGTCTGACGTTTCCGCGGAAACGACCGGGTGACCACCAAAATGTGGCCGGCTCCCATGACTGTATATATATCCAGTCGATGATCAGGTGTCAACTACTCCGCGGGCCACTCGCGCCAGGCGCGCATGAGCGGGAAATATAGGCCTAGGCGGACGGGTTCGGCGCCGAGTCTTTTCGCGAGCTTGGCGTAGCGCTGCAACTGAGGGCGGTAGCGCTCCACCTCGCGATCGAGGAACTCTTCCAGTCCACTGCCCTGGTGTTGACTGGTCTTGTAATCGATGACCCAGCGCACCCCATCCTCATCGATGAAGCTGCGGTCGAAGATCACTCGCGCCACCTCGCCCTGGCCTCCGTCTGCGCCCTGAAGATGACCCGAAAGCGCGTGCTCCCGCATATCCTCCCGCGACTTCTTGAGTATCCAACGGCCGCGAGGATCTCGATGCACCGCAAGCAGCGCCTCCACGACGCGTGACGCGGCCTGTGCCAGGCGCTCGGCCGGCACGCCATGCAAGGCCAACCACCGCTGATAGTGAGCATTGCGCTCGACTATGGCCTGTTCACTGCTGCTCGACACATCCATTGCTTGAAGCTCGGCATGCACCAGCGTGCCCACACGGCGCGCCGTTTCGCCGGCCCAGTCGAATGCCGGCCAAGGCTCGCGTGATATCGGAGGCGCCGCCATCAATTCCGCTGCCGGCATATCAGCCTCGAGATGCGGATTCCAATCCTTGGGCACGCGCGACAACGGACCGCCGCGGGGCGCGCCCAAGTCCTCGGCTTGCGGCATGGCGTCGAATCGCGGCACGGAAAATTCCGCCGCTGCGACCGGCCAGAGCACGGCGAGCAGGCTGCCCGCGCGCGGCGACCAAGCAGGCGCCTGCGATGCCGCGTGAGCCGTTGGCGTCGCCTCCTCGAGCCCACCGCCCTCCTCTGACCTGCCGGTCTCTTCGGCTCTGCCCATCGTCGCAGTCAATTTTAGCTGCCACTTGGCACGCGTACAGGCCACGTACAGCAGGCGCTGCCCCTCCAGGGCAGCCGCGTCGCGAAGCTGGTGCCGCAGGAAGTCGAACAGGCGGTCGTTGTCGGCGCCGACCGCGGGCCGCGCCGCCATCACCATGCCGTCGCGGCCCGCGCGCGCGAACTGATGCGAGAGCAACAGTTGTTCTGCGCCGTGCGGCACATAGCGATCGAGCGCAGGCACGATCACCATGTCGAATTCCAGTCCCTTCGCCTTGTGGATGGTCATGATTTCCACGTTGCCCGCCGCGCCATGATCGGCATATAGATTCGCAAAGCCGCCCGGCAGCTCCGCGGCATCCGGCAAACCGCGCGCTTCCAACTCGCGCAGGCGCGCGAACGCCGCAGACGCCAATTCGAGATCCTGGGGCGCAGCGGCGCAACTTGCCCCCCCCAGCCCGAGCCACGTCCGCTCCACCCAGCGCGCCAGGGATGAGTCATTGCGTACGCGGAAGGCCGCCTCCAAAATCGAGCGCAACCGGCGGCAGCGCGCGCGGCCGTCCTCGCTGAGATGCGGCAATACGGCGTCATTGGCCAGCGCATCCCAGATCAGCGGCGCGCCCCGGGAAATCACCAGCAAATCGGCGAGACTTAAGCCCGCCCACGGCGCCCGCAGCACTGCCAACCACGCAGTGCGGTCGCCGAGGTGCAAGAGCGCGCAAAGCAGCATGATCACATCGCGCACGATGCCCCGATCCTGCAACGGCTCGATTTCCACGGCCCTAAAAGCAATGCCGCGCGCGCGCAAAGCGGCGGCGATTTCGCGCGCGTGGGTTCGGGCGCGCACCAATACGACAATGTGCCACTCGGGATGCCGTTCGGTTTGCGCCGCAATCATCTCGGCAATAGCAGCTGATTCCAGAGCACGGCTGGCAAAGCCGCGCAGCTCGACTCCGGCATCGGCGCTCAATGATTCTGCGGATTCGGCCAGCGCCGCCGCGCTTGGGCGAAATGCGATGGCGCCGCGATCGCGATCGTCGGCTTGCGGTAAAATTCGGGAAAAGCAGGCGTTCACCCATGCGACCACCGGCTGCGCGGAACGGAAATTGTCGCGCAATCGTTGCACATCGAAACGCAGCTCGCCGATTCCATCCTCGGCAAGCTCCAGAAACGCCCGCACCTCCGCCTGACGGAAGCCGTAAATCGATTGCATTGGATCACCGACGCAAAATACGCTGCGTCCATCCCCCGCCTGCCATCCCGCGGTCAACAGCGCCACCAGAGTCAGCTGGGCGCTCGAGGTATCCTGGAATTCATCCACCAAAATGTGCTGCAGCCGATAATCGAGACGCAAGCCCAGATCGGTCGGCGCATCCGCCGATCCCAACGCGCGCAACGCGGCCAACGACACCGCCGGAAAATCCGCGGCGCCCTGCTCGCGGAAAACCTGGTCCAATTCCGCGGCCGCCAGGACCAGCACTTGCGCCACCTCGCGAACCCGCGCCCATTGTTCGTCGCTGTATGCCGGCGCGGGAAGCGCACGAATCTCCAAAAGAATACGTCGAGCCTGGGGATCGGTCTCGAACTGCTGCAGCAGATCCATCATCGGCAGCTTGTCGACGCACTGCGGCGGGAAGCCTTCCTTTTTGGTGAGTCGCCGGCGAAACTCGCCTCCCCCGGTCAGCAACAATCGCGCGACGCCGCGCCAGCGCACAAGATCCGCGGTATGCGCGCGTAATGGCGTGCCATCCGTCGACCAGCCGAAATCCTGCGCGGCGGCGGCGTGCGCACCGCTGCCCATGCCCGCGGTTGCGGCCGCGTTCATACCGGCACCTGCGCGCCGCGCGGCGCCGTGCGCGAGCTGAGATAACGCCGCGATTCTTTCCTGACCCAGGATGTCTCGGGCGCGGATGAGCACGCGCGTCACCAATATCTGCAAGTCTTCGTCGAGGTGTTGCCGCACCCGCTTCAGCTGCGTTGGGTCCAAGGCGCTGGCCGCCTGCAATCGGCCTGCCAACAGAGGCAGCCACCGATCGCGGCTCTTGAGCATCTCCGCAATCATTTGCACCAGCTTGCGCCAACGCTGATCGTCGAGCGCCAGCACCCGCTCGACGGCTAATCCGAACGGATCGCTCTGCTCATGAGCCAATGCTCGCCGCGCCGCTTCTTGGTAGCTCGGACTCGCGTCGGCAAGCATTTGGAAGGAGGCGCCTGCGCCGGCCGAGATGGGCAACTGGCTTGCCAGCCATGCATTGAAGGCGTCGATGGTTTCGATGCGCAGGCGCGAGGGCTGGCGCGCAATATCCAGATACGAGGTGTCCAGATGCTTGTTCGCCGCCACTGCCAGAGTCCAAGTCTCGCGGTTCATGGTCACCGGACAACTCTCGAGGCGCGCGGCGCGCAGCGCCGACAGCACTCGCTCGCGCATCTCCTGCGCCGCGCGGCGCGTGAAGGTCAGCGCCAAGATGCGTTCCGGCGCATCGACCCGCGCCAGTAGCCGCAGGTAACGCTGCGCCAGCAGCGTCGTCTTGCCGGAACCCGCAGGTGCCTGCACCAACACAGAGCCCTCCGCCTGAATGGCGCGGTCACGGGCCTGCGCATCGGACGGCGCGCCGCCGGCAGCCGCCCTCGGATTGCCGGACTCAGTCATGCGGCTCAAGCGCCGCCTCGAGCGCCGCCGGCACGCGGCACAAGCCTTGCAGCCGGCACGTCATGCACGCATTCAGCGTCGGCGCGACGGCCGCGCGGCCCGCCGCGAAGTCCGCCGCAAGGTTCTCGATACGCTGCGACCAAACCTCTATCAGCGCGGGGAAGTTGGGTTCGCCCTCGAGCGAAGATCTGCGCCCGCGCGGCCGGAAGATGGCCTGCCGCTCCGCTTCAGCGATGAAGCTGCAGTCGCCGGCATTCACCAGGCCATACGCCACCGCGATCAAGTTCTGCGGGTGCAAGAGGGCATAAATGGGTAGTTGCGGATTGTCAGGCCGATCGCCTCGCCAATCGGTGGATGCCATACCGGTCTTATAGTCGATGAGTACGCGCGCGCCGTCCGCCAGCCGGTCCATCCGATCGATGCGCACTTTGAATTCAAGTCCCGCATGCCTCGCCACTTCAGCACCGTGTTCCGTGCGCTCCACTTCGAAAGGCTGACGCTGCCGTTCGATGTCCAGCCATTTGCGCAGCAGGCCATGCATGCGATCACGCTCGCGCATGCGCCAGCGAGCGCCCGGATCACGGACACGACGGGCCTGTTCAAGCGCACGCGCAACACCGTCGGCGAGCAGGCGATCTTCATCCTCGCGGGTGATCGAGTGCAGCGCCGCCGAATCGTGCAACTGCGACCAGATGTGCTCGAGCGCGTGGTGGATCAATTCGCCGCGTTCGCGCTCATTGAATCCCGGCACCGGACGTTCGAGACGATCGGTGTCAAGGCGCGTATGCGCGAAGCCGCGAAAAGCGCACAACGACTGCGCCTTCAAGGTCGCCACGCCGTGCGTCTTCTCGTCGGCTGCAAACGGCGGAGCGAGCTCATCCGTCAATCGTTCGAGCCGCGGCGCCGACCGCAGCAGCGCATGCCAGTGCGGCTGCGGCAGCGCCGCCGATTGTGCAGGCGCTTGCGTGGGCGATTGAGCGGCTGACGGCGGTGCCACGGCATTCGGCAATAGCGGACTGGGCGAAGCGTGGCGACCATCGCCGGGATCGGCATAACTGAACACGCAGTGCACGGCGCGCGCGGCCCAGCGGCTTTGCAATTCGAGCGCGAACTGCAATTGCGATTCGGCCGCGGCGGGGATGACGCCAAAGTCACGCTGCAATCTGACGGGCAGCAGGGGGATGGGTTCCACCGGAGGTGGCCAGCGCTCTTCGTTGCAACCACTCACCCACAGGCCATCGTAATTCAGCCAAGGATCTATGAGCTGTCCACTGACCCAAATGGGCGGTACGCCGGTTTGTACTTGAAAGGGCGTGTCGTGCGCCGCGCGCCGCAAAATGCGTTGCGCTGAGCTGCGCGAATGCGCACCGAAGAATGAATCCGCCGTTGCGAGCGACGCCAGCAGTTCGCGAAACCGTTCCGCCGCCTGATATTCGGTACTCGACCAGCGCTGCCGAAATGCCCAGGGACCCAAATCAAAGGCACGAATCCATATAGCGGCCCAGCGGCTCAAGGGCTGACTGCCACGCACCTCTTCGAGCGTCCGCAGCGTGCCCTGTAGGCGCGACAGAGCGCCGATGGGGCCGATGCCGCGCGCCGTGCCAATTCCCTCCGCAAGCTCGAGCCATGTCCACAGATCGGCATCGCTGGGCCCGCGCTTGCGCACTTGCACATCTAACAGCGCAGCGGCGCCGGCGTCGGCCGCGAAGGCTTGCAGCTCCGGTGACCGCAGCAGAGTGCTGAATCGTTCAAAGGCGACAACGCCTAAACTTGCATCCAGAGTATCCAAGGCCGCGCGCACCGGCGCAAACCCGGACAGCGGCGTCCCGCCTCCCACGGCATAGAGCGCGACGTGCGGATTTTCCGACAGGCTAAAGCGTGCCGGTGCGAGTGCCGCATCGAATGCGTCCACCACTTCGGCGCGGCGTCGACTCAAATCCGGCACGCAAATCCACGCACGAAACCGCTCCGAGGAGCGCAAATTCACCAAGGCCCAGTCGGCGATTGCCGCGAGTTCGACCGCGGGCGAAGCCGCCTTGAGTCGTGACGCACTGCGCGAAACATTGATCGGCGGCGCCAACATGCTGCCATGACGCTGCAGCCAGTGGCGTGCCATGGGGCGCCATACCGGGCTCTCAATCCACATGATGGGTTCTGCCGGCGGCAGGGCACGGCCGAGCAAATCATCGGCACTGATGCAATTCAATTCTCTGCAACGATCGTCGAAGCGTCGATTCCAATCGAGAAAGGCCTGTGATTCCTCAGCGGCTGCGCCGTGCTCCGCCACGGACCGCAAAGGAATGCCGTACTCGTACAGCGCGCGCCGCGCGCGGCGTGCCGCGTGTGCGGCGCCGATGGGCTCAATCACATCCCGGCCCACATCGCTGGAGTCGATCACCGTGCGCCATAACTCGCGCTCATCGACATCGCCCAGCAAGCGCGGCGAAGTCGCGTCCAATAGCTGTCGGGCGGCATGCTGTTCTCGCAGCCAACTGCCAAAATCGCGCACGCGAGGGGTCGGCCATACTGCGCGGCCGGCGGCTTGATGGCCGCGTTCGACAGCAGCGAACAACGCCGCTGCGAGTTCGGCATTCGGCGCAAGCAGGGTCCGGCCGGTCTCGACGACCGCCATCAGACCGGGATCAGCGATTTCCGTGCTCAGTGCTGCTGAACCTTTGCCGTGGATGCGACCAACTGCAGATCTGGCCGGGCCACGTCTGGCCGGGCCACGTCTGGCCGGGCCACGCCTGGCCGGGCCACGTCTGGCCGGGCCGCGGCCTGTGCCTCGAGCAACTCTTCGATGCGCGCGAACACCGTCTTGAGTACCTGCGGTTCCGGCAGATTGGTGATGCGAAAGCAATTGCGGTACGCCACATTGAAGCTTACGCCCGGCGCCACCAAAACATGTTTGTTCTCCAACAGGTCGAGTGCAAAGGTCTGGTCGTCAAAGTTCGGCAGAACATCTAGGCGCACTTCGACGAAGGAATAGAGGGCACCCATCGGTCGAGCGAGGCGCAGATACTTGCTGCCGGCGACACCGTCGAGAATGGTCTGGCGCGATTCGTGCAGACGGCCACCCGGCCGCGTCAGCTCGCGAATGCTCTGATGACCTCCCAGCGCCGTTTGCACGGCCCATTGCCCCGGCACATTGCTGCACAGGCGCAGCGACGACAGTAGCTCGAGGCCGCTGAGATAATCTGTAGCACTATCGGTATCGCCGGAAAACGCCGCCCAACCGACGCGGTAGCCGCAGGCCCGATAGACCTTCGAGAGACCGCTCATGGTGCAGCACAGAGTATTGTGCACCAGAGTGGCCATGGGCACGAATTCGGCATCGTCGTACAGAATCTGGTCGTAGATCTCGTCTGACAGCACCACCAGGCGATGTTTCTCCGCCATGTGCGCGATCGCGGCCAAGGTGTTGCGTGGATACACGGCGCCGGTGGGATTATTAGGATTGACGATGACGATGGCCCGCGTGCGCTTGGTCACCAGGGCTTCGATTTCCTCCGGGTCGGGAATGAATGCTCGCGCGGCGTGACAAGGATAGTGCACCGCACGGCCGGTGTTGAGATTTACCGCGGCCGTCCACAGGGGATAGTCAGGACTCGGTACCAGCACCTCATCGCCGGGATTCAGCAGCGCGCGCAAGCTCAGGTCGATCAGCTCACTCACGCCATTGCCGATGAACACCTCCTCCGCCGTGACGCCGAGTACACCGCGCGCCTGCTGCTGCATCACGACAGCCTCACGGGCAGGGAAAATTCCCTTCTGGTGCACATACCCCTCGCTATGGCGAAGATTTTCGATCATGGCCAGGCGCATGGTCTCGGGGGTTCTGAATCCGAAGGCATAGGGATTGCCGATATTGAGCGAAATGATGTCGTAGCCCTGGCGCTCCAGCGCCGAGGCGCGTCGCGCCAACTTGCCGCGAATTTCGTAGCGCACATTGGCCAGACCCTCGCTGGGGCGGACCGGCTTTCGTTGTGTCATAGAGGTAAGAATAGCGGAATATCTCAGTGTCGGCGAAACACTGACAGTAGATGGCGATTTCCCCGACTTGTGGCAACCTTACGGCACGACATACTTCGTCGATGAAATGCCTGCTGTCCGCGATCCTCTCGGTCGGCGTTATGTGCGCCTCTAGCGCGGCGTTTGCCGCCGATGCGGTACGCCAATCTACCTCCACCCTTAATCAGCGTCAGATCAGGGGATGCATGGTCAAACGCATGTCCTCGGATAGGAATCTCGCTTATAACGAAGCAAAGAAGTCCTGCGCGGACGGTGTGAGGGCGCAAAATCAGGCAGCGCTCGCACTGTCGGCGGCCAGCTCCGGCGCCGGTAAATAATCGATCCGCGGTGCTTTCGGGCGCCGGCACTAGGCTATGAATTCGCGCGCTCGGTGGCAGGCGACCTGGTGGCCGGCCGCAACGTACTCGAGCATCGGCACATTATTCGCGCAGACCGCCAGCGCGTAGCCGCAGCGTTCGCGAAACGCACAACCTCCGGGCGGCGTCGTTGCGGGCGATTCAGCTGCCATGGCCGGGCTAAATGCCGCGGGTTGAGCAGCATTGCGCGCAACCGGCAGCGGCGGCAGCACAGCCGCCAGCAACGCTCGAGTGTAGGGATGGACCGGCGCGGCGAACAACGCATCGCGAGCAGCGATTTCCACCAGAGTGCCCGAGTACATCACTAGAATCCGATGACTAAGATGCCGCACGACGGCCAGATTGTGGCTGATGAACAGCATTGCGGTGCCGTCGTCGCGCTGCAAATCCAGCAGCAGATTCACAATCTGACCCTGGATGGAGACGTCCAAGGAACTGACCGGCTCATCGCAGATCAAAAGGCGGGGGCGCAAAATCATGGCGCGCGCAATGCCGATGCGCTGACATTGGCCACCGCTGAATTCATGCGGATAGCGGCCCATCATGTCGGCGGCCAAACCGACCCGCTGCAGCATCTCGCCCACCCGCGCACCGCGGGCAGTTGCCGTCAACCGCGATTCGAAGATCCGCAGCGGCTCCGCAATGCTTTCACCCACGGTCATGCGCGGATCCAAGCTCGCCAGCGGATCTTGAAAGACGATCTGCAGATCGCGGCGCAGCTCGCGCAAGGCGCCCGGGCCGCAGGACAAGAGGTCCCGGCCGCGCCACGACACAGAGCCCGTGCTTGCCCGAAGCAGACGCAGAATGGCTCGCGCCAGGGTCGACTTGCCGGAACCCGATTCTCCGACCAAGCCCAGCGTCTCGCCGGCGAACAAATCGAAGGTTACATCGTGCAACGCGGCGCGCGAACCGAAATCCACCTTCAGATCGTTCACCCGCAGCAAGGGCTCCAACGAAGACCCGGCATTCATGGCGGCAAGTTCACTCATGGCAAGGGGTAGTGGCAAGCCACCGCGGCACCGTTGCCGCCTTCCTGCAACAGCGGACGCTCCACTCGGCAGCGCTCCGCGACGCGCGCACAGCGCGGTGCGAAGGCGCAGCCCGCGAGTTCATCTGCAGCGCGCGGCGGCTGGCCGCGGACAGTCGGCAGCCGTTCCAGGCGCGGCCCCGATAGGCTCGGTATGCATTTCAATAGCTCTGTGGTGTAGGGATGTCGAGCCTGCCGGAATAGCTCGGCCGCGCCGGCGCTTTCTACGATGCGACCCGCGTACATGACCAGGATCCTATCGGCGAGTCCGGCGACCACCGCCAAGTCATGACTGATCAGCACCAGCGACATGCCAACTTCCGCCCGCACCGCGCGCAGCAGTTCGATGATCTGCGCCTGGACTGTGACGTCGAGTGCCGTGGTGGGTTCGTCGGCAACGACCAGCGCGGGATCGCACAGCAAGCTCATGCCTATCATCACGCGCTGCCGCAGTCCTCCCGACAATTCATGCGGGTATTGATTCATCCGGTGTTGCGCTTCCGGCACCCGCACACGTTCCAGCATGCGCCTCGCCGCGACCCGCGCCTCGCTCCACGACATGGCGGCGTGACACACCAGAACTTCCGCCAGTTGCTCGCCCACCTTCAAATGTGGTGTCAGCGAAGTCATCGGATCTTGAAAAATCATCGTGAGCTTCGAGCCACGGATGCGATTCAAGTGTTCCCGGTCAAGCCCTAAGATCTCTTCCACGCCGAAGCGCACACTGCCGTCGGCCACGGCATTGCCGGCGAGCAATCCCATGACGGCCATGAACACCTGAGTCTTTCCCGACCCCGACTCGCCGACGACCCCCAAGCACTCGCCGGGCCATACGCTCAAGGACACCTGGCGCACGGCGGCGATGGCCGTCGCCCGCTGCGTGAAATTGACGTTGAGATTGTCGACGTGCAAGGTCGGCAGCATGCTTCAGCGCTCCTTCACATCGAGGGCGTCGCGCAATCCGTCGCCGAAAATATTGAGCGCGAGCAGCAGCACGGCCAGTAATCCCCCGGGCACCAACAATATCCAGGGCGCCGCCTCCATTTCGCCGGCGCCCTCGGCGATGAGGGTTCCCAAGCTCGCATGCGGCTCTTGAATACCCAATCCAAGAAAGCTCAGAAAGCTTTCGAACATGATGATCTGCGGGACGGTGAGCGTGGCATAGACAATGACGGGCCCGATGACGTTGGGAATCACGTGCTTGACGATGATGCGGGCGGTGCCCGCTCCGGAGGCCACTGCGGCCTCGATGAATTCCTTCTGCCGAACGCTCAAGGTTTGCCCGCGCACGATACGGGCCATGGTCAGCCAGCCGACGGCGCCGATCGACAGGAACAAAAGGTAAACACTACGGCCGAATATCACGGTCAAGAATATGACGAAGAATATCAGCGGCAAGCCGCTCAATATTTCGATGATGCGCATCATCACGTGGTCGGTGCGCCCGCCGATGTAGCCGGCGACGGTACCGTAGGCGATACCGACCAGTAAACTCACGGCGCTCGCCACCAATCCCACCGCCAACGAGACCCTTGCCCCCTCGAGGGTGCGCGCGAACAAATCGCGGCCCAATCGATCCGTGCCGAACCAGTGCGCGTTCTGCAATCCCGGTTGCGATGCGACGTGCGACCAATCTAGCGCCTGACTGCCGTTCGGATTGAACCATGGGCCGAACAAGGTCAAGGCAACGATGCCCAAGGTCACCCCCAGCGCGCACATGGCGCCCAGATTCGAACGCAGACGCCGCAGGGCATCGTCGACGAGACCGCTGATCATTGCAGTCGCACGCGCGGATCGAGCCAAGCGTACAACAGGTCCACGATCAAGCCCATCAGGATGAGCAATGTGGAATAAATGATTACCATGCCGAGCACCAGCGTGTAATCTCGATTGAGCGCCCCTTGCACCATGTAGCGCCCGATGCCGGGCAATCCTGCGATGGATTCAACGACCAAAGATCCCGTCATGATGGACGCAACCGCCGGGGGCAGGTAGCTCGCCACGGGAAGGAGTGCGGGCCGCAAGGCATGGCGCAGTATCACCGTACGCAGCGGCAACCCTTTGGCGACCGCCGTGCGGATGTAGTGGCTGCGCAGCACTTCGAGCATGCTGCCGCGCACCAGCCGGGCGATCACACCGAGAGGCGGCAGCGTCAGCGCGGCCAACGGCAATAACAGGTGTCTGATCGATCCGGGTTCCCAGCCGGCCACCGGCAGCCAATGCAAATAAATGCCGAACAGCAGACCCAGAAAGGGCAGCACCACGAATGTGGGAATCGCAATACCGACGACGGCCACCGACATCGTCAGGTAATCCGCCGCGGAGTTGTGACGAAGCGCGGCAAACGTGCCGATGGGGACACCCAGGATCAAGGCCAGCGCCATGGCAAGCGTGCCCAATTCCAACGTAACCGGAAACCCCTGCGCGATGAGCTCGGTCACCGAGAAATCCTTGTATTTGAACGAGGGACCGAAATCGCCGCGGGCCAGCGCGCCAAGGTAGCGCCCATACTGAGTCCAGATCGGCTGATCCAGGCCGTATGCGCTTTGCAGGTTCGCCATGATTTCGGGCGGCAGAGTCTGTTCTTGGTCGAATGGCCCGCCCGGAGCCGCGCGGATGAGAAAGAAAGTAATCGTCACAATGACGAACAAGGTGGGAACCGCGCCGGCCAGACGGGTCAGGAAGTAGCGAAACATCTGGCTCAAGTCTATCGATTGACCGCATGGTGGACAAGCGAGGCCCCGATCCCTAAACTAGCGCGCCGAACGATTAGCGTGTCTCGCCAATCGCGCTATTTTCTCGAGGATTCATGGAATCAAAACGCCCAATCCGCGCGCTGATGCGCGGCCTCGATGCGCTGACTGTACTGAATTTGCGCGACGGTGCGACGGTTTCGGAAGTGGCCCAAGAGATCCGGCTGCCGCGCACCACCGTCTATCGGATTTTGCAGACGCTGTGCGATGCTGGATTCGTGATTCGCGATACGGCAGACGATCGTTACCGGCTGACCATCATGGTGCGCGCCTTGAGCGACGGCTTCGACGACGAGACCTGGGTGACGCAAATTGCGAAGCCTTTTCTCTACGAGCTGTGCCGCGAAATCGTCTGGCCGGTGTCTATCGCGACCTTGTCGGGAACCACGATGCTGGTGCGTGAGTCCACGGATCACGAAAGTCCTCTGGCGATCGAACGCTGTTCCGCCGGGTTTCGTACGCCGCTGCTGACAACGGCGGCCGGACGCGTGTATCTCGCGACCTGCCCGGCGCCGCTACGCGAGACCCTCATCGAGATCCTGGCCCGAACCAACAAGGAAGAGGACCGCATCGCGCGCGCGCCGGCCGAGTTGCAGCGCGCGCTCACGGAGATCAAGTCCTTGGGATACGCGACGGTTACGCGCACCCGCCGTCTGGTGGAGGAAATCGCCTTGAGTGTGCCCGTTCTGCTGGCTGACCGCGTCTTGGCCAGCCTGACCGTGCGCTTTGCGGCCCCCGCTGTACCGTTGAAGAACGGCCTCGAGCGTTTCCTGCCGAAGCTGCACCGCTACGCCGCCAGAATAAGCACCCTATTTTCAGAACAAAAATCTGATTCCCACAATCTATCGGACGGGGTCGCCGCGACCCCGTGAACAGTGGCGCGCAGCGCCTGGTGAAGGGCGCGCAGCGCCTCAAGGAGAATTGAATGCAAAAGATCATGGTATGCATCAAGCGCGTCGTCGATTACAACGTACGTATTCGCGTCAAGCCGGACGGCAGCGGCGTGATGCTCGATGGTGTGAAAATGAGCGTCAATCCATTCGATGAGATTGCGCTCGAAGAAGCCTTGCGCATCAAGGAGCGCGGCACGAATATCGAAGTCCTCGCCGTCAGCATCGGCGTCGCCGACACACAGCAACAGCTGCGCACCGCCCTGGCGATGGGCGCCGATCGCGCGATCCTGGTCCAGACGGACGCGGCGGTCGAACCCCTGACGGCCGCGCAAACCTTCCTCGCTCTGGCGAAAAAGGAAAACCCCGATCTGATCTTCTTAGGCAAGCAGGCCATCGACGATGACGCGAATCAAACCGGTCAAATGCTGGCGGCGATTTGGGAGCGGCCGCAAGCCACCTACGCCTCCAAGGTGGAGATCTCGGGAACCAAGGCATCGGTCACTCGCGAAGTGGATGCCGGCCTCGAAACCATTGAGATCGACTTACCGGCAGTGGTAACTGTGGATCTGCGCTTGAATGAGCCGCGCTACGTTAAATTGCCGGACATCATGAAGGCCAAGAAGAAACCGCTGGACGTGACCTCACTCGACGCACTCGGCATCAGCGCGGGGGTGCTGCTCAAGACGGTGAAAACCGAGCCGCCACCGCAGCGCCAGAAAGGTGTCATGGTTAAGGATGTGGCAGAACTGGTTGACGTACTCAAGAAGAAGGGTTTGATCTAATGCACAAGGTACTAATTGTCGGCGAGCACGATGGCAAGACGCTGAATCCCGCCACGGCGAAATGCGTCACCTGTGCCGGCAGCATTGCGGACGGCGAAATCACCATCGTTCTGTTGGGTGCGGATACCGCGGCCGTTGCCGCACAGGCTGCCGCCCTCTCCGGGGTGAAATCGGTGCTGCGCGTGGATCGGCCGGAAAATGAGCATCCGCTGGCGGCAATCTTTGCGCCGCAACTGGCGGCGCTCGCTGCCGACTACACTCATGTCTTCGGCCCGTCGACGAGCTTCGGCAAGGACTTGATGCCGCGCATCGCCGCATTGCTCGGCGTGCCGCAGGTCAGTGACTTGATGGCGGTCGAGGGCCCCTACCGATTCAAGCGTCCCACCTACGCCGGCAATGCCATCGTGACGGTGGAAGCGGATCCCTCGCGCAAGCTCCTGGCCACTGTACGGGTCGCATCCTTCCAAGCCGCAGCGGGCGGCGGCAGTGCCGCCATCGAATCCAAAAGCACGGCGGCCGCTCTGCCTTCGCACACGCGCTATGTGGGGGCAAAAAGCGGTTCCACCGATCGGCCGGATCTTCAGACCGCCAAGCGCGTGGTGTCCGGCGGCCGAGCGCTCGGCAGCGCAGATAACTTCAAATTGCTGTTCAGTTTGGCCGACAAGATTGGCGCGGCGGTGGGCGCATCGCGCGCCGCGGTCGATGCAGGATACGCGCCCAATGAAATGCAAGTCGGCCAGACCGGCAAGATCGTTTCACCGGACATTTACATCGCCATCGGCATCTCCGGCGCGATTCAACATCTAACGGGCATCAAGGACGCACGCACCATCGTGGCGATCAACAAGGATGCCGAGGCGCCGATCTTCGAAGTCGCGGATGTTGGCTTGGTCGGCGATCTGTTCCAGATCGTGCCGGAACTCGAGCGC
>JBDUEQ010000097.1:0-10785 GCA_040002315.1 Gammaproteobacteria bacterium
TTCTTACCGAGCTCCACGCCGAATTGATCAAATGAATTGATTCCCCAAATCGTGCCCTGCACGAACACACTGTGCTCATACAGCGCCAATATTCCGCCCAAGCTACGCGCCGTGGTTTGCGGATACATGAGCAGCGAACTCGGCCGGTTGCCCTCGTGCACGCGATGCGCCGTCAAGCGCTTGATGTCGGCCGGCGCTGCACCGGCCTTGTGCATGCCGGCCTCGGCCTCCGCCGCGGTGTAACCGAAGGCGAACGCCTGGGATTGGGCCAGGCAGTTCTGCAGCGCCAGATCCTGCCCCTCGGTGCCCCCCCACGAGCCCTTGAGCGGCGCGAGAAAATCGAGCGCCGCCGTGGGCGTTCCCTGATGCAGCATCTGAAAGAACGAGTGCTGCGCGTTCGATGCGGGTTCGCCCCATACCACCGGCGCCGTCGCGAAATCGACGCGCTCGCCGGCGAGCGAAACCGACTTGCCGTTGCTCTCCATTTCGAGTTGCTGCAGATAGGCGGGCAGCCGCGCCAGGCGCTGATCGTAAGGCAGCACGGCCAGGGTCGGCAGCTTCAGAAAGGTGCGGTTCCATACGCCTAAGCATCCCATGAGTACCGGCAAATTCTTCTCGAACGGCGCCGTAGTGAAATGCCTGTCGATGTCGCTCGCGCCTTGCAGGAATTCTTCAAAGCGCTCGCTGCCGATGGTCAATTCCGCGACCAGGCCCACCGCCGACCACACCGAATAGCGGCCGCCCACCCAATCCCACATCGTAAAGCGATGCCCGGCGGCGATGCCGAAGGCATCCATGGCTGCCGCATTGGTCGAGACGGCAACGAAGTGATTCGCCGCAGCCTTCTCGCCCAAGGCACCGATGATCCAGGCACGCGCCGCATTGGCGTTCGCCTGGGTCTCCTGCGTGATGAAAGTCTTGGAGCAGACGATGACCAGCGTCTCGGCCGGATCGATGCTGCGGATCAAGTCCTCGAGCTGGGTACGATCCACATTCGAGACGAAGTGCGGGGTAATGTCGCCGCTCCATTCATGCCGCAGCGCATCGCACACCAGCAGGGGACCCAAGTCCGAGCCGCCGATGCCGATATTCACCACATGCTTGAATTTCTTGCCTGTCACCCCGAGCTTCTTGCCCGATCGTACCGCCGCGACGAAATCGACCAGTTGCTTGCGTGTAGCGGCTACTTCCGCTTGCACGGCCTTGGGTCCCGCGAAGTCCGAGCGCAGGGCCGTGTGCAGTACCGAGCGTTGTTCGGTGCTGTTGATGGGATCGCCGCGAAACATGGCGACGATGCGCTCCGGCAGACCCGCCGCGCGCGCCAGATCGAACAGCAACGCGAGCGTCTTGGCATTGATACGCTGACGCGAGATATCGAGCAGCCAGGTATCGTACTCGAGGTGAAAGTTCTGCCAGCGCTTAGGGTCAGCGGCGGTCAGGTCGCGCAGCTGCGCCTGGCTCAATTCCTTGGCATGCGCGGCAACGGCGCGCCATTGGCTAAGAGAAGAATTCAGTGCTGTCATGACGAGCATGCCTCACATTTTCCGCCACACCGTTTGCCCGCCCGACGCCTTGTCGAGCAGCGCCAGCACTAAGTTGTGCTCCGCCATCTCATCCTCGCTGGCGTGGACCACCGTAATGCGCACGCCGCCCGGACGCGCCGGCGCCGCCTGGCGCGCGCGGCTGCGCGCAGTATCGGATTCGGCGCTTAAAGTGAGCTTCGCTTGGCCGCCGGTCATGGCCAGATACACCTCGGCGAGGATGCGCGCATCCAGCAACGCGCCGTGATAGTCGCGATGCGAATTGTCGACCGAGTAGCGCTTGCACAGGGCGTCGAGATTGTTGCGCTGCCCCGGATGCATCTGCCGGGCGAGGGCCAAGGTGTCGAGTACGCGGCACAAATCGCTGAGCCGCTGCGCGCTCTCGATGCGCTTAAGCTCGGCATTCAAGAAAGCCACGTCGAAGGGTGCGTTGTGGATGATGAGCTCGGCGTCGCGCACGAACTCCAGGAACTGCGGGTGCACCTGCGAAAACGTCGGCTCCTTCGCCAATGTCTCGCGGCTGAGGCCATGCACCTGCTGTGCGCCCTCGTCGATGTCGCGCTCGGGGTTCAAGTACTGATGATAGGTGCGGCCGGTGAGCCGCCGATTGACGAGTTCGATACAGCCTATTTCGATGACCCGGTGCTGTAATTCCACTTCGAGCCCCGTGGTCTCGGTGTCCAGGACGACTTGTCTCATTTATCGCGCCGCCAGTAGGCGATCGATGGCGACATTCGCCAATTGATCCACGAATTCATTGCCTTCATGTCCCGAATGTCCCTTCACCCAATGCCATTCGATGTCTTGTTCCTGAACCGCGGCGTCCAGCAATTGCCACAGATCCTGATTCTTGACCGGTTCACGCGCCGCGGTGCGCCAGCCGCGCGCCTTCCAGTTCGGCAGCCATTCGGTGATGCCCTGAAGTACGTACTTCGAATCCGTATAGAGTTTGACCGCACAGCGGCGCTTGAGCGCGCCCAGTCCGCCGATGGCCCCCATCAGCTCCATGCGGTTGTTGGTGGTTGCCGCCTCAGCACCCGAGACTTCCTTGCGCTCCTTGCCCGCGACCAGTAAGGCAGCCCAGCCGCCGGGACCGGGATTGCCGCGGCAGGCGCCGTCCGTATAGATATCGACTTGGATCACGGACCCACTTTGGACGTGGGCTCAGCGGCGCCGACCAGCACGCGCTGGCGGGCACGCCATCGCGGCCGCACCATCGTCAACGTGGAAACGCGCTTGCGCGCCTTGAGCAAGTAGGCACCGGCAGTCCACGCAGCGCGCGGCCGCACATCGACGTTCCGGCCCTTGGTGGGCAACATCCCCAGATAGCCGTAGACAGTGTCGACATCGAACCCCATCAGCGCCACCCAATCGCGCAGCCGCCGCTCCGACAGCAAGCGTCGCGTCTGCGGCGGAAATACCGGCCGGCCAAAATACTGCGCGAAGGTACGGCGTACGCCCCAACCGCTGAAGGGGTTGAAGCCGCAAATCATCAGGCAGCCCTCCGCCACCAGCACGCGTTCGGCCTCGCGCAGCACCGTGTACGGATCCTCCATCAGTTCGAGCGTGTGCGGCAGAAAAATCGCGTCGATGGAATCGGACCTGAAGGGCAGCGAGTCCAAGGGCGCGCACAGGGTCACCCCAGGACTCATCTCGGGTGCCACCAAGGTGGTGTGCTGAGTGCGTGCGCCATCGAGCAGATGCCGTGCGGCTCCCCACGCGCCCACCTGCAGCAGTTCGAAGCCGAACACATCATCGAGGGCGAGCGGCGCCAACGCGGCCTCTTCACGCAGCACGCGGGCCCCCAAGGGCCCCTCGAACCAATCGGCCGAAGGCGTGACGCGCGATGCTTCCAACTACCGGCCCCTCCAACAAAAACACTAGCGAAGTTCGGATGTTACAGGTTAAATACGCCCGCAAAATGTCAAATCACAGCACCCATCTTAACGTGCGCCCGGTGCGCGCATTCGCCGATAACTACATCTGGCTCATCGAATCGCCCCATGCTCCCGGCCAGCTGGTGGCGGTCGATCCCGGCGACGCTGCTCCGGTGATCGCCGAGTTGCAGCGCAGCGGCGCAAGCTTAGCCGCGATTCTACTCACTCACCATCATCCCGATCATATCGGCGGCGTCCCCGACCTGCTGCGCCTTAAGAAGGTTCCCGTGATCGGACCGGACGATGTACGAATTGCACAGCGCACTCGCACCGTGCACGAGGGCGAGCGCTGCGAATTGCCGAACTTGGGACTTTCCTTCGAGATTTTGCAAGTGCCGGGGCATACGTTAAGCCACATTGCCTTCTGGGGGCATGGGGCGCTGTTCTGCGGAGATACGCTGTTCAGCGCGGGCTGCGGACGAATGTTCGAGGGTACGCCGGTGCAAATGAATGCCTCGTTGAACAAGCTGCGCGACTTGCCGCCGGACACCCGGATGTTCTGCGGCCACGAATACACCGCGGCCAATTTGCGCTTCGCCTTGACGGTCGAACCCGCCAATGCCGCCGCGCTCGACTATCGGACCCACGTCGATCGCGTGCTCGCGGCCGGCAACCCCAGCCTGCCCTCCACTCTGAAACTTGAAATTCAAGTCAACCCTTTCTTGCGCTGCGATAGTCCCACCGTGATCTCCGCCGCCGAAGCGCATGCCGGCACGCCGCTGAGGGATGCCGCGCAAGTGTTCGGGGTGCTGCGCGCCTGGAAGGACCAGTTCCGCTAACAGGCTTCCTATGGCACCTCTCACTCGACATTTTTTATTGACTGGCGCCGTATTGCTGCTCGGCGCCTGTTCCTTGCGGCCGGCCAAGCCCCCGGAGCGCGAGCCCATCGTGGTCCCCGCGGAAACCACCGCCCCGGCTGCCAACCCCATGCATGCCGACGCCGCCAGCGCCGCGCCTCCTCCGGCGCTCACCATGCCGAGCGAATGGCAGCATCACAACGGCGAGGACTACGACGATTTATTCGACCGTATGCGGGCGGGCTTCGCCCTTGATGAGGTGCAGGAACCGGCCATCGATACCCAACTCGCCTGGTTCGAGCACAACCCGGAATACCTCGAGCGCGTCTTCCAGCGCGCGCAGCGCTACATGTACCACATCGTCACCGAAGTCGAGGCGCGCGGCATGCCCTCGGAGTTCGCGCTGCTGCCGGTGGTGGAAAGCGCTTATGAACCGTTCGCCTATTCGAGCAGCCGGGCCGCAGGCTTGTGGCAATTCATTCCCGGCACCGGCGTGCGCTTCGGCTTGAAACAGAATTGGTGGTACGACGGGCGGCGCGACGTCATCGAATCGACCCGCGCGGCGCTCGACTATCTGCAGGCCTTGCACGATCAGTTCGACGGCGACTGGCTGCTGGCGATTGCCGCCTACAACGTCGGTGAGAATAGCGTTCAGCGAGAGCTCGACTACAACCGCGCTCATGGCAAGCCCACCGATTTCTGGCATTTGAAATTGCCCTCCGAAACCCGCGCCTATGTGCCGAAGCTGCTGGCGATGAAGCGCCTGATGGCAGAACCGGAGCGCTACGGTTTGGAATTCGCGGTGATTCCCAATGAGCCGTATTTCGCCGTGATCGACACCGATTCGCAAATCGACCTGAAAATCGCCGCGCAGTTGGCCGGCTCCAGCTACGAGGAACTGGTGGCGTTGAATCCGGGCTATAACCGCTGGGCCACCGACCCTGAGGGTCCGCACCGCATGCTGGTGCCGATCGACAATGCCGACGGCTTTGAGGCGGGACTGAAGTCGCTGTCGCCCGACGATCGGGTGCGCTTCGCCCTTCACGAAGTAACGCGCCGTGAAACGCTCGCCACCATCGCCAAGCAGTACGGCACGTCGGCCACCGTCATCTCCAAGATCAACGATTTGAAGGGCGGCAAGGTGACCGTCGGGGAATCGCTGAAGATCCCGGAAATCAGCGGCGAAATGCCGGATAAGGTATTGCTCGCCGCATCGCGCGTGGATCGCCCGGCTGATTTCGGCGGACGCAAGCAGCGGCAAATCGTCTATCGGGTGCGGGCGGGCGAGACCCTGTCCAGTATCGCGCGCCGCCATGGCATGCCGGTGAGCACACTGGCGCGTTTGAATAACATCGGCACGGCGGATTCGTTGGTGAAAGGTCAGCGCCTGGTCATCAAGGCGAGCTCGCGCCGGTTCCGCGGCGAAGGCGTGGAAGCCGGCCGGCGAATGCAGTATACGGTGCGCCGCGGCGACACGATCTACAGCATTTCCAAGCAGTTTCAAGTCTCGGTGCCGCAGCTCAAGAGCTGGAACGGCCTGAATCAGCATCATCAAATCAAAGCCGGCCAGCGTCTGGTCATGTACGTCGATGCGAACCGGCAACAGGGGTAGCTAGCATGGGGTTTTTGCAGGGTAAGCGCGCGCTCATTGTCGGGCTCGCCACGGACCGCTCCATTGCCTGGGGTATTGCCCAGGCAATGCACGCTCAAGGCGCCGAGCTCGCCTTTGCGCATATCGAACGCATGACGGATCGCGTCGTGCCGCTCGCCAAGCAATTAGGATCAGACATCACCTTCGTCATGGACGTCGCCGAGGATGCGCAGATCGCGAAGGGATTCGCGCATCTTAAGTCCCGCTGGGATGCATTCGATATCCTGGTGCATGCCGTGGCCTTTGCGCCGCGTGAGGCGCTCACCGGCAACTTTCTCGATGCCACCACCCGCGAAGGGTTTCGGGTGGCCCACGATATCTCGAGCTACAGCTTGACGGCACTGGCGCGCGCCTCGCTGCCCTTCATGCACGGGCGTGCAGGATCGATCGTGACCTTGAGCTACCTGGGCGCTGTGCGCTCCATCCCGGGCTACAATGTCATGGGTCTGGCCAAGGCCAGCCTCGAGGCGAATGTGCGATTCCTCGCCGCCGACTTAGGCAGCAACGGCGTGCGGGTCAACGCCATTTCCGCCGGCCCCATCAAGACCTTGTCTGCGGCCGGCATTCCGGGCCTTCGAAAAATGCTGTCCCACGTGGCGGCCACCGCGCCCATCCGGCGCAATGTGACCATCGAGGATGTGGGCAATACCGCGGCCTTTCTCTGTTCGGATCTCGCCGCCGGCATCAGCGGCGAAGTGCTGTACGTGGATGGCGGCTACCACACCGTGGGCATGAGCTTTCCCTCGGACAGCGACGCCAACTGAAGCCCATGCAGCGCCGCCCCGCGGAGTCATGAGACGTCAACCGATCGGGCTATCGGGCGTTTAAGGTAAAATCCGCCGACGCGGTTATTGGCTGTCTGAAGAGGTCTTATTATGTTAAATCGTCATCTCTTGTACGTTGCGGCCGCCGGCGCATTGGGTTTCAGTCTGGCCGCCTGCACCACCTTGCCGGTCACCACCGATTCCAATCCGGCCATGTCCGTATCGAGCTGCCATACCTATGCGTTTGCGAATGAACATGTGGCGAATGCCGACCAGCCGGCCGCCTACGGCAATCCATTAAACGCCGAGCGCCTCAAAGTATCGATTGCCGCCAACCTCGCGGCCAAGGGCATCCAGCCTGCCGATCGCGGCAATGCCGAATGCATCGTCGGCTACGCCATGGGCACGCGCCAGGTGTTCAATGATTATTACGCCGGCTGGGCGGGCTGGGGCGGCTGGGGCCGTCGCGGCGGGTACTACGGCGGCTGGGGCTGGGACGGCCCGAACGTGAGCGACGAAACCCGCATCGCCATCGATCTATTCGACGCCAAGTCGCGCACGCCGATTTGGCATGCGTCGGTCAATCAGAACGGTTCCGATCTGACGGGCCCGAACGCTGAAGCCAGAATCAGCGCGGGAGTTGCCGCAATCTTTGCCAAGTTCCCGATCGCCGTGCCATTGCCGGCGGGTGGGCGGGCGACCTAGACACCACGGGTCGAATCGGCAAGTCGATTACCAGGCGGTGAGCAAGCCCTGTGAGCGATAATCGCCGAGATTTCCGTCGCGGGTGATCAACGTCCACCTGCGCTGCAGGCACATCCACACCGACATGCGATCGAACAGATCCTTGTGATGGGCTCGCGGCAAGCGATGGAAACCGGCCGACTCTTCCGCTGAGGGGGCAGAAATTGTCAGCCCCATTTGCCGGCCGATAGCCACCAAATCATCCGGTGAACATCCGGTCATCTGCAGCTTGCCCAACGAGTATTTGAGCGCAATCTCCCAGAAGCTGATGGTGCTGACGTGTATCTCGTTCCCCGGATCTGCGATGACGGTTCGCATCTTCGCAGACAGCTTTTCTGGAGCCATGACGGCCCATAGAAAACTATGCGTATCCAAAAGGCCGATCACGCCTCGAGAAACTCTTCGTCCGTGAGGGTGAAATCCTTCCCAAACCTGACACGCGCCTTCGATTTGAGCAGGCCGAGGGGCCGCTGTTGAGGCGCCTCAAGGTTTGCATAGGGAACCATCGCGGCAACCTTCCTGTGGTTGCGGCCGTAAGACACGATGATGGTTTCGCCCTCGCACACCGCGTCCAGCGCCTCGGAAAAGCGGCTCTTGAATTCGCCGACCGACATGACTTTCATGGTATTTCCTCCACTAAGAAGTCTGCAGCAGCACCGCGTACTTGTCAAGTTGACAACATCGTCGCGCGGGCGCGCAACCCAGCGACCCTCTCCTCTAACGCCGGGTTGACGTCCGCCGCACGAAAACGTAGTACAGCGCCGCCAAAACCGCCGCCACCCCCACTACCAGGGCGAAGAAGCGGTGCAGGGAGCCCGCCAAAAGCTCCGGGTGTTGTCCTACCGCCATCCCCAGCCATGCCAGCACCGAACACCACAGCAGCGAGCCTGAGAGCGTGGCGAGCGCGTACCAGCGAAAGTCCATGCGCAGGATTCCGGTGGGGATGCCGATCAGGTGGCGGATCACCGGCAACAGCCTGGAGAAGAACACGCCGGGCGGGCCATAGTGAGTGCACCAGCGCTCCGCCAATTCAATCTTGGCCTGCCCCATCCCCACATAGCGGCCGAAGCGCATGATGAGCGGGCGGCCCAGGAGCCGCGCTCCCCAGTACATGAGGGACGCACCCACCCACGATCCCGCCGTACCGGCCAGCACCACCCCGATGAACGAAAATTCCCCTCGGGTGTGGGCGAGGTAGGCGGCCGGCGGAATGATCACTTCGCTGGGGATGGGAACGAAGGTGCTTTCCAGCGCCATCAATCCGGCAATGAGCCAATAGCCTCCCTGGCTTAAAGTCGCCAAGTACCAGTCCGAAAAATGCTGCAGTAATTCCGTCAACTAGTCGATTGCCTGCGGATTCAAGACCACCTTGGCGGCGGCACGCGCACCGGCCGCATAGCTCTGCGCCTCGGTGGAGGCGATCTGGGCGGCAAACTGGCGGCGCATCTCCAGGTCCTGAACCTTGGGATCACCAGGCTCTTCGCGCACCGCACTCAAGGCGATGACGGCGGCGTCGCCATTGGGCAGCTCGGCGTCGCCATACAGAGGCTTGCCCGCAGGTCTCGCCTGCCCGAACACCTGGGTGCGTACTTCCAACGGTACATCCTGGTCAGCTCGCGACACGAACTTCGGCGCCTGCGGCATGGCCCCGGCATTGGCCGCCACACTCTTGGCCACCGCCTCCCAGGATTCGCCTCCATCGAGGCGCTTGACGGCATCCGCGGCCGCCGCCGCGGCGAGTTCTACACCGCGCTGCTTCTTCCAGGCGGCGACCAACTCCGCGTGAACGGTATCGAAAGGCTTCTGCTGCGGCAGCTTGTGATCCGTGGCGCGCAACACCACGCCGCGGCCCTTCTCCACTTCGATCATGGGGCTCAAGCGGCCATCGAGCACGTCCTGGCTGAATGCCGCCTCGATCACCGCCGGTACCTTGCCTAATGCGCCGCCGCCATCGATGCGGCTGAATGTCGGCACTTCGAGCACAGTGAGGCCGGCCTTGCGCGCCACCACGTCGATGTCGGTGGCATTCTGCAAGGCGGCATCGGCCAGCTGATCCTGCGCATTGTTGAACAGCTTCTCCGCCTCAGCGCGCCGATATTCGGTCTCCAATTCAGTCTTGCTCTGCTCGAAGGTCTTGACCGTGGTCGGCTGAATGCCCACCAGCTTTAAAATGTGATAACCAAATTGGGTCTTCACCGGCCCCGTGATCTCATCGACCTTCATGCCGTAGGCGGCATCGGCGAAGGGGGTCACCCACGCCTTGCGCTCCGACCAGCCCAGATCCCCGCCTTGTTGCGCGGAGCCCGGATCCTGAGAGAACTCCTTGGCCAATTTCGCGAAATCCTCGCCCCCCTTGGCGCGTTTCAGGATTTCCTCCGCCTTGGCCTTGACCGCCGCGTCTTCGGCCGGCGTCGCAACCGGCAATAAAATATGGCTGACGCGGCGCTGCTCTCCCTGAATGAAGCGCTCCGGCGTCTTGACCTTCTGTTCGTCGTAAAAGGCCTTCAGCTGCGCATCGTCGACCGTGACTTTCGCCGCGAGCGCTGCCAGGCTGATTTCCACGTAGCGCAGAGTCACCGTTTCCGGCGTCATGTATTGCGATTTGTGCGCGTCGTAATAAACCTTGAGTGCCGCGTCGTCGGGAGTCGCGGCCGCCGCATATTTCTCTGCGGACAGAGTCAGCCAGGTGATTTCGCGCTGCTGCTTGGTGAGCGCGCGGATCTGCTTCATTTCCGTTGCCGTAGCGAAGCTGGATAAATTCAATGCCGCGTCGAGCTGCTGCAATTTCGCATCGCGCCGAAACAGCGCCTCGATCTCGAGCGGAGAGCGGCCCTGTGACCTTAACACTGCAACGGCATGTCCCTTGTCGAACTTGCCGTCGACTTGAAACAGCGGCACCTTCGACATGCTGGCCAACAACTCCTCATCGCTCACCCGGTAGCCGAGTTCATCAGCGCGCGTGATCAACGCCTCGCTGTTCACGTAATCATTGAGAACCCGCTGCTTGATCTCGGTGCGCTGTGCCTCGCTCAAGGTGCCATTGGATTGGCGCTCGGCCTGCGCGAGTTGCTGCTGGTAGGACTGCCGCACGTCATTGACCGACACTTCGTTGCCGTTCACCTTGGCCGCATAGTTGGGCGCGGACATGGTCCAGTTGATGCCCCAGAACACGAACACCAAGCCGATGATGCCGAGCACCACTCCGGCCAACCAACCCTTCAATTTATCGTGAATTGTCTGCAGCATGATCCCACCCTATTCATACCCTTTGGCGCGGCCCTATGGCTCGCGCGCGCTGAAGGAAATGGCGGAGTGGACGGGACTCGAACCCGCGACCCCCGGCGTGACAGG
>JBDUEQ010000098.1:0-80511 GCA_040002315.1 Gammaproteobacteria bacterium
ATTTCATCGAAACTCGCCGCCCTCGCCGTCGCGCTGATGATGAACAGCTTGACCATCGGTGGCGTTGCGCAGCTCTTCAGCGCTCGCCCATATCGATCAGCGTACAACCGCAGTGGAAATCGATGGTGCGACGGCGCAGCCGGTTCACGGGGCGGCGTGACTACCGCTGGACAGAATGACGTCAATCGCGGAGAGTTCGATGCGCAATCATGCAAGTCATCTCTTTCAAAAATACCAGCTTGTTCAAGCGCGGCATCTGGCTGAGTGCCGCCGCGCTGATTGCATTTGCGATAACTCCTTCCGCGCTCGACGGCAGTCTGCTACAGCATCCGGCAGCGGGCCTGATGCCGGCCGGAATCCTCAGCGCCTGTTTCGGCCTTTTTCTTTGGAAGACGCAATTCCATCGTCTCGTCGACGAAGTCGTCGATTGCGAGGATCATCTGCAAGTGCAACGAGGCGGGACGCAGGAAATCGTTTCCTTCACGAACATTTCCGATGCGGAAGTCTCAAGCGCCGGCGGCCTGCATCGGATCACGGTCCGCTTGCGTGAGCCCACTAAGTTAGGCGGGCGTTTTGCATTTCTGCCGCAGGCGAGCCTGTGGTCCAATCCCGCCCGCGTGCAGCGGGTCGCCATCGATTTGAAGGATCGCGCGAAGCAGGCGAACAGCGGCCAAACCCGATAGAAGCTTTCGCTGGGATGTTATTATACGAGCATCGGCGACGTCGTGCGTCCTCGAAATTCCATGCTGCCTGTGTCGGGGAGAGATAAATGCGCTTGGCTCACCATCATAAATCTCGGTCGTTTCCAGTCATCCTGCTGGTGGCAGCGGCTGCGATGTCGGTTCTGTTGTCGGCGCCCGTTAGAGCCGTCCCGCAATCCTTGCAACGCGCGTGTCCAGGTGATGATAGCGGTCTTGTCCTGCCGCCGGGCTTTTGCGCCACGATTTTCGCCGATGACATCGGGCACGCCCGTCATCTGGTGGTGTCGCCGAGCGGGGTGGTTTATGTCAATACCTGGTCCGGCGTCTATTACGGCAACGACACGCCGCATGCCGGTGGTTTTCTAGTCGCGTTGCAAGACAGCAGCGGTAAGGGCAAGGCCGACGTGAATCAGCGTTTTGGCGAGACAGTACGGAGCGGCGGTGCCGGCGGAACCGGGATCGGATTTTACCAGGGCGCGCTGTATGCGGAAATCAACGATAAGATTGTCCGCTATACGCTGGCGCCCGGATCCATCGTCCCACGATCTCCTGCGCAAACCATCGTGACAGGCTTGCCTCTCGGCGGCGACCATCCGATGCATCCATTCGCGATAGATGCTGCGGGCCTCATGTATATCGACGTGGGCTCGGCCACCAACGCCTGCCAGGCGCAGAATCGCTCGCTCGAATCCAAAGGCGCCGACCCGTGCACGGAACTGCTGACACGCGGCGGGATTTGGCGGTATGACGCGAATAAAACCGGGCAGACGTTCTCTCCGGCCGGGCGCTATGCGACGGGCTTACGCAATGCGGAAGGATTTGCGGTCGATGCAGCGGGCAAGCGCATTTTCGTCACTCAGCACGGTCGCGACCAACTGCACTCGAACTGGCCGGCGATATATCAGCTCGAACAGGAGGCTACGCTGCCGGCGGAAGAACTGCTGCGCCTCGAGGAAGGCGGCGACTATGGCTGGCCGGAGTGCTACTACGACCCGGGCCAAAATAAACTGGTGCTGGCGCCGGAATACGGCGGTGACGGTCATCGAGTAGGCGCGTGCGCCAAGAAAATCGCGCCGGTCGCGGACTTTCCGGCGCATTGGGCGCCGAATGGCATGACGTTCTACGACAAGTCGCAATTCCCTGCCCACTATCACAATGGCGTGTTCATCGCGTTCCACGGCTCGTGGAATCGCGCGCCCTATCCGCAGAAAGGCTACAGCGTGGTTTTTCAAGGGCTCGCAGGCGACGCCGCATCCGGGAAGTGCGAGATATTCGCAGAGGGATTTGCCGGGAAAGTGAAGTCACCCGACAAGGCTGCCCATCGGCCCACGGGTCTCGCAGTCGGGCCCGACGGGGCGCTGTACGTCTCCGATGATGTGCGTGGAAGGATTTATCGCATCGTCTACAGTGGCGGTGCAGGCGATGCAGATGCCGCTGTGCACACCGTTCCGTGCCCTAGCGCGTCCGCTCCCGCGGGTTCAATCGTTGCCGTCAATGCGAAGCCGCCGGAAGGAATACATCCTGACGCGGCATCGATCGACGCCGCCAAGTTACCGGTGCCCGAGGAAGCCACGCGTGAAATGGTGATGCTCGGCGATCGCATCTATCACGGCCAGGCCGGCGGCGCGAGCTGCACAGGTTGCCACGGATCGAACGGCACGGGCACGCCGCTTGGGCCCAATTTGACGGTCAATCGATGGTTGTGGAGCGACGGCAGCAGCGCTGGAATTGCCGCCACCATTCGTATCGGCGTCGCGCAGCCTAAGAACTATCGCGCGCCCATGCCGCCCATGGGCGGTGCCCAGTTGACGATCGATCAAGTGTCCGCGGTTGCGGCTTACGTCTGGGCATTAAGCCAACCCGCCGCGGCACCGGCCGCGGGCGCCGCGCCGGCCGAGCTTCGCATGCCCGGCAAAAAGATTTATCCAGAAAGCATCACCGCTGCGACGGACGGGCGCGTCACTATCGGCAGTAGCGTCGCACGGCACATCTACGTGGTCGGCAAAACTTGATAATTATCGATGCACGTCGTTAAGAAAGCCGCCGATTTGCCCAAGGCGGCTGCCTACCGCGAACTGCAAGACCAGTTGGCGGCATTGTTTGCCGGCGAACGCAATGCGCTCGCCAACACGGCCAACATGTCCGCGCTTCTTTTCGAGGGGTTGCCGAGCGTGAATTGGGTGGGGTTCTATTTCCTGCACGACAGCGAGCTCGTGCTCGGCCCTTTTCAGGGCAAGGTTGCCTGTATTCGTATCGCGATGGGATCCGGGGCCTGCGGCACAGCCGCCGAGAAACGCGAAACGGTTATCGTCGAGAATGTACATGCATTTCCCGGACACATCGCCTGCGACGCCGCGTCGCGTTCGGAGATCGTCTTGCCGCTGATTCAAAACGGACAGCTACTGGGGGTGCTCGACCTCGATAGTCCCGAATTGGCGCGCTTCGACGATGCCGACGGCGTTGGCCTCAAGGGTGTCGTGGACCTGCTGCTGCAGTCTGCCGATCTTAAGCGACTCACTGACATTGGGAACGAGTGACGAAAGGCGGGCTCGTCATTCTGCCGGCATTTTCGCTCGTGGTCGGTGCGGTGCTCGCGTCTGCTGCCGAGGTGACCAATGTCACAGGTTTGCCGGCTTACCCGAATCTGCAAACGGCCAAGATGGACGAGCGAACGAGAACGGACCGGCTCGGACGCCAGTGCGCGCACTTTGCGGCCACCTCCTTCGACCCACTCGCACTCGTGGAAATTTGGTACCGCAAGAATTTGAGCGGTGCCAGCGAAACCGATTTGCACAACGATGAAAACTACTCAAATCCTTCCAAGGTATCGGGGATAAAATTGGCAATCGGCATCGATTACGTGATCATTTATCGCGTGCCGAACCAGTCGTTCACGGCCATCGAACTGTTCCGGTGCAGTCCGCGAAGCTAGTCCGCCCGGCAATCTTAAGGAAGCCAAGTCAGATATTGGCGAGGCGTTCGGCTTTCAAAATATGCTCGAGCGCGCTCTCGGCATCCGCTTGCTCGCTTAGCAGATCCAGCGCCAGCGTGGCGAGAAATAAATGAGTTTTGGCTTCGCCGACACGGGCAATACATTCTGAAAGTTCAGTGTACACAAGATCAATTTGCACGCTGTTCATCATGAGTCTCCCGGAGCACTCGGGTTAGTGCCCGATTAATATCCGCCGCGTTGGATGCCGCTGCGCGCCAGCGCCCCATGACATAACCGTCCGGTCGGATCAAATACAACGTGCCTTCGGTGGCGTCGTACCTATCCCAAGCTTGGCCGGGTTCAGCGACGACAGCGCATTCATCCGGCTCGCCGTGCGTGGCGATGCGCACGATGCGTAGGGCGGCAACACCCAATCGCCCGCGTTCGGCGAGTAATGCTATCGCTGGAGGTAGGCGCGGGTCGTCGGAGAAGTACAAGGCCACGAAGCTGCCTCCGAACAGTGCCGTCAAGTGCCCTGCGCCCCGTGCGGTGCGCAGTCTTGCTTCGGGGGCCGGCGCGCCGGCGCGCGCGCCGTGGTGGAACGTATCTGCATCGTCCGCTTGATTGAGCGGCGAGCATTCGTACTCAACCGGGGAAGTTTGCCGCGGATTGATGAGCGAGCGGACGCGGGACGATTCCAGCGCGAGGCGCAGTGCCGCCTCGCGCATCAATGCAAAACCGCGATGGGGAGGCGCCATGAATTCCGTGCTCTTGGCTCCGTACGCAATGTTCTCGCGGGTGGCAGCCACGCGCTCGCTGGAATAGCTGTCGAGCAATGAACCCCGCGCTTGACCCTGCTGGACCAATGCCAGCTTCCATGCCAGATTGCCGGCATCGTCGAGCCCCGAGTTGAGGCCGCGCACGCCAAAAATCGGCACGAGATGGGCGGCGTCCCCCGCAAACAGGACGCGGCCGCTGCGGTAGCTGGCCAGGGTCAGACACTTGGCGTTGTATATCGAGATCCACAAGGGCTTCCACGGCGCCGTCTCGCCAATCATGTCGAGATGCGCTTGCACGCGCGGCAGCACATTCTCCGGCCGCACAGCGTCGTCGGCAACTTCATGATCGCCCACCTGGTAATCGATTCGCCAGACATTGTCAGGTTGGCGGTGCATCAGGATGGTGGAGCCCGGATTGGAAGGGGGATCGAACCAGGCCAGGCGCTCAACGTCACGCTTGGTGTCCTGCTCGATGTCCACTATTACGTAGCGTCCCTCGTACTGCATCCCCTCGAGTGGCAGGCCCAGTTGCTCGCGTACGGTGCTGCGCCCGCCATCGCAGGCGACCAGCCAGTCCGCGTCCACGCTGCGGCTGCGGCCGTCTGCTGCTTGGAAATCAACTCGCACGGCAGCACCTTGCTGCCGGACCGCGCTTACTCGGGCCGAGCGGCGAATGTCGACACAGCCCGCGCGAAGCGCCGCCGCGTACGCAAATTGCTCTATGTAGTATTGCTGGAGATTGATCATCGGCGCAAATCGTTGCGCGGGCTCGCTCGGCATTTCGAAATGCAGCACCTCGGTGTCGCGAAAGTAGCTGCGGCCGCCGACCCACGGCAAACCCTTGGCGAGAAGCGCCGTATCCGCCCCGACCCAGCCGAGAATTTCCTGCGAGCGGCGCGAGATGCAGATGGCGCGGCTGCCCTCGCACCAGGATGCGTCGGCCTCCAGCACCAGACATTGAATTTTGTACTGGCCCAGCAGCGCCGCCAGCGACAAGCCGACCGGTCCGCCGCCCGCAATCAACACGGGAACCTTGTCGGGGAAGGAGTGGGCGCTCGTCATGGCGGGCGAGCCGGTGTCGCAGCCGAGGCTAGGGCGCGCGCGGCGGCGCGGACGGCGGTGCGACTGGAGGTGCGAGTGAGGTTCGGAGCAACCGCGCGCGCAGCGGCTTGACCGTCACCAGCGGATGCGCGCGCAGCCCTTTAATCTCCGCGGCCGAATAGTCCCTGAACCCTGCCGGCAATTTCAAGTCGCTCAAGTTTCGAGCCATCCAATTGAGCAGCATGGCGGTGTCTTCGTTGGAGAGCGGCGATTGGGCCACGCCGGGAACTCTGGCCACGTAATCTCTTCCCTGCGCAGACTGTGAAAACAGGACCAGAGTGCGGCGTATCGAAGGGACGCGACCCGATTGCCCGGAACCGTCGGCGAGATGGCAGCCCATGCAGTGCAGCTGGTAGTTCACAACGGGTTCGTACCCCCAGGCGCGATTCACGTTCGCGCATGAAAGCGCCAAGGCCGCGACCCCAACGAGGATTCGCATCGGTTGCTGTCTACTTGGCCGTGCCCACAATGCGCGCGGTGGAGCAGTGATAGGGAATATTGGCCTTGGCGTTGCCCGAGCACCAATTGTAGTCATTGGATTGACCCGGTTGAAACAGCGACGTATCGCCTTCATTTCGATTGCAGAAACAGCGGCCGCAGGCACTCTTGCCGCAGCAGTCGTTGTACGAAATGACGTAATCTCTGCCGTCGCTGGGATTGTGGCAGGTGCCGATCCACGTGACCGGCGACATATCCGTGCCTGGCGGGCATATCGATTGCGATCCGCCGCAACAACCGCAGAGAAATCCGTCAATGGCGCAGTGCCGCCAATACTCGCAGGACTGCGGGTCGCCGGGATCCGCGGCGGGCGCGCCGCCGGCCGGCTTCGTGTCCGCGCCGCGGGCTACCGGCAGCAGGGGCACCGACGTCGCCCCCACAATCAACGCTCCGAGGCCTGCAATGACGCTGCGCCGTGACGTGCGACGAGCGAGCGCGCGGGCGGAATTTTCCGAGAATTCATCCAACCATTTCATAAGATTCCTCGCTGAGCCCTGGAAAGCTCAAGCTGCCTGATTCCGCGTCGCCGCTTCAAAATAATCTGAATCGATGCGAAACCAAGGCGCTTGGCTTCGAATAGACTTTCCAAATGTTCCCGAGAGTATCCGATGGCTGGGTCGAGCACGGTATCTCTGTCTAGGGAGTAACCATAATGGTCGGCGACGTGCCAATATGACCGACCGATCGCAATAGCTTGCCGCTCGCCGGATCGTAGATGTCGAGGTCCGTGCCTTCAATGAAGATGCTGTACATCAGGGGCTGCTCGTCGGTCGATAGCTGAATCGAAGTCGCCAGATTCTTCAAGCTTAATTGCTGCACTCGTTGATGAGTCGATGCATCGTAGACCCACACGTCTTTACCCGGATCCTTGTGCGTCTCGACTCCGCCGCGATGCATGATCGAGTAAAGCCGCGATTTTTGTGCATTCACCGCCAGTTGCTGAAGTCCGCCGGGCCGCCATCCCGCCTTGCGCTCAGCCTCGGTCGTCAACCACCAGCTCGCTCCGACTGTCGCGTCATGCGCATTGGCCTTGAGCGGAAAAATACGTCCGGCGAATGACACGAAATACCAGGTGGCGCCGATGCGCACGGCCTTCTCGGTCACGGGATCGGCGGACATATCGAACACAGGCTTGGTGCGCATCTGGTGCGCGGCGCCGCTCTCGTCGAGATCTACCAATGACAAAGACCCATCGCCGCATACGGAAAAGAAGGATCGCGGTCCGGTCGGATAGATCAACGCACACCCGGGCGTTTCGATTTCCCGAACGAATTTTCGCGTCTTGATATCGACCACCGTGACGCTCTGCGCCGGATTGAAGTTGTATATCAGCAGAAAATGCTCGTCATCCGTCAGCACGGAATTGGAGATCATCGGCACATTGGACGAGCGCTTGGCCGGAATCGGAATCTCGCCGACGGGTTTCAAAGTGCCGGCGTCGTACATCGTGACGACATCGGTGCGCTTGCCGCGTGTGCCGCGGGAAAAATAGGTTTCCGGCGAATAAATGAGTTTGCCGTCGCGGGGAAGGACCACGCGAGCAAAACCATATCCCGTGCTAAGCGTCCCTAAGTATCGGCCCGAATCGCCGTCGATCAGATACGCCATGCCGTCCGCCATGTGCGGAAACACAAAATCGTTGACCCAGACCCAGTGTTTTGGGGGGGGAACCTGCAGGGTTGCCACCTGAGGTCCATTTTCGGTGTCCGACGGTAGTTCTGCGGAAGCGAACCCGGCCAGCGAGGTGCATAGCAAAAGAGCGCTGATTACGAGTCGCATTGTCGATTCTCACTCTATTTCGTGCCAGTCTGACATAGGAGAAACGACTTCGCTATCCGCAACGCGAAGGCTCGGGAAGCCTCGTCCAAGCGGCAAATCGGTCCATTGATATACACGAACCGCCTGGCAAGGTAATCCAGTAGTTCGGCGGCCGCCCCTCAAGCGCTCAACTCAATTCCTTTTCGAGAATCTTGGGATTCTCCCGCCATCGCATCAACCAGTCCTGTGCGACATCACCCGGATACACATCCTCGATGCCGCTTTGAAGAGCGTCGACCACGGCTCTGGCCAACGCGTCCGCAGTCAATTTCGGCGGCGGCAACATTTGACTCCATTCATCGTCGATGGGACCGGGAAAGACATTCACCACGCGCACACCGGCGCTGCGCATTTCCGCCCGCAGGCACTGCGAGAGGGACAGCGCGGCCGCTTTGGAGGCGGAAAATGTCCCATGCGGCGGAAAGTTGCTGAGTGCATAAACCGACAGCAGGTTGACCCAGGCGACGGCGCTTGCTTGGCCGTCCGCACCTCGGGAGCGCATGGCCGGACCGAACTCCTGCGCCAGCCGTAGCAGGCCGAAGTAGTTCACAGCCATTTCCGATCGGGCGGCCTCATCTCCGCTCTGTGAGGCGATCCCGTAGGTACGATGTACTTCCGCGGTATTGATCAGGATGTCCACTTTGGCGCCGATGTCAGCGGCGGCTTTCATGACGGATTGAGGGTCGGTCAGCTCGAGAGGCAGCAGCACGACCCGCGGCGATGCCGCCAGCGCTGTGAATTCGGCTGAATTCTTCCACGCTTCCGTATAGCCCACCCATACTAGGTCGGCGCCGGCAGCGATTAAGGCGCGCACCACGGCTTGCCCCACCGATGTTTTGCCGTCGGTTATCAGCACTTTACGCAGCTTCGGATCGCAAGTCATTTCACGCAGTTGGCGGTCGTCTGGCATGTTCGGCACCTCATCGAAGGGAAAGGCCACGAGTACACCCTGGCCGGATTTATCGAGCCTTGCGCCGACGCGCACCCGGCTTGGCGCAGGGGCACAACCCCCGTGCAGATGGACGACGGCGGTGGGTCCGGCGTCGAGCCTGACCAAGCCGAGCCGCCAAGGCACCCGCTCCTGGAAATACATATCGTTGCTGTGCTGCACGAAGGTGTCGGCGATCAGTTCGCCCCCGCCTGATTGTTCGCGCCAGTGCAACGAATCGGACAGACATCGATGACAGGTTTCCTGCGGCGGGTACTGAACCGCAGCGCAGACACCACAAACCTGCAGTTCGAATCGGCCGAGCGCAGCCGCCGCAGTCAGGCCAAGCGCCGCGCGCGATCTTGCCGAGGGCGGAATCATGCGTCCGCCCGGCTCAAGATGGCCGCCCCCGAGCACAATCCGCGGTCATAGGTGATCATGCCGAAGCCCACGGCGATGCCGAAGCGTGCATCGGGAACCGCCCGCGCCAAATTGCGGCCCGTCAGCTGCCGTATGGACTCGACCAGTCCTAAAAATCCGGCTGCGCAGCCTGCCTGTCCGACCGAGAGCTGGCCGCCGCTGGTGTTGAGGGGAAAGGATCCCGTCGTTGTGAAGGAATGGCGGCGAATGAAATCAGGTCCCTCGCCTTTGGCGCAGAAACCAAGATCCTCGAGCTGAATGACCGACATCACCGGATAATCGTCGTAGGTCTCGACGAAGTCGATATCGGCAGGCTCGACTCCCGCGGCGCCGTAGAGATGTTGCCGGTCTAAAACCCAGCCGCCACGGCTCTGGAGCGGATCATCCGCAAAGGCATTGTGCCGCTCTGCGGTAGAGCGCACTCGCACATAGGACAGGCCCAATTCCTCGGCACGTTGCCGCCTCATGACCAAGAAACCTTCGGCGCCGGCGCAGGGCATCACACAATCGAACAGCCGAATCGGATCCGCAATGAGACGGGCGGTGAGATATTCCTCCAGGGTCAGTTTCTTCTTGAACAGGGCCAGAGGGTATCCCAGTGCATTGTCGCGCTGCGCGACGCAGATTTTGCCGAAGTCCTCACGGGTGGCGCCGTGGGTGCGCATGTAGTGCGAGGTCAGAAAGGCGAAGCTCGCATTGGGACCGCCGGATCCATACGGGACCACGGCGTCGCGCGCGAATACGCTGAAATTGCCGAGGCTTTGCCGGAACGAGTCGACGTGATTGGTGTCGGCGCCGATGCAGGCAACGATCTCGGCATCACCGGACTGCACCGCGCGCAGCGCACGACGCATGGCGACGATGCCGCAGGCGCCGCCCAGCGGAACATAGTCGAGCCATCGCGCCGTCACTCCCAGATGCTGGGTGAGCCCGATCGCTGTGTCGGGCGCGAGCGTAAAGCTGCCCAGGCTCAGTCCGTCGATATCGGCCTTGTGCAGGCCGGACTCCTTGATGAGCCGCGTTAATGTCTGTGCAACGAACCAGTGGGCGCTGCGTATCGAGTAGCGTACATAGGGCACCGTGACCGGGGCGGCCAATACGACATCTGCATAGTCGCGAACGGTGCTGCGCACCCGCTCGCGGAGCGCGCGCTTCTTCGAATAGCGCAGGTCGAAGGCCTGCGCCGAGCGGATGACGCCGGCGGCGAGCGTTTTGATTCGCGCGCGCGCCAGCTTCTGCGACGCGGTTTGCGGCAACTCGGCGCGGAACGCAAAGTAGGCCGGCGCCTTGTAGTAGGCCAATAGCTGCAGGCAGTGAGTCTGAAGCCTCGCCGCGCTATCCAGAGAGGGCGAAACTCCCGCCCGTAAAACGACGAATGCGAAGACCTCTTCGCCTCGCACATCGTCCGCGACGGGGCAGACGGCCGACGCCAATACATCGGGGTCAGTCTGCAGCGCGCTCTCCACTTCCACGGCTGCAATGTTCTCCCCGCTGCGTCGGATGACATTCTTGGAGCGGTCCACGAAAAAGAAGGAGCCATCCTCGCCCACGCGCACTAAATCGCCGGTATGAAACCAACCTTCTGCCCAGGCCTGCGCGGTCGCCGAATCATCCTTGTAGTAACCGGAGAAGAATCCCGCTCGCGCATCGCCTCCCTCGCGCTTCACCAGCAACTCCCCGGCCGACCCCGGTGCCACCTCGTTGCCGTTATCGTCGACAATGCGACAAGACAATCCCGGCGGCGCCTTGCCAAAGCAGCGTTGGCCCAAGTGACGTGGTTCGTGATTGGCGGTAATCCACGCGCCGGCGCCCGTCTCGGTCATGGCCCAGGCTTCTATCAGCGGTACCCTGAAGCGTGCCTCGAACGCGGCCTGGTGACGTGGATCCACGCCCGCGCCGAACGCAAAACGCACCGCTGTCACATTGTCCTCAGCCGATACGGGATTGTTCAGTAGCATTGCCGGCATGACCCCGAGATAGTGAAAGGCGTTGGCGCGGCTGGCTCGAATCGATCGCCACCAGGTCGACGGATGAAATCGGTCGAGCTGAATCAGGCAACCTCCCATCATCAGCATCGCCATGAATGACACGGCGAGCGCATTCATGTGCGTGACGGGAAGCGGTGTGGCAAGGCGGTCGCCGGCACCGTCGAAGCGACAATAACCGCCGAGCTCGGTGTACAGACGGCCGACGTTCAGAAAATACTCGTTGCTGAGGATGCATCCCTTGGGTGTTCCGGTGGTTCCGGAGGTATAGAGGAGCGCTGCCTCGCCCTTACCGGCGATGCGCGATCCAGACGCTCGCGGCAGGGCCTGATCCGATGCGTCGAGCACGACAAGCGAGGTGGCCGGGGGCAGTGCGGCACGAATGTGGGCCGCATGCCCTTGATGCGTCACCACCAGAGACACGTCCGAATGGCTGACCACATAGGCCAACTCCGCGACGCTCATGCCCGCGTTGAGCGGCACGATGCTGACCTCTGTCTTGGCCAGGGCCAAAAAATGCAGAAAGAACTCCGGGCGGTTGTCGAGCGCAAGCGCGACCCTGTGCCCAGTTCCATAGCCGGCCACGCGCAGCCGCGACGCCAGCGCCTCAATGCGAGCGGCAGCCTCGGCATAAGTCAGGGTGATCGGGCCGTCGGCGTAGTCCCTGCAGGCCTCGGCGGGAATGTGCAGGAAATCGCGCCCCGCCCACGCCGCCGCGGTGTTCTCGAAGACTGCAGAGATCGAGTGACTGCTGGAAATCGCCGCCATGTATGCCGTGCCGAAGGGGAATCGTTGACGCAGGAGCCTACAGGAAAACTCACGACCGAGCGTTCGGCTACAAACTATTTTCCGGGCGCCCTTCGGTGGGGTACAGTGCTCGTTCAACTCGAAAACGTCGCACTGTAAATTCATGGCGGGAATATGAATCGATGATCGAGTATCGGCGCAACCCGGCGGCAATTCGTGCACTGGTGCGCGACGATGCCGTGCATCGTGACGTCTACACGAATCCGGAGTTGTTCGACCTGGAAATGGAACGGCTATGGCGCTCGGCCTGGACCTATGTCGGGCACGACTCTCAGGTGCCCAATCCCGGCGATTTCCATACGGTGAATATCGCGGGCCAACCCCTGCTGATGCTGCGAGGTCTAGACGGTGCCGTGCGCGTACTGCTCAACCGATGCGCGCACAAGGGCGCCAAGATCGTCGGTGCGGGCTCGGGAAATTGCGGCAAGCTGCTGCGCTGCTCCTACCATGGCTGGACGTATACGTTGGACGGTGCGCTACGCACCGTGCCCGTCAAAAGCGGTTATGCCGATACTCGGTTCGTCGAATCGGAAGCATCCAGGGGCCTGAGCTCGGCCGCGGCCATCGCGATTTACCGTGGCTTTGCTTTTGTTCGGCTGAGCCAAACCGGCGCGAGCTTCGAGGAATACTTCGGCGACAGCTTGAGTTCGATCGACAATCTGGCGGACCGCTCGCCGATGGGGCGCCTCGAAGTGGCTGGAGCGCCGCTGCGCTACATGCACAATAGCAATTGGAAGATATTCGTGGAGAATCTCAACGACACCATGCATCCCATGGTGGCGCACGAGTCCTCGGCGGGTACCGCGCGCGAGTTATGGCAGACTCAGCCGCCTGAGACGCCGAAGCCCATGGTGATCGAACAATTCCTGCCGTTCGTATCGAATTACGACTTTTTCGACAAAATGGGCGTCAAGATTTACGACCATGGCCATAGCTACACGGGCGTGAATTTTTCGATCCACTCGAGTTATTCGGCGATACCCGAATATGTCGCGCAAATGGAAGCGGCCTACGGCGCGGAGCGCGCACGGGCCATACTTGGCGAGTCGCGCCACAACACCGTCTACTATCCCGGTTTCACGGTCAAAGGGGCCATCCAGACCATCCGCGTCGTGAGACCCATTGCGGTGGACCGAACTCTGATCGAGAGTTTCACTCTGCGGCTGGTTGGTGCACCGCCGGTGTTGCTCGAACGCAGCGCTACTTACAATCGCCTCATTAACGCACCCACATCGGTGGTGGGGCATGACGATTTGTATTGCTATCGGGCCATCCAGGAAGGGCTGGCGGGGAACGGCAACGAATGGGTCAGCCTGCAGCGCAACTACACGGACAGCGAAAAGGAGCAGGGCACGGGCGCTACCTACAACGGTACCAGCGAAGTGTCCATGCGCGGCCAGTTCCGTGCCTGGGCCGCGGCAATGACGGCGGGCGGGGCCACCTGATAATGGAGATCTGCGGAGACGATAGAGCGCTGATCGAGTTCGTCTATCACGAAGCGCGGCTCATCGATGAAAAGCGTTTCGAGGAATGGTTTGACTTGTACGCCGACGACTGTCGTTATTGGATGCCGCTGATGCGAGATCAGCCGCCGGACGCGGGGCATACCTCGCTGTTCGACGAGGACAAGTTGCTTCTGAAAATCCGCATCCAGCGACTGCGCAACCTGAAGTCATATTCTCAGGCCCACCCAAGTTGGTGCCAGCACATTCTGCAGGCACCGAGCATTGAAAGGCGCGAGGTGCACACGGGCGTGGTCGTTCTGCGTACGCCCTTCCTGTATGCGGAGTACCAGCAGGATCGGCAGGAAATCTACTGCGGCGTCGCCTGGCATCATCTGCGGACGGGTGCGGGAAAAACCCAGATTGCGGTCAAGAAAATAGAGTTGCTGAACCGCGACGCTGCGTTGCCCTCTTTGCAACTCTTTCCTTAAGATCAACGAGATGCAGGCAACGGGTCCTATGAAAAGAGTGGTGTTGACGGGCGGCAGTTCCGGCATCGGATTGGCGGCCGCCCAGGCGTTTCTCGAAGCGGGATACGAGGTGATCAATATTTCGCGGCGCGGCTGTCCGCTGAACTCGCCCCGTCTGACATCGATCAGTGTCGATCTGTCCGACGCTGTGGCTACGCGCGATGCGGTGATGACGGCGGCGGGCAGGACACCGGCGACCACGATCGTGCACTGCGCCGGTGCGATTCGCGAGAAGCCCGTAGAGGCCGTGACTCATGCGGACCTCGAAGCGCTCAGCAATCTGCATCTTGGCGCGGCCCTGTCCCTCGTGCAGGCCAATCTGCCCGCCATGAAGGAGGCCCATTACGGCCGCGTTGTGCTCATCTCCTCACGGGCGGTCCTAGGGCTTGCCAAACGCACCGCCTACTCGGCAACCAAGGCCGGCATGCTGGGGCTGGCGCGCACCTGGTCGCTGGAACTCGCCGGTCATGGGATTACGGTGAATGTCGTGGCTCCGGGGCCGATTGCCGAAACAGAAATGTTCGAAGAAATCATTCCGGCAGCCAGCGCCAAGATGGCGGCGGCGGCCGATCACGTCCCGGTGGGCCGATTCGGCACGCCTCAGGACGTTGCACGCGCGGTCATGTTCTTCGCAGACCCCGAGGCATCCTTTGTGACGGGGCAGACTCTGTTTGTTTGCGGCGGCACCTCCGTCGGCAGCATCGTGTACTGAGCTCCTAGTCGGATCGGTCGCGCCGGATGACGATGGGATGGGAGGTTGACAGCCCGCCGTCCACGGCAATGGCCTGGCCATTGACATAGGACGACGCATCGGAGGCCAGAAATAGCGCCATGGCGGCGATTTCTTCGGCAGCCCCGGAGCGCTGCAGCGGATTGAGTTGCCCGATCTTGCGCGCGCTGCCGCGGGCGCGCGCCTGGTCGAATATCGGCCGGGTCATGCCGGTTTCGATCAGGCCCGGGCAAATGGCATTGATGCGCACGCCCGTGCCGCTCAATTGATTGGCTGCGGTTTGCACCAGGCTGATGACGCCGGCTTTGCTGGCGCTGTAGGGCATGCCGCCTGCGCCTGAGCGCAGCCCGGCGACCGACGCCGTGCAGATAATAGAGCCGCGTTTCTGCATGACCATGGCCAGAGCCGCATACTTGGCGGCGAGGAAGGTACCGATCAAGTTGATGTTCAGAACCTCGGTCCAATGCTCGACCGTCTCCTCAAAAAACGGCACCATGCCGCCGCTGATGCCGGCATTCGCATAACACACATCGAGTCCGCCATACTCCTTGGTCGCGCGAGCCACGGCTTCGGCAATTTCTCGCTCCGCCGACGAATCCCGGATCAAGGCCAGGGCGCGCCCGCCCGCTTCGCGGATTTGCACTGCCGTGTCCTCGACTTCCGGGGCGCGATCCAGCGCCACGACGGCGGCGCCCTCGGCTGCGAACAGCAGCGCGCTGGCGCGCCCGATGCCGCTGGCCGCGCCCGTGACCAAGGCGGTCTTGCCGAATAGGGTGTTCATGCGTCCGTGGTATTACACAACGTCAGCAAGGACTATAATGCTGGGATCACGACTTCGCCATCGCAACGTACCGCAGGGGTTCCTTATGTCCGACGCGCGCAACACAATTTCACGCCGAGAGTTCACCGTGCTGTCCATCGCCGCCGGTGTTGCAGCGGCAACCGGCGCGTCCGGCGCCGCCGCAGCGGAGATGATCGATACCGATGTGCAGGTGACCACGGCAGCGGGCGTGTGCGATGCCGCGCTCATTCATCCGCAGCAGGGTGCATGGCCCGGCGTCATCTTGTTTACCGACGTGTTCGGCCTGCGTCCCACCATGCGCGACATGGCGAAGCGCTTGGCGGCGGACGGTTTCACCGTGCTCGTGCCGAATCCGTTCTACCGGACGGCGAAGCCTCCTGGCCTGTCGCTCGACATCGATTTTGGCAATTCCGCCGACCGCGCGAAAATCGACGTGCTGCGTGCGCCCTTGACCAGCGATGCCGTCATGCAGGACGCCACTGCGTATGTGAAATTCTTGGATTCGCAGGCATCGGTGAACAAGAAGGCCAAAATGGGCGCCTTCGGCTACTGCATGGGCGGCCCCATGACCATACAGGCGGCTGCATCCAATCCCGGGCGAATCGGCGCCGGCGCATCCTTCCACGGCGGTGGACTGGTGACGGACAAGCCGGACAGTCCTCATCTGTTGGTCCCGAAGATGAAGGCGCAGTTCTACTTCGGCGTGGCGATGAACGACGATGAGCGGCAACCCGACGCAAAGACCAAACTGGCCGAAGCATTCAAGGCGGCACACCTGCAAGCAAAGATAGAGGTCTATGACGGCTGTCTGCATGGCTGGTGCGTGAAGGACATGCCCAAGACTGCCGGTAAGCCGCCCATCTATAATGAGCCACAGGCTGAGCGCGCATGGGGCGAGTTGGTGAGCCTGTTCAAGCGGGCGCACGTTTAAATTGACCGACGCTTTCATCTGCGATTTTGCGCGCACCCCGATCGGCCGCTATGAGGGTGGTTTGTCGCGCATGCGTCCTGACGATCTGGCGGCGGTCGCGATCAAGCACTTGGTCGCCCGCAACAAATCCATTGCCGAGGCCGTCGAGGAAGTGTTCCTGGGTTGCGCCAATCAGGCGGGCGAAGACAATCGCAATGTCGCGCGCATGGCATTGCTGCTCTCCGGTCTGCCGGCGCACGTGCCGGGCGTGACGGTCAACCGATTGTGCGCCTCTGGATTGGATGCGGTGGCTGCGGCGGCCCGCGCGATCCGTGCCGGCGACATCGAACTTGCCATTGCAGGCGGGGTCGAATCTATGACGCGCGCTCCCTTCGTGATGGGCAAGGCGGAGCGCGCCTTCCAGCGCACGGCCGAAATCTACGACACCACCATCGGCTGGCGCTTCGTGAATCCGCAGATGAAGGCGCTGTACGGCGTCGATTCGATGCCTGAAACGGCGGAGAATGTCGCCGCGGAATTCAACGTGTCGCGCCAGGATCAGGACGCCTTCGCGCTGCGCTCGCAACAACGTGCCGCGCGTGCTGAAGCTGCCGGCGTGTTTGCCCAACAGATCGTGCCGGTGACGGTTGCGCAAGCGAAAGGCGCAACACAGGTGATCGAGCGTGATGAAGGCCCGCGCCCAGAAACGACTTTGGCGGCGCTGGCCAAACTCAAGCCCGTGGTGCGCGCGGGCGGCACCATCACGGCCGGCAACGCATCGGGAATCAACGATGGCGCGGCGGCGCTGCTGCTGGCTTCCGGCGCCGCAGTCGAGAAATACGCACTCAACGTGAGGGCGCGGGTGCTGGGCTTTGCCTCCGCGGGAGTCGCGCCGCGCATCATGGGGATGGGGCCGATTCCGGCGGTGCAAAAACTGGCGGCCCGCTTGCGGCTGAAGCTCGCCCAGTTTGACGTGATCGAACTCAATGAGGCATTCGCGTCGCAGGCGCTGGCCTGTGTGCGCGCTTTTGGCTTTGCCGACGACGCTGAGCACATCAACTGCAATGGCGGCGCCATCGCCCTGGGCCATCCACTCGGCATGTCCGGTGCGCGCATCGCCGGAGCGGCCGTGCAGGAATTGCAGCGGTGCGGCGGCCGCTACGCATTGGCGACGATGTGCGTGGGAGTCGGACAGGGCGCGGCGCTGGCATTCGAGCGGGTATGAGTGCAATTGAGGGGCGCATGGATAAGTTGAATTTCGCGGTGCAGGGCGGCGTCGCCGTCCTTACTCTTGATAATCCGCCGGTCAACAGTCTGGGGTTGGAACTGCGCGCGGCACTGCTGGAAGGTCTCGACCGGGCGAATGCCGACCCCGGTATCGGCGCCATCGTATTGATCGGTTCCGGCGCGGGCTTTTCCGGGGGCGCGGACATCCGAGAATTCGGCACCCCGAAGGCGGTGGCCTACCCTAATTTGCGCAGTTTGATTGCCGAGGTCGAAGACAGTCCGAAGGCGGTGATCGCCGCCATCGGCGGCGTGTGCATGGGCGGGGGATTGGAATTGGCGCTGGGCTGCCATTTTCGAGTCGGCGTGGCGGGGGCGCGCATTGCGTTGCCGGAGGTCAAACTCGGCTTGCTCCCCGGCGCCGGCGGTACGCAACGGCTGCCTCGATTGCTGGGAGTCGAAGCCGCTCTCAATCTCATTGTCTCGGGAACAACGGTGCCCGCCGAAAAGCTGCGCGACACGGCCCTGTTCGATGCCTTCAGCGACGGTGACTTGCGCGATGCCGCGTTGGACTTTGCGCGCCGCGTGATCAGCGAGAAGTTGCCTCTCAGGCGCGTCCGCGATCTGACACTTAACATGCCGACCGCGGCGGCGTTCTTCCAATTTGCGCGCAATTCGGTGCAGGCGGTCGCGGGCCCTTATCCCGCACCGCCGGCCTGTGTGGAAGCGGTGGCGGCCGCCGTCGAAATGTCTTTCGATGCGGGAGTCAAGCGCGAGCGGGAACTGTTCACCACCCTGATGTTGTCGCCCGAGTCGGCGGCACTACGGCATGTGTTTCAAGCCGAGCGCGCGGCCTCGAAAATTCAGGGCGTGCCTGACGACACGCCGGTGAGGCCGATCCGCAAGGTAGGAGTCATCGGCGCCGGGACCATGGGCGGGGGCATCACGATGAGCCTCATCAACGCGGGTCTGCCGGTAGTGCTGTTGGAAACCCAGCAGGACGCACTCGACCGAGGGCTCGCCAATATCCGCCGCAATTACCAGGGAGCCCTGCGCAAAGGCACCCTCAACGAAGCCGGCCTCGCAAGCCGCCTCGCGTTGATCACGCCGACATTAGACTACGCCACGCTGCGTGATGTGGATTTGAGCATCGAAGCCGTATTCGAGAGCATGGACGTGAAGCGCCAGGTATTCGAGAAGCTGGATGCCGTATTGCGGCCCGGAGCCATCCTCGCCTCCAATACCTCCGCGTTGAATCTCGATGAGATCGCCAAATTTACGCGCCGCCCGCAGGATGTGATCGGGCTGCATTTTTTTAGCCCGGCCAATGTGATGCGACTGCTCGAGGTGGTGCGCGGCGCCGCCACGGGGAAGGATGTGCTGGCGACGGCGATGCGCTTGGCGAAAACCATGAACAAGATCGCCGTGGTATCCGGAGTTTGCGACGGCTTCATCGGCAATCGCATGCTGGCGCGCTACGGCGCAGCCGCCCACGATTTGATCATGGCCGGCGCCTTGCCGCACCAAGTCGACGCGGCGCTGCAGGATTTTGGCATGGCAATGGGGCCGTTTCGGGTGGGTGACCTGGCCGGTCTCGATATCGGATGGGCGCTGCGTAAACGGCGCGCGACAGAATTTCCGGGCAAGGACTTTTCCAATGTGGCGGACACCTTGTGCGAGGCCGGCCGCTTCGGGCAAAAAACCGGCGCCGGTTGGTATCGCTACCAGACGGGCTCGCGCAATCCCATTCCAGATCCCAAGGTGACTGCCATCATTGAGCAGTATCGGCGTCAACGAGGCATCACGCCGCGCGAGGTGAAATCGGCGGAGATCGTTGCGCGCTGCATCTATGCGCTGGTCAACGAAGGCGCACGCATCATCGAGGATGGCATTGCGCAGCGCGCCTCCGATATCGACCTTGTCTATCTCAACGGCTACGGTTTTCCCGCCTACCGCGGCGGCCCGATGTTCTTCGCCGATCAGACGGGCTTGAACGAAATTGTGCGTGCTCTGAAACGCATCGCGGTTGAGCCCGGCAGCGACGCAGGCGCATGGATACCGGCGCCGCTGCTCATTCGCCTTGCCAGCCAGGGCCAGCCCTTCAGTGCATATAAAGGATCAGCACAGTGACAGAAGCAGTCATCGTCTCCACGGCGCGCACCGGCCTCGGCAAGAGCTGGAAGGGCGCATTTAACATGACTTACGGCGCCACTCTGGGCGCGCACTCGGTGCAGCATGCGGTTGAGCGCGCCGGCATCGATCCCGCGGAAGTCGAGGATGTAATCATGGGATCGACCTTTGGCGAGGGCACCACGGGGGGCAACATCGCGCGCGCCATTGGCCTGCGCGCCGGCCTTCCCGTGACCACCGCGGGCTTGAGCATCAATCGCTTTTGCAGCTCGGGTTTGCAATCCATCGCCCTGGCTGCGCAGCGAATCATGACCGAGGGCGCAAGCGTCATCGTCGCGGGCGGCGTGGAGAGCATTTCCTGCGTGCAGAACGAGGCGAACCCGCACATGCGCCGCGATCCCTGGCTGATCGAACACAAACCGACGCTGTACTGGAACATGCTGCAGACCGCTGAAACTGTTGCCAAGCGCTACAACATTTCCAAGGAGGCTCAGGACGAGTACGGCGTGCGCAGCCAGTTGCGCGCGGCGGCGGCGCAGGCCGCCGGCAAGTTCAAGGATGAGATCGTGCCCATGACCACCGTCATGGGGGTGGTCGACAAAGCCGCCGGGACGATCGGCACGCGCGAAGTGACCATCGCCAGCGATGAGGGCATACGCGCCGACACGACTCTTGAAGCAGTGGCAAAGATTCGCCCGGCCATCCCGGGCGGAGTGGTTACGGCCGGCAATGCCAGCCAGTTCTCCGACGGCAGCAGTGCCGTCGTAGTCATGGATGCCAAGCTGGCCGAAAAGCGCGGCCTCAAGCCCCTGGGGATCTTTCGCGGCTTCGCCATAGCGGGCTGCGAACCCGACGAGATGGGCATCGGCCCCGTGTTTGCCGTGCCGCGCCTGCTGCAGCGTGCCGGCTACCAGGTCAACGACATCGATCTGTGGGAGCTGAACGAAGCCTTCGCCTGCCAGGTCCTGTACTGTCGCGATAAGCTAGGCATTCCCGATGAGCGCTTGAACGTCAACGGCGGAGCCATCGCGGTAGGTCACCCCTACGGTGTCAGCGGCGCCCGTCTCACCGGACATGCGCTCATCGAAGGTAAGCGCCGCGGCGCCAAGCTCGTGGTCGTGACCATGTGCATTGGCGGCGGCCAGGGCGCCGCCGGACTATTCGAGGTGACGTGATGACCGTGCGCGAGCTATTCGAGCTCAAGGGCCGGGTGGCGTTGGTGACCGGCGGTTCGCGCGGCTTGGGATTGCAGATCGCGCAAGCTCTCGGGGAGATGGGCGCGCGCATTGCGATCAGCGCGCGCAAGCCCGCCGAGCTCGAAGAGGCCAAGTCACAACTGGCGAAGCAGGGGATCGAAGCCCTGACCGTGGTGAATGATCTGACCAAGCCCGATCAAGTGCCGGCACTGCTCGCGTCGGTGCTCGAGCATTACGGTAGGATCGACATCCTGGTGAATAATGCAGGCACCAGTTGGGGTGCTCCCGCCGAGGATCATCCCCTCGAAGCCTGGAACAAGGTCATGACTCTGAACGCCACCAGCGTGTTCATGCTGAGCCAAGCGGTGGCGAAGCGCTGCTTCCTACCGCAGCGCTCGGGCAATATTATCGTTATCGCGTCGGTCGCGGCGCTGCGCGTCGGTGCGCAGATGAAGGCGGCAGCTTATTATTCTTCCAAGGCGGCAGCCTTGCACTTGACTCGTGTTCTCGCCCAGGAGTGGGGACCTTTCGGCATCCGCGTGAACGCGATCTGCCCCGGCTTCTTTCCGTCGAAAATGTCGAGCGGCGTGCTCGAGAAGATCGAAGCCTCCGTGATTCGCCAGACGCCTCTGGGACGTCTCGGCAACGATACGGATCTGATGGGCGCGGCTGTTTATCTGGCCTCGGATGCCTCGCGCCACGTGACCGGGCAATACATTGCCGTGGATGGCGGCGTTTCGAGCGCCGCGTGAGCAGTCCGGCCGCGGGACTGCGCCCTCCCCCCGATCAACATGCCTTCGACACGGCGCGGCTCGCCCACTGGATGCAGGTTCATGTCGAAGGCCTCGCAGGGCCCATCGAGGTTCGCCAATTCGCCGGTGGCCAATCCAATCCCACTTTTCTGGTGCAATCGGCCACGCATCGCTACGTGCTGCGGCGCAAACCTCCCGGCAAACTGCTGCCCTCGGCGCATGCCGTCGAGCGCGAGTATCGAGTGATCATGGCACTGGCTCACACGGCAGTGCCCGTCGCCAAGGCCTACGCTCTGTGCGAGGATCCATCGGTCATCGGCACCGCGTTCTATGTGATGGACTATGTCGAGGGCCGGCTGTTCTGGGATGCTGCGCTGCCCGAGGTGGCACCCGCTGGACGCCGTGCCATCTATGAGGAGATGACGCGTGTCATCGCCGCCTTGCACGCCGTGGACTACACTGCGGTGGGATTGGGCGATTATGGCAAGCCCGGGCGCTACATCGAGCGACAGGTATCGCGCTGGACTCAGCAATACCGGGCCGCGGAGACCGAGAGCATCGATGCCATGGATAGGCTGATCGAGTGGCTGCCGCAGCATATTCCGGCGGACGAGGAAACCAGCATCGTGCACGGCGATTTCCGGCTCGACAACGCCATATTCCATCCCAGTGAGCCCAAAATTTTGGCCGTACTGGATTGGGAGCTGTCGACCTTGGGGCATCCGCTGGTTGATCTGGCCTATCTATGCATGCGATACCATTTGTCGGCGGACCAATTTCGCGGCCTCGCCGGGTTGGATGTGGCGGCGCTTGAGATTCCGAACGAGGCGCAGTGTGTGGCCGATTACTGCCGGCGCCGCGGCCGCGCGCCGGTTGCACCGCGGGAGTGGACCTACTATCTGGCGTTCAACATGTTCCGCCTGACGGGAATTTTGCAGGGCGTGCTGGCGCGCGCCATCCAAGGCAATGCCTCGAGCGCGACGGCGTTGGAGGCGGGCCGCCGGGCACGGCCTCTGGCCGAACAGGCTTGGGGCTTGGTGCAGAAATCGTTCGGCACTTAGTCGATAAAGGAATCACCAGCATGGATTTTTCGCATAGCGATAAGGTTTGCCGCTTGCAGGAGCAATTACAGACTTTCATGGACGCGCACGTCTACCCGGCGGAGCCGCGCTTCGACGAGGAGATGGCCCAGTACCGGCAGGACGGCAATCCTTGGCGGCCCACCGCAGTCATGGAGGAGTTGAAGCACCAGGCTCGGGCGCAGAATTTATGGAATCTGTTCCTGCCTCACTCCGAGCACGGCGCGGGACTCTCCAACCTGGAGTACGCACCCCTGTGCGAAATCATGGGGCGCTCGCATCTCGCTCCGGAAGCCTGCAATTGCTCCGCCCCCGACACGGGCAACATGGAAGTGCTGGCCCGCTACTCCACCCCCGAACAACAGACACGCTGGCTGGCGCCGCTGCTCGAGGGCAAGATTCGCTCGGCCTTCGCCATGACCGAACCCGATGTCGCGTCGAGCGATGCCACGAACATTCAGTCGAGCGTTGCGCGCCAGGGCGATCAATACGTGATCAATGGGCGCAAGTGGTGGACTTCGGGGGCCGGCGATCCACGTTGCGAAATTCTGATATTCATGGGCAAGACCAATCCGACCGCGGCGCTTCATAACCAGCAGTCGATGATTCTGCTACCGATGAACACGCCCGGCGTGAAGCGCCTGCGCCAGCTTTCTGTGTTCGGCTACGATCATGCGCCGCACGGCCACGCCCAGATCGATTTTATCGACGTGCACGTGCCCGTGGAAAATCTGTTGCTGGGCGAGGGCCGTGGATTCGAGATCGCGCAGGGCCGCTTGGGTCCGGGACGCATCCATCATTGCATGCGCCTGATCGGTCTTGCGGAACGAGCGCTTGAAATGATGTGCAGGCGCGCTCAATCGCGCGTCGCCTTCGGCAAGCGTGTTTCTGAGCAGGGCGTCACGCTCGAGCGCATTGCCGAATCACGCATCATGATCGATCAGGCTCGCTGGCTGGTGCTGAACGCCGCCTACATGATGGATACGGTGGGGAACCGCGCCGCCAAAAAAGAGATCGCCATGATCAAGGTCGCCGCGCCCAACATGGCCTGTCAGGTCATCGATTGGGCGATTCAGGTCCACGGCGGCGGCGGTGTCAGCGATGATTTCCCGCTGGCGGCTGCCTATGCTGCTGCGCGCACGTTGCGGTTCGCGGACGGCCCGGACGAAGTGCATCGCGAGCAAATAGGTAAACTCGAGTTGGGCCGGTATCGGCCGGCCGACCCAGCCGCGGACAAGCGCTGATAGACACCGGCGCCGCAGCATGTCGGATCGACATTTCAAATTCTGGCCGAAACATGCCATGCCCACCTTGACTGCGCCGGCAACAAATTTATTCTACAACGCCGAGGTCTCGGCAAACCGCTATCCGGATAAGCCCTTTCTCATTTTCTACGACACGGCGGTGACCTTCGCCGGCCTGTGCGACGAGTCGACACGCATCGCAGGTTTTCTCGAGCAGCAGTGCGGGGTTCGAAAGGGCGATCGAGTGCTGCTGTTCACGCAAAACAGCCCGCAGTTCGTCATCGCCTACTATGGCATCCTGCGCGCGAATGCCGTGGTGGTGCCCATCAATCCCATGAACTTAACGCAGGAAATCCTGCGCTACGCCGAGGACGCCGGAGCGCACACGGCCATCGTGTCGCAGGAATTGTATGCGCGTATCGAACCGTTGCTCGCAAAGTCGATTCTCAAGTCGGTGATCGTCTCGGCCTACTCCGATTATCTGCAGCAACCGACAACATTGGCCGTGCCCGAATTCGTTACGGCGCCGCGCCTGGAAATCACTGCTCCCGGCGTGACGCTGTGGCGCGATGTGCTCGCAACGCGAATGCGGCCCGGGCCCTTGACGGCGGGTCCCGATGATGTATGCGTGATGCCCTACACCTCAGGCACCACCGGTTTGCCGAAGGGATGCATGCACACCCATCGCAGCACGATGCACACCTTGGTCGCCGGCATGCGCTGGTTTTCAGTGCAGCCCGAGCTCACGTTGATGTCGGTCGCTCCTCTATTTCACGTGACCGGCATGCAGGGCGGTATGAACGGCCCGCTGTACGTCGGCAACACGGTGGTTATGCTGCCGCGCTGGGACCGCAAGGCGGCCGCAGAATGCGTGCAGCGCTATCGGGTGTCGAGTTGGACGGCGATTCCGACCATGGTGCAGGATTTTTTTGCGAATCCGGATATCGCCAAGTATGACTTGGGTTCCATACGCCGTTTGAGCGGCGGCGGCGCGGCCATGCCGGCGGCGGTGGCCCAGCGGCTGCTTGACATGGGAGTTACATACTACGAGGGATATGGATTGTCGGAGACCATGGGTGCCACTCATTTGAATCCGCCGGACAACCCGAAGAAGCAATGCCTCGGCATTCCGATTTACGACGTCGACTCGCGGGTGGTCGACCCCGTCACCCTGGCCGAACTACCCGCCGGCGAAGTGGGCGAGATCATTACGCACGGCCCTCAGGTGTTTCTCGGCTACTGGAACAAGCCTGAGGACACTGCCGAGGCGCTGGTTGAAATTGACGGCAAGCGCTTCCTGCGTACCGGCGATCTGGGCAGAATCGACGAGGACGGATATTTTTTCATGGTCGATCGGCTGAAGCGGATGATCAATGCATCCGGATACAAGGTATGGCCCACCGAGGTCGAGTCGCTGATGTACCAGCATCCGGCGGTGCTGGAGGCCTGCGTCATCGGCGCGAAGGATGCGCATCGCGGCGAGACCGTGAAAGCCGTCATCGTGCCGCGGCCCGAATGGCGCGACCACGTTGATGCACAGGGCATCATCGACTGGTGCCGCGAGAACATGGCGGCGTACAAGTGTCCGCGCATCGTCGAATTCGTCGACGCCCTGCCCAAATCGGGCGCCGGCAAGATCATGTGGCGCGAACTGCAGGATCGCGAGTCTGCAGCCAACCAACGAGAAAATCCATCATGAAGGCATTGCTCAGCAAACATCCCGGCGGACCGGAAACCCTGGTGATCGAGGACATTCCGCAACCGCCGGCCGAAGCCGGCCACGTGCGCGTCGCAGTGCGTGCCTGCGCAGTCAATTACCCCGATTTGCTCATCATCCAGGATCTCTACCAATTCAAGCCGCCACGCCCGTTTGCGCCCGGTTCCGAAGTGGCAGGAATGGTCGATGCGGTGGGCGAGGGGGTGGACAACGTGCGTGTCGGTGACCGCGTGCTGCTCTCCCCGGTGCGTAGCGGCGGCATGGCTGAGAAGGCCGTGGGTCTTGCGCGCAATTGTTGGAAGATCCCGGATGTCATGCCATTCGACGAAGCGGCCTCACTTTTGATGACCTATGGCACATCGCATCACGCCCTCAAGGACCGAGCGCAGTTAAAGTCCGGGGAGACGCTGTTGGTGCTGGGTGCGGCGGGAGGCGTGGGCCTGGCCGCGGTGGAGTTGGGCAAGTCGATGGGCGCACGGGTGGTGGCGGCGGCGTCCAGTACGGAAAAACTCGAACTGGCGCGAGAGCATGGCGCCGACGAAGGCGTGCAATATCCGGCCGGGCCTCTCGATAAGTCCCAGGCGCGTGAACTCACTGACCGTTTCAAGGCGGCGTGCGGCTCCGATGGTGCCCAGGTCATCTACGACGGCGTGGGGGGCGATTACACAGAAGCCGCGCTGCGCGCCATCGGTTACGAGGGCCGGCACCTCGTCGTGGGCTTTCCGGCCGGCATCGCGAGATTGCCGTTGAATTTGGCGCTGCTCAAGAGTTGCCAGATCGTAGGCGTGTTCTGGGGCGACTTCACCGCGAGGTTTCCCGCGATGCATGCCGCCAATGTCGAGGCACTGCTGGCACTGTATCGTGCCGGCCGCATCCGGCCGGCCGTCACCGAGCGCTTCACGTTGGCGCGCGGCGGCGAGGCCATCGCCAGGCTGGGTGCGCGTGCGGCGCGGGGGAAAGTGGTGGTGGTGATGGACTGAGTCGATGCTTCTTGGCGGCTGTGCCGAAGCGGCGGCAAAGCCATTGTGTAGAATCGGCGCTGTAGTCAATTGATGCACCAAGGAATCGCCACGATGAATCACAGTGTTTTGAGCCGCTCATTGCTGCCGGCGGGCTTGCTGTTGCTGGCGTCTTATACGATTGCCATAGCCGCAGGCCCCTCGGATCGAGTTGCGACTGATCCGAACAGTATTGCTTCCGGCCGTCAGGCGGGATCCAAGCCCGTGGATGTCGCCGACGTGGTCCAGACTGTGCATATCGCCGGGGCTTCGGTCTCGCCGGATGGCAGGCAGATCGCTTACAGCGGCGACGCATCGGGTCGCTTGAACCTTTGGATCATGAACGCCGACGGTCAAGGTGCACGACAATTGTTGCGATCCAACGAGCGCCAAGTCAATCCGGTGTTCACGCACGATGGCCGCGAATTGGTCTATGTGCAGGATACCGGAGGCGATGAGTTGTACGACCTGTACGTGGTGTCGGCCGGCGGTGGCGAGCCCCGCAACCTTACCCGTACTGACAAGGTGAGCGAGTTCAGCCCGCGTTTTTCGCCGGACGGAACCCGGCTGGCGATCAGCAGCAAGGACAAGATCGCGCCGATGGTGAATCTTGCCGCATTGAGTTGGCCTGACGGTGCGGCGCAGTTGCTGACGCATGAGAAGGACCCTAAGGCCAGTTGGGCTGCCGCCTGCTGGAGCCCGGATGGAAAATTTCTCTTCGCCGTACGCCGGGTGGGTCTCGATGATTCGGATGTGTACCGAGTGGATGCCGTCAGCGGCGCCGCCGAGAACCTCACGGCGCATACCGGCAAGCTGCGCTTCGCCGTGAGCGATGTATCACCGGATGGCACTAGCTTGTTGATGACCTCCAATGAGAAGGGCGGCTATTTCAACGTTGCGCTGTTCACTATTGCGTCAAAGCAGAAGCGCTGGATTACCGATACGCAGTGGGAGGCGGATGGCGGATCCTTTGCCGCCGACGGCAAGACGTTTACGTATACCTTGAATGCCGATGGCCGGACGACGCTGTATTTCGTGGATGCGGTAACCCTCAAGGCCGGCGATCGCGCTCTGCCGCCGGGTCTCAATGACGAGGCGGGATGGCCGCGATCGTTCCTGCCAGATAGCAGGTCGTTGGTGACGCACCAGGATGCCACGCATGCGGCGAACCTATACCTGACATCGGCGGACGGTCCCCCGCGTCAGCTGACGCACACTGAGAGTGGGGGTCTCGCGGCGGCCGTACTGCCCCGATCGCAAGTGATCAGCTACAAAAGTTTTGATGGACGGATGATCTCGGCATTTTTGTGGATGCCGTTCAATCTCAAACGCGATCACTCGGCCGCCGCGGTCGTTTTACCGCACGGCGGTCCTACCGGACAAACGGCTGATCGCTTCGATAGCCGCGCCGTGATGCTGGTATCGCGCGGGTTCGTGGTGCTGGCGCCGAACGTGCGCGGTTCGACCGGTTACGGGATGGAGTTTCAACAAGCCAACTTCAAGGATCTGGGCGGCGCCGATCTCAAGGATGAAATCGCCGGCGTCGATTTCCTGAATGCGACGGGATTCGTCAGTACCAAGAAAATTGGGATCTGGGGCGGTTCCTATGGCGGCTTCATGACGCTGATGGCCATCGGCAAGACGCCGGGCATTTGGTCGGCGGCGGTTGATGAGTATGGAATCCTCAATTGGTACACCATGCTGAGCCACGAGGACCCTTCGCTGCAGGAGTACGAGAAGAGCCTCTTGGGCGATCCGGAAAAGGACCGCGGCGTCTACGAAGCGAGCTCACCGCTCAAGTACATTCGCCAGGAGCGCGCGCCGCTGCTTGTGCTGCAAGGCGAGCGGGACATTCGCGTGCCCAAAGAGGAAGCCGAGCAAGTGGTCGCGATCCTGAAGGCGGAAGGCAGAACGGTTGATGCCGTCTACTATCCCGATGAAGGTCATGGTTTTCTGAAGCGGGAACACAAGCTCGATGAGCTGAAACGCTCCGTGCAATGGCTGGAACGGTATCTGCAGGACAAGCCGCCGGGTTGAGGCAGCCCAGGGTATGGCTACAGATCGCGCTCCAAAGCGCGCTCGATGGCAGAGCGGGGTGAGCGACCTTGCACATACAACCCCTGCCACGATGGCCAATCGACGTCGTCGATGGAGCTTACTTGCAGGGTGTCGCCGAAATCTCCTCTTAGGAGGGCGACGATTTCTTGCTGCCATTGCTCCCAACTCCGTGTCTGACTCAATGGCTGCTGCTGCATACGATTCTCGCGCCGGAACGCACTAGCGTTTTTGAGAAGACTCTTGCGTCAATTCCGCGGCCGGCAGGGAATGCAGATGCGAGATATCCATGCTTCGCGCCAGTGACAATATTGCGGCGCTGAGCGAAGGTGGGCGGCGCTTGACGCTGCGGACCGCGACGAGGCCGGACGTGTACACCGCCGAAACAGCCTGCAACAGTCTCATATATCTCCCACCGAAGCCTGTGACTTAAGTCGCACCTTGCCGAGCGTGCACCCCAGGACTATCCCGCGTTCGGGGTGCGGCGAGGCGTGCAAGCGTCGCAATCCACGAATGCCGTTACCGTGAAGATCCCGGTTCGTGACTTAGCTCCTGCTTGCGGATATCTCCTTCGACGGTACGCGATGCCGCGAACAGCACCAGCGATGCCAGCACCGCCATTACCGGAACAACATACATGGCGCTGTGCAGGCCCGATGCCTTGAACGCTTCGGTCATGCCGGCGGCGCCCGCCTCGCGCATAGCCTGATGCGCGAAGCGATCGCTCAGCATGCCCATGCCTAAGGGTCCGAAGCTCGCGCCGAGCACGTACATGGCGCAAAAATAGATGGCCACGGCCGTGCCGCGCAGTCGCGGCTCGATCACATCTTGAATGGCGGCGTACACCGTGGCGTAGTACACGAACATAGTCATGGTGCCGATCGCCATCAGCAGCATGAAACTCGCAATGGCACCCTTGGGCTGGTTCAGCGCGAAAAAGATGCTGGGCGCGGCGAGCGCCATCGAACAGGCGGACACCAGGAGGCGCCCGTCGCGTCGCTTGGCGCTGATCCTGTCTGCAAGCCAGCCGCCCACCAGCAGGCCGACGGCGCCCACGGCGCCCACCGAGATCGCTGACACATTGCTGGCGGCTTTAAGCCCCATTTCGTGAAAGCGTTGCAGGAATGGCGTCTGAAAGGCGTTGATGGCATACATATTGAAGTTGTGAAAGATGCCGGACAGAATGATCCACCACATGGTCGGCAGCTTCAGTACGGCGCGAAATGGCGATTCGATCGCGGGACCGGCGGCGATCGATCTCGCCGCATCGAGCGCGCCGCGCACCGGTTCGGGGATCCGCAGTGCAAGCCAAGCGAACAGCAGCCCGGGGATGCACGCAAGCAAGAAAGCCCATCGCCAGCCAAGTGCGGCGCCGATGGCGCCGGCGCTGAAGTACGCGAGGCACAGCCCGGCGGGCAGCCCCAGCATGAATATACCCATGGCACGCGCGCGTTGATGCGGCGGATACAGATCGCCGATCAGCGATTGTCCCGCGGGCGCGCAGGTGGCTTCACCCAGGCCCACCCCGAGACGAGATACGAACAACTGCGAATAATTTTGCGCAAGGCCAGAGGCGCCGGTCAGCGAGCTCCACGCCGCGGTGCCGATGGCGATCAGGCGGGTGCGGTACCACTTGTCTGCCAAACGGCCGAGCGGCAGACCGATAAGGGCATACATCAACGTGGCAATCGTTCCCAACAGACCGAGCGCGGTGTCGCTGAGATGGAATTCCTTGCGGATGGGTTCGGCCAGGGCGCCGGGCAACTGGCGATCGAAAAAATTCAGCAAGTTAATGGCGAATAGAACGAACAATGCGAACGAAGCACTCGAAGTGATTCTCGTCTTATCCGCCATTCATTGATCCCCGCCGATCAGAACTTGGTTCGCAGAGTGATTCCAAAGGTTCGCGGGTCGCCCAGAAATGCATCGATCTGTTCGAATTGGAACGGGGCGTCGAAGCCGACCTGGTAAATTCCCTTGTTGGTGAGGTTGTTGCCCCAGATTTCGGCCGTCCATTTGCCGTCCGGTGCGCCAACTCCTAAGCGGGCGGTGAGCAAGCCGTAGGATCCCTGGAGTTTCAGCGGATCAAGATCCGATCCGGTGTTGTACGAGGAGTTGTACTTCTCGGAAACACTGGCGCGAAATTGCATCGAATCGGAGAAGCGAGCCGTGTAACTCGCCGACACCACTCCCGACCACAGCGGCGCGAACGACAATCGATCGTTCAGGCGATTGGCGGAAAATAGCCGGCCGGAATCACCGAAATTCTCGATGTTCGTGAACGCGTAAGTCACGCCGCCGGAAAGACTCAAGCCGGACAGGGGAGTGGCCCAGGCCGCATCGAACTGCGCGCCCTTGGATTCCAACTTACGAATGGAACTGACCACGAATTGAATGCCGGTGAAGGTGTTCAACTGGAAATTCGTGTATTTCTGATCGAACATCGAGGCATTCAGGCGCACTGTTCGATCGGCCAGCATGCTCTTGATGCCGATCTCGTAGGACTGCACGGTTTCGCGCGGGAATTCGGTATCGAGATCCGGGGTCAAGGGCCCCTGAGGCCCCGTCGGGGAAGTGACGCGAGCCAGATTAAATCCGCCGGCCTTGTAGCCGTTCGCCCACGAAAGGTAAGTCATCAGATCTTCGCTGAAGCGATAAGAGAGCTTGACCGTGCCCGACACGTTGCCCTCGCTCAAGGATTGGCCGGTCGATTGCCCCGAGAAGAAGGGATTGAACAAAGTCGAACAGCCGTAGCCGATCAGGAACTGGTACTCGGGACTCGCAGGATTCAGAGCGTTGACTCCTGGAGACGTCAGCAGGCGTCCGCAACCTGACCCGCCATCCGGATCGACATAGTTCGAATCCGCCGTCTTTTTCTCGGAGGTGTAGCGCAGGCCCGCCGTCAAGTCCAGGCCCTGAGCAATGTTGTAAGTCTCGTTGGTGAAAAACGCGTAGCTCGTGGAAGTCTGATGATAGAAGTCCTGCTCGCCGGATACACCGGGGATGAACGTGCCGCCCGGCGGCTGACCGGTGAAGCCTGGAATCTCGAGGAAGTTGGGCGGGTTCGTGCCGACCGATGCGGAGGCGACGCCGCCGACGTACAGATCGAAATCTCTGTCCGCATAAATGGCAGTATTGGTGGTGAGAATTTCGCTGGAGAAGAAGCCGCCCACCAGCCAGTCCAGAGGGCCGCGCTTGCCGGCCAGGCGGATTTCTTCACTGGCCTGCTTGAAGTCGGTCTGATTGCCTTCATTGGCCGGTGTCGTGATGATTCCGATTCCGCTGTAGTCGGAGTCGTTGCCGGCCACGAGGGTGTTGTCGCGCCAGGCGGTAATCGAGGTGAGCTTTGCCGCGCCCAGATCCCAATCGAGCTGGGCGGAAATTCCCATGTCGCGAATTTGCTGAGATATCGGCTGATTGGCGTAGGCCTGACGATTGAACGGCGACAGCGGCGGATTCGCGACGGCTTGCGCGCCGACTTGGCCGCCCAAGGGCGGGATGGACGCCAGTGCGTTGAGGATTCCGGCGAACGGACCATCACTGGTTTGCACCGCCCCGCAGCAAGATTCGTTGCGCTTCGAATAGTCGCCGATGAAGAGCACGCTCATCGTGTCTGTCGGGGTGAGGAGGAACTGGCCGCGCATGGTGTACATGTTGCGGTCGTCGGTCTGATCGTTGGTGTTCGGGCCAAGACCTGTGTTGACGTTCAGGAACCCGTCTCGCTTCTGATACCCGGCGTAGAAACGCGCCGCGGCCATATCGCCGAGCGGACCGGTCACCGAAGCATTCACCTCGCGATCGTTGTAATTTCCGCCGGTAATCTCTCCAGTGACGCCGAAGGTCGTCGACGGCCGCTTGGTGGTGATGCTGATGACGCCGGCATCGTTGTTCTTACCGAACAACTCGCCCTGCGGACCTTCCAATATTTCGATCTGTTCGATCTCCCCGAGGTTGCCGAAACCGACGCCGTTGCGGGGTCGATAGACGCCGTCGATCACAATGCCGACCGAGGATTCCAACCCTGGATTGTCACCGACCGTGCCGATGCCGCGGATGCGGGCGGTCGTGACATTCTCCGAAGTAGTCGAGGTGACGGTGAGGCTCGGGGTCAGGGCCTGGAGAGTCTTGATGTCGGTGACACCACCATCCTTCAGTTGCTGGCCTGACAAGGCGATGACGGCGATGGGAACATCCTGGATGTTCTGTTCGCGCTTCTGCGCGGTGACGATGATTTCCGTCAATATCGGCTGAGTTGAAGCCGTTTGCGCCGCAGCAGAACCGGCGACGAGGGCACCGGAGACGGCGGATAGCAGCGCAAAGCCCCCTCGCATAAGCACAATTCGATTTGTCATAGCTCCCCCTTGAGCGAAATTTCTGAGGTACGCGCGGCATACGATGTGCCGCGCTACCCACACCCTGTGGACTGGTCGCCACAATAGATCTTCTCGGAGCCCACGGGAAGGGTGCAGTGAATATCTAACTCCGAGCTTCAACTTATTGACCCTGGACGCCATTCCTGCGGGTAAATCGACGCGGGCATGCGGCTTTCTTCAATGTGTCATTTCTGCCACAACTGTTAATTCAGCGGGCATTGCGCCGGGGTCGAAATTTCCGCCTCCTTAGGGTAGAGCGCGATCAGCTTGCGCATCACGCCATTGGTCCAGCCAAACCCATCCTGTAGAGGGTATTCGCCGCCGCCGCCGCTGCGCCCGGTGTCGACGACATCGTATTTCTCGACCAGCTTGCCGCTCTGCCGATAGACGTCGTTGACGATCGCCATCCAGCGGCAGGCGATGAGCGCGGCGAGGGACGTTTCGCCATAGTCACGCAATCCCGAGATGGCCATCCATTGCAGGGGCGCCCAGCCGTTCGGCGCGTCCCATTGTTGTCCGGTATTGACTGTGCTGGTCACAAGGCCGCCGGCCTTGAGCAATTCGCGAGCGGCGATGTTCGCGACGGCGGCGGCTTGCGGCTTCGACGCCATGGACACGAACAGCGGGTACAGCGTCGCCGCCGACAGCCGCGGCATGCCGGTGTCCCGAGTCCACCGATAATCAAGATAGGCGCCCCTGCTCGTATCCCACAGATAGCGGTCGACCGCCCGGCGGCGCGCGGTCGCGCGGCGCTCAAATTCGAGCGCACAGGGTCGATCTCCGACGCGGCTGCAGCCGGCGCGGATGGCATTTTCCAATCCAAACAGCAGACTATTAAGATCGACGGGCAGGATTTCCGTGGTATCCATGGTGGCGCGCGAATGTCCATCGCCGAACCAGCGTGAGCTGAAATCCCAGCCGCTTTCTGCCGCGGCACGAATGTTGCGAAACAATGCAGGCGCCGCACGGTGGCTCGAGCGCGCAAGTTCCATGTCCTCACGGTAGGACTCGTCGCGTGGCGTATCCGTATCGTCCCAATAGCGGTTAAGCACTGAGCCGTCGGGCAAGGCGACCGCGCGTCGATGTGAGGCCCGAGGTTTCAGGCCGCGCTCGCCCTGCATCCAAAATGCATGTTCGCGGCGCAGCTGCGGCAAGTACGTGGCGAACGCGGCTGCGGGGTCTTCCGGCGAGCCGAGCGCGACCATCGCGAAAAAGAACGGCGGTTGCGAGCGGCTGAGATAATAGGTACGCGCGCCGTTCGGCACGTGACCGAAGGCGTCGATTAGAAAGGCGAAGTTCCGGATCATATCGGCCACCAGGTCGCGGCGGCCGCTCTGCGCCAGACCCAACATGGTGAAGTACGAATCCCAGTAATATAATTCACGGAAACGGCCGCCCGGAACCACATAAGGTTCGGGCAGTGCCAATAGTGAGGAATAGGGTGGCACCGTGCGGGAGCTGCGCGTCAGCGAATCCCATAGGCGGTCGATGTGCGCCGCGATGGATGTCCGGTCGGGCGCCGAGGGCGCACCGGAGACCTCCGCGGGCAGGGCGAAATGTGCTTCGACGAATTGCTTGAGCGACGCCGGCGAGTCGGGCCTCGCGGCGTGATATTGCCGCAAAATGTCCGCCGGCGGCGCATCCGGCACGGCATCGGGAAATGCCTTGCTGTCGGTAAAGACTTGCGCGCTTTGCACGGCGACAAATAAATTTTGGAACAGCACTTGCGGCGGCTCGGTCGGTGCGCCGGCCATGGTCGACACCGGCAGCAGCGCCAAGCACAGTGCACAAGCAACTTCGCTTAAGGTGGGCATGCCCATAAGATACGACAGCGAAAGAAAATTAAAATGCGGCGCTGCGCCTCACTAACGACGCAATCGCGACTGCTCCACTGTCACGCGTATGACACAGTTCGCCCCGCGATGCGCTGCAAACTCTTCCGTGGGAAATTGTAAATAACTGATTTGGAACGATTTCTCATCTAGACCTATTTTATTTTTACAATTGCGGTGGATGGCATAGGCATTGCTATTAGAAGATGGCGGCCCAAGGCGGTGGTGCCTATCGCTGACTTACCATCTCATTGGGATCAGACTGGTCGCGACAGGATTGCGGCCGGACAAATATGAACAATAGGTAAGCATCGGTAAGGAGGGAGTTTTGGCAGTAAAGACTAACAACGATCTACGAATCATCAGCACGGCACCCAGGATTCAAGACTGTGTGCACGCCGTTTGCGACAGCAGCGGCGATTGGCAGAGATCCCACGCAGCAGGAGAATTTCGATGAAATGGCTTACGTCAAAACGTCAGGTCAAGATAATTTATGCCGTTGCAGCGCTTGTCACGACCTGTGGTGCCGCGATGGCGGGTTCCGATACGGAGCAGTTCCAGCGATTCAAAGATCCTAATCAGTGGGGCGCTCCCGCCGGTGATTTGAATCAGAACCGCTACAGTTCACTGAAAGAAATCAACGCGAGCAACGTCAAGGGCCTCAACATGATTTGGGCCCAATCGAGCGGTACCTTGCGCGGTCATGAAGGACAGCCCTTGGTCATTGAAGATGTCGGCGGCAAGCCGATGATGTTCATTTCGAGCGGCTGGCCGAACATCATTCAAGCGCTCGACCTGACTGACCCGGACCATCCGACGCAGGTCTGGCACTACACCAAGACCAGCGGGCGCGACGAATCAGCCGTGCCTCGGGCCTGTTGCGACACCGTCAATCGCGGCATGTCGTACGCCGAGGGCAAGGTGGTATTCGGCACGTTGGACGGCTACGTCATCGCGCTGGATGCCGCGACCGGCAAGGAAGTTTGGGTGGTCAAGCATGCCTACCCGGCTCACGGCGAGACCATTACGCCGGCGCCGATCATCGCCAACGACAAAGTCATCATCGGCTTCGGCGGCGATGAATTTGCGGCTCGCGGAAGGGTTACGGCCTATAATTTGGCGGACGGGAAAAAAGTGTGGGAGTGTCATTCCACCGGCAGCGATGCCGACGTGTGTCTGACCAAGAACACCAACAAGAAGCATCCTGAATACGGCACCGCCGGCAAGGATTTGGGCATCAACACCTACGTGGGCGATGAGTGGAAGCGCGGCGGCGGCGCGGCGTGGGGCTGGTATGCCTACGATCCGGCGCTGCATATGGTCTATTACGGCACGGGCAACCCCGGCCTGTGGTCCCCGCAGTTCCGTTGCGCCGAACCCCTGACGCAGGAGAATTGCAACAGCGGCAAGTACGACAACAAATGGTCCATGAGCATCTTCGCGCGCAATGTGGATACCGGCGAAGCCGAATGGGTCTATCAAATGACGCCGTTCGATCAATGGGACTATGACGGCGTCAACGAGGTGGTCTTGGTCGACATGAATGTGGACGGCAAGATGCACAAGTGCTTGGTGCACTTCGACCGCAACGGCTTCGCCTATGTTCTCGACCGTACCGACGGCAGCCTGCTGCGCGCTCACAAGTATGTCACGGTGAATTGGGCCGAAAAAATCGACATGAAGACGGGCCGGCCGGTCAAGGTGGCGGAGCATTCGCCGCTGCTGGTGGGTCACAACACCCAAGTTTGTCCGTCCGCAATGGGCGGCAAGGACCAGCAGCCGGTGGCGGTGGACCCGAATGATCCGGAGAATTTCTATGTGCCCACCAACAACTGGTGCATGGAACTCGAGCCGCAGCAACGCTCGCATACCACCCAGGGCACGGTGTACGTGTTCGCGAACGTGTACATGTATCCGGAGAAGCCGGGGATCACGGGCAAGTTCAAGAAATTCAACGTGGTGACCGGCAAGACTGAGTGGGAAATCCCGGATTCGTTCCCGAACTGGGGCGGCGCACTGGTTACCGGCGGCGGCTTGGCTTTCTACGGCAGCTTGGGCGGCGATTTCCGCGCCGTGGATCGCAACACCGGCAAGGTGCTGTGGTCGAAGAAGCTGGGCTCCGGCATCATCGGCAATCCCATGACGTATTCCGTGAAGGGCAAGCAGTATGTGTCTGTATGGTCGGGCATCGGCGGTTGGATCGGCCTGCCGGTCACGGCGGGCTTGGACCTGAACGACAAGTTCGGCGCCATCGGTGCGACGGCGATGACCAAGGCCGCGAATCTCGCCTCGATTCCTCAGGGTGGAACGCTATATACGTTCCGGTTGGGCGAATAGTCGAGATTTGATTCGAGTTTGGTATTGAGGAATTGCCCGGTGACGTGAGTCACCGGGCTTTTCTTATCTGGGGACGTGCAACCTTCATTGCGGCCCCAAGTCCAATGAGAGACGGCCCTCAGATGGCGCGCTCCCAAGGAGATGGCATTGAACAACAAAGCTTTGCGAGGTATGCGGCGAATCGTGTCGGCAGCGATGTTGCTGGCCGTCGGCGGGGCAGCCCTCGGCGCCGACCTGAAGTCGCTGACCGTGTGTGCAGATCCGGGCAACATGCCTCTGTCCAGCCAGAAGGGCGAGGGATTCGAGAACAAAATTGCCCAGGTAATCGGCGCGGCCTTGAGGACCGGAGTGCAGTACTACTGGCGGCCCTCCATCGAGCGCGGACTGATGCGCACCACGCTCGCCGAAGGCAACTGCGATCTGTGGATGGACATGGCGACGGACACGGAAGGCGCGGTAGTCCTGGCACCCTTGTACCGCTCGACCTTCGTGTTGGCCTATCGCAACGACAAGGGCATCAACATCAAGAGCCTGGACGATCCGGCACTCAAGAAGTTGCGCGTCGGCGTCTTTCAGGTCTCTGCCATTCGTCAAGCGCTGGCCGATCACCATGTCTACTCTAATACCGTGATTCATTACCTGAGTCACAACGCCGATATCGTTCTGGACAATCAACCCTCATACCAGGTGCAGCAGGTCATTGACGGTGGGCTCGATGTCGCCGCGGCCTGGGGCCCCATGGCCGGATACTACAAGACCATGCTGCATGCCCCGCTAATCATTCAACCCGTGAACTTGTGGGAGGACAAGGTTCCCATGGAGTTCGACATGGCGCTCGCCGTGCCAAGAGGCCGGCCCGATATCAAGGCCGCGATCGAGACAGCGGTCGCCGAACATAAGGACGAGATCAAGAAAATTCTGGAGGATTTCGGTGTGCCGCTGGTGAAGTGCGAGGAGTGCACGGTTTCCGGGAATCTGCCCTCACATGGGCACTACCGGCCGGATACACCCGAGGTGCAGACTGCGGCAGCCGCGGCGGCTGCGAGGCTCGACGCGAAGGCACGGGCCGCGCGAATGGCGGACCTCAAGAAATGGTTGGCTCAGGGCGCAAATCCCGACGACGAATTGAACAACGCCATCGTGGCGAACGATCTTGATCGCGTGCGTTACCTGCTGGGCCATGGCGGGCATGTCGAGGCGGTTGACGGTGAGGGTTACCCCGCGCTGATCAATGCGTCGCGCAACGGATTCAAGGCCGTGGCGACCTATCTGGTCGAGCACAAGGCGAATACGAACATCTCCGATCGAACCGGTTGGACGCCGCTGATGTATGCCGCCTGGGGTGATGACCCGGCGCTGGCCACGATGCTGCTGGCGCACGGCGCAAAGCTGGATTCGACGGATCACGACGGGCTTACCCCATTAGCCATCGCGGCGCAGAACGGCAAGGCAAAGGCTGCGCAGGCTCTGATCGCGGCCGGTGCCGACGTCAATGCACCCGTGGCCAAGGGCGGCTATACGCCGTTGATGCTGGCATCGCTCTCGGGTTCGAGCGAGCTGGCGGGCTCGTTGATCGAACACGGCGCGAAAGTAAACGCAGCGAATGCCGGGGGCGTTACCGCGTTGATGATCGCCGCGGCCGGCAACCGCTCCGGCGTGGCGGGCTTGCTGCTTAAATCAGGCGCCGATGTCAATGCACACAGCGAGGACGGCCGCACGGCGCTATCCATCGCCCAGGCCAACAACAACGATGCCGTCGTCAAAATTCTACAGGATGCCGCGCAAAACGCCGTCAACAAATCCGGTTGAACCGCCCGAAAGCTTCGCACGGCTGAGCGAAAATAAAGTAACGATCAAAGGAGAGTTGCAGTGAGAAGAGGAGTTTTGATGATAGGGATCGTCGCGCTGTTTGCAGCCGTGGTCACGCTTTGCACCCTCGGCAGAGTATGGGCGGATGCTGCGCCCGCGGCGGTCGACTACACCAAAATCTTGCCGGCGGATTTGGTGAAGAATACGCCTAAAGGAAAAATGGCCAATCCCTACAAGGACACTCAGGCCGATGTGGTCGCGGAGGGCGGCAAGTTCCTGCAGAGCTATTCCTGCAGCGGCTGCCATGGCGGCGGCGGCGGCGGCGGTATGTGTCCCGCGCTGACCAACGACACCTGGGTGTACGGCGGCGATGACGACACGCTGTTCAGGTTGGTCACCCTCGGCAGCGACGAACTGCAAAAAGCGGGTTACACCCGCACGGGCCGCGAGAACGTCGTCGGGCCGATGCCACCCTTCGGCACCATCATCAAGAGTGCCGATGATCTTTGGAAAATACTGACCTTCGTCCGCTCCAAGTACAGCGGCGACCCCGCATATAAGTACGGCGCTCCGCCCGACCCGCAGTAAAATGTTGCAGTGCAGATTGCGCCGGCCGCGCAAAGAGGCCACCCTTTCGCGGGGTGGCTGGACCTTTGCGTGGGAGCGCAGCGTGTGTTGTCTATTGGCAACAGATAAAGGTCGAAAGCAGGGACACGCAATAAGACGGGGGAAGTCATGACGAACCTGAATCTCGCTACGAGTCACGCGTCGCGTATTCTTCACGTCGTCCAGAACGGGTTGCAGCCTGCCGGCATCGAGCCGCATGTCACGCGCTCCTGGTATCGATGTCTGCGTGAATATCGCATCGAGCCATCGGCACCGCGACAAAATACCGTGCTGAACTCCCAGTCGCTCAAGGAATTGCAGCAGCGCATGGGGGAACTGCTCCCGGTCGCACGGGCCGAGATGGAGAGTCTGTACGAGCAGATAGCAGGATCGGGATTCGCCGTAATCCTGTCGGACACTCAAGGGGTGGTGCTGACCACCATCACCGATCCCGCCCTGCAGCGCGAATTCCGTCAGGCCGGCCTGACGCTGGGCGCGCTATGGGACGAACGCCACGAAGGGACCAACGGTATAGGCACCTGCCTGGCGGAGGGCTGCCCCGTCACCGTCCATCGGGAGGAGCACTTCCGCGGCTACAATCTTTCGCTGTCCTGCTCGGGAGCGCCGATTTTAGATCCGCACGGCTCGATTATCGCGGTGCTGGATGCGTCCACGGCCAACTCCAGCGACAGCCGCTTGATTCAGCGCCATACCATGGCACTGGTCAACATGTCGGCGCATCTGATATCGCGGTGGAATTTTCTGAACGAGTTCAGCCAGTGTTGGATCCTGCGCTTTCATAGCCGGCCCGAATTCGTCGGCCTGTTGCACGAGGCGTTGGTCGCCATGGATGGAGCGGGCAACATCATGGCTGTCAACGAAAGCGCGTTGCTGCAGCTCGGCTGTTCGACGCGCAAGTTGCTGGTCGGCGAACCTATCGAAAAGTTCTTCCAGTTCGATTTCGCAACGCTCGAGCGGCGGGCGCAATTCGAACCCAGCACGATTTGGCCGGTGCGCGATTTGGCGCATGGCCGGCGCTTCTTTGCGATTGCCAGGGCGCCGCTGCGTCCCGCGACCCGCACGCTGGAGCTGGCTGGGCCCAGCCACGCTGTGGGTACGCCTGAAAGTATTCAGCTCGGGCGCGGACAGCACCACGTCGGCGAGGACGCGCAAATGCGCAAGAACCTCACCTTCGGCAGGCAGCTGTTCGCAAAGCAGGTGCCCATCCTTCTGCAAGGCGCCACCGGCACGGGTAAGGAGGCCTTCGCCAAAGCGCTGCATCACAGCGGGCTTTGGTCGGACAAGGCGTTCGTGACCGTCAATTGTGCGGCAATCCCTGAGAGCCTGATCGAGAGCGAGCTGTTCGGCTACACGCGCGGTGCGTTCACCGGTGCGGTGAAGGAAGGCCGGGTCGGCAAGATTCTGCAATCCAACGGCGGCACGTTGTTTCTCGACGAAATCGGCGACATGCCCCTGATGCTGCAGACCCGCCTGTTGCGAGTGATCGAGGAGCGCGAAGTCGTTCCGCTCGGCAGCGACCAAGCCATTGCGGTGTCATTGCATGTCATCAGCGCCACGCACCGGGACATTCGCCAGATGATTCAGGACGGCGAGTTCCGCGAGGATCTGTACTACCGCCTCAACGGGATTACGCTGCACCTGCCGCTGCTGCGCGATCGCGGCGACAAGGCGGATTTGATCCGTACCTTGCTGCAGGAAGAGAACGCGGATCAGGAGTCGATCGAGATCGCCGAAGACGCGTTTCACAAATTGCTGGATTACTCCTGGCCTGGAAATATCCGCCAGCTGCGCAATGCATTGCGGACCGCCTCGGCGCTGTGCCGCGACGGCATCATCCGGATGTCGAACCTGCCGCAGGAGATACTGCATACGGACACGCGCGCGCTCTCACCGACGCTTGCCATGGGAAATTCCGATACCGCTGCCGCGACCATGAACCTGCCGTCGGCAGCACTACGCGACGCCGAGTGTGCCGCGCTGCTGCGGGAACTCGAAAGGATGCATTGGAATATCAGCCGTACCGCTCAGGCGCTGGGAATAAGCCGCAATACGCTGTATCGGAAGATTCACAAGCACAATATCGTTCTTGAGCAGTAGCGCGGCGCCGCATGGGCGGCGCCGCGCTACCTTCCGCAAGGAATCGCCAACTTAAGACTTCAAGACTCCCGAGAGCTTGGCTGCGTGCGTTGCAAGCGCATCCATCAGAGGCGCACTCAAGCAATCGTAGGGCTCCAAGCCCAGCTCCTTGAGCCGCGCGCGCACCGCGCCCATATTCGCCGGATCCGCGCCCGCCTCGATGATCGAGGAGACAAACGCCGCAAATTCCGGCGCCGCCCAGCCCGCCTCCGTCGACAATTCGGGGTGCACGAAATCGAGGCCGTAAAATGCGTGCTTGTTGTTCTCGATGCGGCCGAACAGGTGCGTGCCGCACACTTTGCATGCATGACGCTGAATGGTCTTGGAAGGATCGACGATCGCCAACTTATCGCCGTTTTGCGTGACCTTCACCTTGTCTTTCGACACGACTGCGACCATGGAGAACAACACGCCCTTCGGTCTCCAGCACTGGGTACAGCCGCAGACATGGTTGTGCGCGACCTGCGCGCCGATCGACACCTTGACGGGCCTGTCCGTGCACTTGCAGGTCAGCGTGCCCCCCGCGAAATCCTTCGATCCCTGCTTGACACCGTTGTCGACCGACGGATGAATTGAAACTGCCATGATTCTTCCTCCCACTAGTTATCACAGTCCGTTCAGTACTTGATCACCGAACGGATCACCTTACCCGCATGCATCATCTCGAATGCGTCATTGATTTTTTCCAATGGCAGCACTTCGCTGATCATTTCATCGATCTTGATCTCGCCCGCGAGGTACCGGTCCACATAGCCCGGCAGTTGCGAACGGCCTTTGACGCCGCCGAATGCCGAACCGCGCCATACGCGCCCGGTAACCAACTGGAACGGACGAGTGGATATTTCCTGGCCCGCTCCGGCGACGCCGATGATAACCGATTCGCCCCATCCCTTGTGGCAACACTCGAGCGCCGAGCGCATCACGTGAACATTGCCGATGCATTCGAATGAGTAGTCGACACCGCCATTGGTCATGTCGACGATGACTTGCTGAATCGGCTTGTCATAGTCCTTCGGATTGACATAGTCCGTTGCACCGAGCGACTTCGCCATGGTCCATTTGCTGGGGTTTAAGTCGACAGCGATGATGCGCGAGGCCTTGGCCATCACCGCCCCTTGCACCACGGATAATCCAATGCCGCCGAGGCCAAACACCGCAACCGTCGAACCCGGGGTTACTTTCGCCGTATTCAGCACCGCGCCGATGCCGGTGGTGATGCCGCAGCCCAACAGGCATACCTTGTCGAGCGGCGCTTTGGGGTTGATCTTGGCCACCGAAATCTCCGGCAGCACAGTGTATTCCGAGAACGTGCTGGTACCCATGTAGTGCAGGATTGGCTTGCCCTTGAACGAAAAGCGCGACGTGCCGTCCGGCATCACGCCCTTGCCCTGGGTCACACGGATTCGCTGACAAAGGTTGGTCTTGCCCGACAGGCAGTACTCGCAGGTGCCGCACTCCGGGGTATAAAGCGGGATCACGTGATCGCCGGGCTTGACGCTGGTCACACCGGCGCCGACTTCTTCGACGATGCCGCCGCCTTCGTGTCCCAAAATCACCGGGAACATTCCTTCCGGGTCGGCGCCTGATAGCGTAAAGGCATCTGTATGGCACACGCCGGTCGCAATAATGCGCACCAACACCTCTCCGGCGTTGGGTCCCGCCAGATCGACTTCCTCGATGCTCAGCGGTTTATCGGCTTCGAACGCAACAGCCGCTCGGGTCTTCATTGAATCTCCTCATGCGGGCGCGCTCTCGGCGCGCGCCGTGTGTTCACCGACAAGCAGCAAGCGTGCCAGCCTACGTTTGCAAACATATAACGCTGATCCATCAACCACTTGCGATGTAAGACATAACCCCGGGCTTCGCCCCTAGCGCCGGGTGTTTCTGATCCGCCACACTTTGTGCTTCAAAAATGTAGCAGCGGGAGCCTGTGGGCAGACGGCCCCTGTTCGGGTCGCTTGTATCTAATCCAACACAGAATGCGACAAATCTGATGCTCAGATGTGACAGTGATGCACCGCCCGCCGTCGCGCACACGGCCTATCATTTGCTCTAAAACCACACATGGATCGCACCCAGCAAATGCAAGGGCCGGGCTCGGGCGCGGTAGCCAAATGCGCCATTTGTAGCGAGTTTCTTGGATCCTTAGGAGCGGCGTCCCCCAGCCAAAGAGCATTCCCGGTTGCCTTCGCAATCCTCGTCGGTTGCTCCATTGGTACGCCTCTTGCAGATAATCTACCCAAGCTTCGCCGGCGCCAGGTGGCGTTCGGCGACTGCGGGTAAAGCTGCGGTCGGTTGCGGCGATGGCGCTGCAGCCTTCAACGTCACGACAAAGAGCTCGAAACGGAGGGAGTTTTCATGAATAAGCGTACCAAGCTTGTTATCGCAGCGGGCGCCGCGATTTGGTTGGTTCCGATGACCCGTGCACTGGCGGGAATCGACGTTCAGGCCGGCGACTGGAAGATAGATTTTTCCGGCAATGTGAATGCCTTTTATGTGAGTGCCAGCTGTGACGACCCGAGTTCGACCTCGAGCGTGACCGGCGGCCTCGCTTGCACCGGCGATCATTCGTCATCCGTACGCAACGGCCTGCTGCCCGCTGCGCTGGTGTTCAGCGCAACGTCGCGCCAGGCAAACTTCGACGTCGGTGTCACCATCGGATTTTATCCGGGCATCAACAGCTCCCTGGGAGGCGCCGCCAACGGCGCAGGCAACCCGTCTGCATTACAGTCGCCCGGCATCGACGCACGTCAGGCGTTCTTTACCTTCGGCGATGCGAGCTGGGGCACCGTGAAGTTGGGCCGCGACATCGGGCTGTTCGGCAAGGATGCCATTCTGGATGACATGACCCTGCTTGGGGTCGGTACCGCATCGGGCAATGCGGCGCCGAGCAATACCAGCTTGGGCCGCATCGGCATCGGCTACATCTACACCGACTGGGAACCGCAGATCACCTACACCACACCGAGCTTCAGTGGATTTACCGGATCGATCGGTGTGTTTCAGCCGCTGGATCCATTGGATGGCACCGGCTATGCGGCGCACAACTCGCCGCAGATCCAAGCCGGCCTAGGCTACGCTTGGGGAGATCCGAAGACCGACTCGGTGACCGGCAAGGTTTGGTTTGACGTGGTCAGCCAGACGTTGAGGCTCAGCTCTGGGGCCGTCGTCGCGCCAGGCCAAGCTGATGGCTACACCGGCACGGCTTTCGACGGTGGCGTCAAGATCGGCGTCGCGGGCTTCGAAGGCGTGTTGTATGGATACAGCGGCAAGGGAGTCGGCACCACGGGCTTGTACCTCCTGGCCACCTCCGCAACCGGCCAGAAGCGCGATTCCGACGGCGGCTACATACAGGCGACGTATAAGTTCGACCAATTGAAGCTGGGTTTGAGCTATGGCATCTCGGACCTCAAGGTCGCCGACAACGCGGATCGGCTGTTCGTGCCCGATCTGGTCAGGCGCAACAAGTCTGCTGTTGTCGGTCTGTACTACAGCCTGACGAAGAGCGTGACGCTGGTGGGCGAATACACCGACACCAAGGCGGACGCCGATAATGGCAATTCGGCGCATCAGAAAGATGTCGCGCTGGGAGGCATATTCTTCTTCTGATCTAAGACCCCCTTAGGCCACGTGGGTCAAATCGGCGGCGCAGCGATGCGCCGCCGATTTTTCTTGAGTTGTGCCACACTGTCTACGTGTCGATTCGTGCCATCCAGGTTTGCATTGCCGCCGCGTCTTGCTTGGCCGCGGTGCTGCTTGCCGCGCCGCCGGTGCAGGCGCTCGAGGAAGCAACGCAACCATCGGGCAGCGCCTGGCAATTACTGCGCACCAAGTACTACGGCGACAGGATCATGGGCGAGGTCGACGAGGCCTATATGAGTTTGGAAGTGCCGGCCAATACACCGGATCCGGCGGCCACCCCGCTGACTCTGCGCTTCGCCGACGACGATCATCGCCGCATCAAGCGGGTGCGGGTGTTCATCGACAACAATCCCTCGCCGCTGGTCGCCACCTTCGACTTTCCCAGCGCGCCGGTGACTGAGATTAATATGCGCGTGCGCGTCGATCGATTCACTTCGGTGCGCGCCATCGCTGAAACGGCCGACGGCGGCCTGGAAATGCGCAGCGGCTGGGTGAAGGCGAGCGGCGGCTGTTCGGCGCCGCCCAGTGCGGCAGCGGCAGGCGTACTCGGAGAAGTTCGTGTGCGGCCGAGTGCAGATTCAAAGTCGTTGCAGGTGGCCATCAGGCATCCCAACGCGTCGGGCTTTCAGATTGACCCGCGTAGCGGGGATCCCATTCCGGCTCACTACATATCGCATATCCGCGTCAATGCCGGCCCCAACGTCTTGCTCGATGTGGATACGGGCATATCGATCAGTGAGAATCCGGCGCTGAGAATCACGTCCGACCGGCCTATTGCCATGCCCATCAGAGTCGATGCCGTGGATTCGGAAACACAGGCACACTACACCGCGTCCAATGGGAGCCGCTGAGTCGCGCATCGCCCTACGGCTGTTTGCTTGCCTCATGGTGTGTGCCGCGAATGCCGGCTACGGCTTCAATTTGAGCGAGCCCAGCCCAGGGATATTCGTGCACCGCGGACGGCAGCTGGCGCTCGACGTGCCCGGGCATGACGATATTGCCAATATCGGTTTCATCGTCGGCAGGAAATGCGTTGCAGTCATCGATACCGGCGGGTCGATGCGCATCGGCCGGGAGTTGCGCGCCGCGGTTGCGCAGCACACGGCCCTGCCGGTCTGCTATGTGATCAATACCCATGTACACGTCGATCACGTGCTCGGCAATGCCGCCTTCAAGAGCGACCAGCCAAGCTTCGTCGGCCATACAGCGCTGACCCAGGCGATGGCGCGCAGCACGGAATTCTTCCTGGCGCACTACGGCGGCGATCTAGACTCACCGCCGGGCGCGGATCAGATCATCGCGCCGGATCGAGTGGTGGAGAACGAACTCACCCTGGATCTGGGGGGGCGGCAGTTGGCGCTGCGCGCCTGGCCGACGGCGCACAGCGACTGCGATCTTACGGTCTACGATGGACAGACCGGGACCCTGTGGACTGGCGATCTGTTGTTTCGCGAGCGCCTGCCCGCAGTGGACGGCAGCGTCAAGGGCTGGCTCAAAGTGCTCGATGAACTCGCGCGCATGCGGGTCAGGCTGGCGGTGCCGGGTCACGGGCCGATCACGCGCGCTGTGGCGGCGGCACTTGTTCCCGAGCGCCGCTACCTGCAGGCCTTGACCGCAGGGGTTCGCGACGAACTCTCCCGCGGCAAGTCGCCGCAAGATGCGATCGAACATGTGGCCGCGGCGCAGAAACCGCATTGGCTGCTGTGGGACTCGGTACACCCGCACAATGTGATGCGCGTGATCCAGGAGTTGGAATGGGAATAAGCCGCCGGATATTTCTGCAGCTGACGGTGGGCGCGGCCGGAGGCAGCATTACGCGGCTCGTCCGCGCGCAGCCGGCGGACGAGCCAGCAACACGAGGACAGCGCAAGGCCAAGATCGTGATCGTCGGCGGCGGATTCGCCGGCGCAGCCTGCGCGCTGTCATTGCGCCATTTGAATCCTGCCTTCGAGGTTATGTTGGTCGACCCGGACGATCGCTACATCACCTGTCCCATGAGCAATGCGGCGTTGGTGGGATTGCGCAATTTTCACTCCATTACCGTTTCGCGCCGCGGCCTCGAGCGCGCCGGGGTCATCTATGCCCGCGATCGAGTCATTGCCATCGACACGCAGCGGCGCCGCGCGCGGCTCGGCGCAGGCGCGGTTCTCGCATACGACCGTCTGGTCATGGCGCCCGGAATTCGCTTTCTATGGGGAACCCCGCAGGGCTATGACGAGGCCGCGTCACTCGCCATGCCGCACGCTTGGGTTGCAGGGGCACAGACTCAGATCCTGGCGGCGCAGCTGCGCGAGATCCGCGATGGTGGAGTGGTGGCGATCAGCGTACCGACCGGGCCCATGCGCTGTCCTCCCGCGCCGTTCGAGCGTGCCAGTCTCATCGCGGGCTTTTTGAAGGCGAACAAACCGCGCGCCAAAGTGCTGATCTTCGACGGCAATAATCACTTTCCCAGACAGGACGCATTTACCGAAGCCTGGCATTCCCTGTATCCGGGAATGATCGAGTGGATTCCAATGACCGAGGATGGAGTCGTGATGCGGGTGGCGCCCACGGAAATGACGTTGTATACCGCGCTTGGCAAACAGCGGGTCGACGTGGCCAACGTCATACCGCCGCAGGCACCGGGCTTGCTGGCCCCGCAGGCCGGCCTCGCCTCCGATCATGGGTGGTGTCCGGTCAAGCCGCTGAGCTTCGAGTCTCAATTAATCGAGGATGTGCATGTGATTGGCGATGCCTGCATTGCGGATCCCATGCCGAAGTCTGCATCCGCAGCGAACGCGCAGGCTAGACAGTGCGCGCTCGCCATCGTCGCCTCGCTCGCGGGACGCGAGCCTCCCGCGCCGCGTTTCGAGAGCGTGTGCTACAGCCTGCTGGAGCCCGGCAGTGCGTTGTCGATCCACGGCCGTTTCGACGTGGCCGGCGGCGCGATACGCCAATTGCAGGGAGAGGAAGCAAGGCCCGCGACGCCGCGTGAGGAAGTGCGCAGCGCGGAGAACTGGTACCGGCACATAGTAAAGGTCTCGTTCGCCGCTACTGTGACGTCGTAAGCCTCTTCCAGCCCTGACGCGCACGCTCAATGCTGGCATGAGGCTTGTCGAGGAAAAATTCCAGTGAGGTGCCGCTCGAGAAGCAATAGCGTTTGCCGTCATCCGGATCGATCCAATTGAGAGAGCAGTCTGCCTTGATTCGTGCTCCTGCCGCGACGCCAATAGGGTCGAGGCTATCGAATTCGCCCTGCATCGGCCTCGGCGGCACGGCGGCCTTCCAGATGCCGGCGCCGTCACCGGCAACCGTCGGCGCGGTCTGCGCAAGGCAGTCGCCCACAGCCGATCCTAAGATCAGCAGCAGCAGCAAGCGGCGTATGACGGGCGGTGTCCGGAACATGCCTGTATTCCACCAACGACTCACCGTGAATACAACTGTTTCACTTCTGAAACACTGGTTTTCTGTGGGTGATCGGGCGAGTATCATCCTGAAAAGGGGAAGTATTCCTTGCTGTTATCGAGTGAAAAATCCGCTGCGCCGCGCGCGCGCGTATGCCGCTGCGCCGTGCTTTATTCCGTGTTGGGAGTATTCGCGGGCTGCGCCCACTATCAGGCGGCGCCGTTGCCGCCTGCGCACAGTGCAGATGCGTTCGCGGCGCGCAGGCTCAGCGACGTGCCCCTGCACGACAAGCTCGCGCGCCTCATGCCCCAGTCGGCGACGGCGTGGCCGCCGCGCGAGTGGGATCGTGCCGAATTGCTGGCGGTGGCATTCACCCAGAATCCGCAGCTGGCGGTTGCGAGGGCCGAGGTGGACGTTGCGCTGTCGCGCGAAATTACCGCGGCTCAGGCGCCCAATCCCGATCTGACGCTGCAATCGGAATATGCGCGGCATGATCCCCATCCCTGGCTGTATGGCGTGAGTTTGAATTGGCTGTTGCGCTCGCCCGAACGCCGCCGCCTGGATCGGGAGATCGCCGGGCTCGACACCGGCAATGCACGTTTGCAGTTGATGGATCAGGCCTGGGCCGTGCGCAGCACCCTGGCGGCGGCGCTGTCCGATTGGGAGAGTGCGCGCCGGCGCTTGATTCTGCTCGCTGAACTTGCCGGCGCCGAAGACCGGTTGCTTGCCCTCGTGCGCCAACGAGTCGCGGCGGGCGAGGATGCACCTACCGAGCTTTTGATCAGTGAGCAGGCGCGAATACAAGTCGAGCAGCAAACGGCGGAATTACGTGAAGCAGTGGACGCGGCACAAGTCGCCGCAGCCAAAGCGCTGGGCCTGCCGCCGCAGGCGCTGGACGGTGTGACGTTCGCATGGCCGGATTGGGGCGAGCCTCCGCCGGTGGACGCAGACACGCGGCACCGGACGCGTGAACAGGCATTGCTGTCGCGCTCAGATCTTGCGCAGGCCATCGGTGAGTACTCCGCCGCGGAAGCGAAACTGCAGCAGTCCGTCGCCCGCCAGTATCCGCAGTTCGTGCTCTCACCGGGTTACTACTGGGACCACGGCATCGCCAAGTTTCCCTTCGATGTGGGCTTCACCTTGCCGCTGAATCGCAACCGCGGCGAGATTGCCGAGGCGCGCGCCGGCCGTGAACTCGCCGGTCAGCGCATGCTCGCGTTGCAAGCGGGCATTTATGGCGAAATCGTGGCGGCGGAGCGTGCCGAGCATATTGCGCGCGCCGGCGCGGAGGCGGCCGAGCGACAGCTGGACGCGGCGCGACGTCAGAAGCAAACGGCTGATCTGTCGCTGCGATTGGGAGCCGTCGACATTCAGGATCAGGTCGGCGCGGAAATTCTCACCAAGCGCGCTGAACTCGCCGTGCTTGAGATGCGCGCCCAACTGCAGGCGTCGCGCAATAACCTTGAGGACGTGCTGCACGCGCCTTTGTCGGGCCCAGAACTTGCACTCGCACAATCCATGGCGTCGCTGGTTTCCGGAGCCGGGTCTTGAGGTCTAGGGTGTTGCGCCTGTTGCCGCTCGCCTGCGGCGTACTGCTCGGCTTGGCCGTGTTCGCGGATGGCGATGATGATGACCATGCGGCAGTGGCCGGCCGGCAACCCGCAGAGCCCAGCCTGAACGGCGAGCAGCAGCGTGCGGTCGGCATCATCGTCGCACATCCACTGGCCGCGAAGGCACCGGAGCGTATCGACGCAATGGGCCTGGTGCTGGATTCGACGGCGCTGATATCCGATTTGGGCGACGCAACCGCCGCCGCGGCTGCCGAACACTCTGCATCGGCGGAGCTCGCGCGATTGCGCGCACTGCACGAAGGCGGCGCCGGAGCCTCGCTCAAGATGATCGAGGCGGCGCAAGCGGAGCAGGCGAAGGCCCAGGCTGAGTCGCAGCGCACGGCAGCGCGTTTTGCCTTGCACTGGGGTCCGCTTGCCGCGCTGCCGGCCAGCGCACGCCAGAAAATAATCGACGCTTCCGCGAGCGGCCGCAGCTTGCTGCTGCGTGCGGACGTGCCGGGTCGTCACACCTTGGGCGCCAACCCGGGCAAAGCTCTATTAGATGTGGACGGCGTTCTGGTTCCCGGACATGTCCTCGGAGCACTTCGGCAAACCGGCGAATTGCAAAGTGCCGGACTGCTCGTCGAAGTGCCGAATGCACCTGCAGGTTTGGGTCCCGGCGCGCGCATACCGGTGGCGCTGCTGACGGCCGAGCACTCCGGAATGCTGCTGCCGCGCGATGCCCTGCTCTACGACGAGAATGGAGCCTATGTCTACAAGCAATTGACCAAGAAGACCGCGGCTGAAAACACGCGGTACGCAGCCGTGAAAGTGCGTTTATTACTCGCCCTTGGCGACGGCTGGCTGGTCGATGGTGTCGATGACGATGACAACATCGTCGTGCACGGGGCGGGTGTTCTATGGTCGCTGCAGGGCGTAGGCACCGAGCAGCATGACGAAGACGACTAGGACACCATTATGCTGGCCGCCATCGTTCGCGCTTCCCTGCGCAATCCGCGCATTATCACGGCGCTCACCTGCTTGATCGCGGTGCTTGGCTTGGCCGCGCTGGTCAGGGCGCGCTTCGATGTCTTTCCGGATTTTGCACCGCCGCATGTGCTGGTGCAGACCGAGGCGCCTGGACTGGATGCAACCCAGGTGGAAGCCTTGGTCACTCGGCCTTTGGAGGGACTGCTGGCCGGCACCGAGAATGTCAAGACAGTGCGGTCGACGTCGAGCCAAGGGCTGTCTGCCATTCAGGTCGTGTTCGACCGTGGCGGCGATCCCTATCGCCAACGGCAGGTTGTCACCGAGCGCCTGGCCGAATTCGCCGGCATGCTGCCGCAGGGCGTGGGCGCTCCGCTGCTGTCGCCACTGAGCTCTTCGATGGAATACCTGGTGCATTTCGGCTACACCAGCGATCGTCTCTCGCCGGTGGAATTGCGCGATGTGGTGCAGTGGACGGTCAAGCCGCAGATTCTCGCCGTGCCGGGCGTGGCGCAGGCGCAGCTGTTCGGCGGCGAAGTTCGCGAGCGACAGATTGAAGTCGATCCGGCGAAACTGGCCGCCGCCGGCCTCACCTTGGACGATGTGCGGGAAGCTGCCAAGCGTGCCACGGGCTTGATCGGCGGAGGATATTTCGAAACTCCCACCCAGCGCATCGTGATTCAGGCACAGGCTCCGGGCGCCACGCTCGAGTCGCTGGCGCAGGCTGTGGTGGGAACGCGCGAGGGGTCGCCGGTGCGATTGGGCGATGTCGCGGCCTTGCGCGAAGGTGCCGAGCCGCGCTTCGGCGATGCCTTGATTGCCGGCAAGCCGGGCATACTCATCGAGACTTCGACTCAATTCGGCGCGAACACGCTCGAAGTTACGCGTGCGCTGGAACAGAGGCTCGATGCCATGGTGCCTGCGCTCGCCAAGCAGGGGGTGGATTATCATCCGGCGCTGCTTCGGCCGGCCAGTTTCATCGAAAGCGCGATCGAGAAGCTGCGCAATTCACTGGCCATCGGCGCGGTGCTCGTGGTCGCGCTGCTGTTGATCACGCTGCGCGACTGGCGCGGTGCATTGGTCTCTTTCAGCGCCATTCCGCTGGCGTTGCTGACGACAGTGTGGATTCTCGAAGCCTGGGGGCTCTCACTCAACACTATGACCTTGGGCGGCCTGGTAGTCGCGCTCGGTGTGGTCGTCGACGATGCCGTCATCGACGTTGAGAACATTCTGCGCCGGCGACGCAGCGCCGCGCGGGATGCGGCCATTGGCGAGCTGTTTATGGGTGCTTCTCTGGAGGTGCGGCGGCCGGTGTTCTATGCGACCGCAGCCGTGGCGGTGGCATTTCTTCCCATACTGATGATGTCCGGATTGCAGGGCGCATTCTTTCGGCCATTGTCTATTTCCTTCCTGCTCGCCGTTGGCTTGTCGCTGCTGGTTGCGATGAGCGCAACGCCGGCGCTGTGCGCGCTGGTGATGGCGCGGCATATACCGAAGTCCGAAGCTGCATTCCTGCAACGATTGAAACGCCGGCAATTGAGTGCGATTACCTGGCTGAGCAAGCGGCCGCGTGCGCTCATTGCCATCGTGCTGGCAAGCGGCCTCGCCGGAATCATTTTCCTGCCCCTGCTGGGCGCGCGCCTGCTGCCCGATTTCCGCGAGAACTATTTGATTGCGCACGCTTCGCTGCGTCCCGGGATTTCACTGTCTGAGACCACGCGCGTGGGAGGGTTGATCTCCAAGGGGCTCATCGCCATCCCGGGGGTCAAGAGCGTGGCCGAGCAGATCGGGCGCGCCGAGAACGGACAGGACCCTGATGCGCCGAACAAAAGCGAGTTCGAGGTGCAGATCGATCCACAGCAGGGACGAACAGCGGCCGAGATCGAGGCCGCAATCCGCGATGTGTTCGATGATTTTCCGAATCAACTCGTGGAGATTTATTCGGTGCTCGCGGAGCGCATCGGCGAAACCCTTTCCGGCGAGTCCGCGCCGTTTTCCATCAGCGTGATCGGCTCGGATCTCGATGCCGACGATCGCGTCGGAGCGCAGATTGTCGAGGTACTTCAGCATCTGCCCGACAGCGGCAACGTTCGACTGATTGTGCCGCCGCGCGAGTTGGAACTGCACGTGGAATTGCTGCCGGTGCAGATGGCCATCTATGGACTGCAGGCGGCGGACGTGCTGCAGACCGTCAACGCCGCCTATCACGGCAGCGTAGCCGCCGAACTTAATCAGGCGGATCGCAGTGTGCCGGTGGTGGTGCGCATTGCGCGCGCGGGCGCCGATCCGCAGTCCGTCGGTGCACTGCTGCTGCGCGGGCGGGACGGCGCCATGACTTCGCTGTCCACGGTCGCCAAGATCACTACCATCTTGGCGCGCAGCCTGATCGATCATCAGGACGGGCTGCGCCGCCAAATCGTGGTCGCATCGCCGAAGGGGACAGATCAGGCCGGGTATGCGCTGGCGGCACGCAAGGCCATTGCCGCCAAGGTGCAGCTGCCGACGGGAGTGTTTCTGCGCTACGGCGGAGCTGCTGAAGCGCAGACCGCCGCCAGGAACGAACTGCTGCTGCACTCGGCCGCCGCTTTCGTGCTCATCGTGCTGCTGCTGGCGCTCGCATTCGGCCATGCGCGGCATGTATTGCTGGTGCTGCTGTCCCTTCCGAGCACCCTGATCGGCGGTGTTGTCGCGGTGGCACTGACCGGAGGCACCCTTACCCTGGGGGCGATGGTCGGTTTTGTCGCGCTGTTCGGCATGGCGGCGCGCAACACCATACTGCTGGTATCTCATTATGACCATCTGGTGCACGTCGAGGCGCAGCCGTGGAACCTTAACACCGCGTCGCGCGGCGCTGAGGAGCGGCTTACCCCCGTTCTGCTGACCGCATTGCTCACGGGGCTGGCGCTGCTGCCGGTGGCAATGCAGCTGCATCAACCCGGGCATGAAATTGAAGGCCCGATGGCAGTGGTAATTCTCGGTGGCTTGGTGTCTTCTACGTTGGTCAGCCTATTGCTCATTCCGCCATTGGCGGCGCGATGGCTGCGGCCAACGGTTTAGTTGATATGGGAAATTTTTTTCTTCACGAGGACAAGGCAATGAAAATGAAATCGGCAATTGTAATGGGTGTGTCCACGCTGGCCTGCGGCTTCGCCATTGCGGCGGCTCCGCTGCTCACCACCAGCAAGACGATCACCATCGATGCACCGGCGGCGAAAGTCTGGGATCTGAGCAAGGACTTCAACGGACTGAACACCTGGCATCCGGCACTGGCTTCCGATGAGATCGTGGAAGGCAAGAACAATGTCGCCGGCGCCGTGCGCCTGCTGACGCTGAAGGGCGGCGGCACAATCAAGGAGAAGCTGCTCGCTTTCGATGAGAAAGGCCATACGTTCAAATACGCCATCGTGGAAAGCGTGCTGCCGGTGAGCGACTATTCCTCCACCTTCGTGGTCAAGTCCGCCGGTGAGGGTAAATCCAAGGTCGTGTGGAGCGGTCACTTCAAGCGCAAGAACGTCGGCGACAATCCCGGCGACAAAGAAAACGACAAGACCGCGGTGGACACGATCAACGGCGTGTATCAGGGTGGGTTGGATAACTTGAAGAAGTTGGCCGAGGCGAAGTAGTCGCCGAGGCAGGGCTAGTGTCAAGGAGAGGGCGCTGGTCCGGCGGGTTCGCCGGGCCGGCCGCGCACGAGGTGAATCAGAAATCCCTCGCATGTCCCGATCGGACGTTTCACATGGTGCAATGTCAATTAAAGTCTGCAGACGGCCTGCATGGAGGGCTATGATGTATTCATCCTGTTTCACCCGATGCCATGAACGCCCTAGATTCGTTCCATCCCGCCGTTGCCGCGTGGTTTTCGCGGACCTTCGATGCGCCGACTCCCGCGCAGGAGCATGCGTGGCCGGCGCTTATGGCCGGCCAACATGTGCTGGTGGCCGCTCCGACGGGGTCCGGTAAGACCTTTGCGGCCTTTCTTGCTGCCATCGACCAGCTCGTCAAGGAGGGGTTGGAAGGGCCGTTGCCCGACGAGACCCGCATTGTCTACGTATCGCCGCTGAAGGCCCTGTCGAACGACATCCAACGCAACCTAGATGCGCCACTCGAGGGTATCCGCGAGGAACTTGCGGCATTGGGGCTGCCCGATGTGGCAATTCGTGCGATGGTGCGCACAGGCGACACCTCGCAGTCCGATCGTGCGGGCATGCGGCGCAGGGCGCCGCACATCGTCGTGACCACACCCGAATCGTTGTATATTTTGCTGGGTTCTCAATCGGGCCGCGACATGCTCGCGACCTGTCGAACCGTCATCGTCGATGAGATTCATGCCATTGCCGGCAACAAGCGCGGTGGGCATTTGGCGCTCTCACTGGAAAGATTGCAGGCGCTCACGCGTCCGGGATTGATACGCGTGGGATTGTCGGCGACGCAGAATCCCATCGAGGAGGTGGCGCGGTTCCTGATCGGCGCGGCCGGCAACGGCAGCAGCTCCGGCAGTTGCGCCATCATCGATAGCGGCCACGCGCGCAATCGCGATCTGGCGCTGGAATTGCCGCCGGCGCCGCTCGAGGCGGTGATGTCGGGCGAAGTGTGGACGCAGGTCTACGATCGGCTGGCGCAGCTGGTGCGCGAGCACCGCACCACCCTGGTGTTCGTCAACACGCGCCGCATGACCGAGCGCGTGGCCCGGCACCTGTCCGAACGATTGGGCGAGGAGAATATTGCCGCGCATCATGGCAGCTTGTCCAAGGAACGGCGTCTCAACGCGGAACAGCGGTTAAAGCGCGGCGAATTAAAGGTGCTGGTCGCGACCGCCTCGCTCGAACTCGGCATCGATATCGGCGATGTGGACCTCGTCTGCCAGATTGGTTCGACGCGCTCCATCAACGCCTTTCTGCAGCGCGTCGGGCGCGCCGGACATTCGGTGGGCGGTACCTCGAAAGGCCGGCTGTTTCCGCTGTCCCGCGATGAGCTGGTTGAATGCGCGGCGCTGCTCGATGCGGTTCGGCGCGGTGAACTGGATCGCCTCAGCATCCCGACCAATGCTCTCGATGTCCTGGCTCAACAGATCACTGCCGAGGTCGCAGCGCACGAATGGGGTGAGGATGAATTGTTCGATATCATGCGCGGTGCGTATCCTTACCGCGAGTTGAAGCGCGAAGATTTCGACGCGTGTGTGCGCATGCTGACGGAAGGGTTCAGTACGCGTCGCGGACGTCGAGCCGCGCTGCTGCATCACGACTCGGTCAACAAGATGTTGCGGCCGCGCAAAGGCGCACGGCTGACGGCGATCACTTCCGGCGGGGCCATTCCCGACAACGCCGACTACAAGGTCATGCTGGAGCCGGAAGGCCATCTGGTGGGCACGGTCAATGAGGATTTTGCGGTCGAGAGTTTGCAGGGCGATGTATTCCAGTTGGGCAATACCTCGTACCGAATATTGCGGGTCGAGCGGGGCACGGTGCGGGTCGAGGACGCGCACGGCCAGCCGCCTTCCATCCCGTTCTGGCTGGGCGAGGCACCGGGGCGCACCGAGGAGCTGTCGGCGGCCGTGTCGAGGTTTAAAAAGGAAGTCGAGAAGCGCCTCAACAGTGCGCAGGCCGGAGAGAGTGCATCCGGCGCAGCCATGTCGTGGCTGATCGAGACCGTGGGGCTCGATGAGACTGCGGCCCTGCAAATCGTTCAATACTTGAGCGCGGGGCGCGCGGCCTTGGGCTGCCTGCCGACTTTCGACACGGTGGTCTTCGAACGCTTCTTCGACGAATCCGGCGGAATGCAGCTGGTGATTCATTCGGCCTTCGGCAGCAGGGTGAATCGCGCCTGGGGATTATCCTTGCGCAAGCGGTTTTGCCGCACCTTCAATTTCGAACTGCAAGCCGCCGCGACCGAAGATCACATCGTGCTGTCGCTGACGCACGCCCATAGCTTTGAACTGGCTGAGGCCGCGCGCTACCTGAACTCCACTACGGTGCGGCCGGTGCTGGTGCAGGCGCTATGTGCCGCGCCGATGTTCGAAGTGCGCTGGCGCTGGGATGCCGGCATTTCGCTCGCGCTGCCGCGCTTTCGCGGCGGCAAGAAAATTCCGCCGCAAATTGCGCGCATGAATGCAGAGGATCTACTGGCGTCCGTATTTCCCGACCAAGTGGCCTGTGCCGAGAACTTAGCCGGGGAAATTGAGATTCCCGATCATCCGCTGGTGCGGCAGACGATTCGCGACTGCCTCGAAGATGCCATGGACATCGATCGCTTCGAGAGTGTGCTGCGCGGCCTGGAAGACGGTGCGATCCGCGTGGTCGCCTGCGATCTCACCGAACCGTCGCCGCTGGCGCTCGAGGCGCTGAATGCACGCCCCTATGCGTTCCTTGACGATGCGCCGCTCGAGGAGAGACGCACCCAGGCCGTAATGAGCCGCCGCTGGCTCGATCCCGAATCCGCCGCCGACCTCGGCAAGCTCGACCCCGAGGCCATCGCGCGCGTTCGCGCGGAGGCGTGGCCGGACGCGACGACCCCCGATGAGCTGCACGACGCCTTGTTATGGCTGACGTTTCTGACCAAAGAGGAGTTGCGGGGCAACGCGGCGTGGCCGCCGTTGATGGATCAACTCACCGAACAGCGACGCGTGACGCGGCTGGCGTGGGGGCAGGACGCGTTGTGGGTGGCGGCCGAAAGGCGCGCGCTGTTCGATCCGTCCGTCTCCGATGAGTCCCTGGTGGATATCGTGCGCGGACGTCTCGAAGGCTTGGGACCCGTGACCGTGTCGACCCTGGCCGATTCGCTGGCCGTGCCCGCATCAAGAATCAGCATTGCCTGCGCCGCGCTCGAGGCCGAGGGATTTGCCATGCGCGGTCATTTCACGGCTACGGACAGCGACGAATGGTGCGAACGCCGGTTGCTGGCACGCATACATCGCTACACGGTCAAGCGCCTACGTGCGGAAATCGAACCGGTGCCGGCTCGCGACTTCATTCGCTTCCTGTGTGAATGGCAGCATGTGTTGCCGGAGGCGCGGATGAAAGGCTCCGATGCGCTGGCGGCGGTGCTGCTGCAACTTGAAGGATTCGAAGCTCCGGCCGCCGCTTGGGAGACAGAGATCATTCCGTCGCGCATGGCCGAGTACGAGCCGCAATGGCTGGACGAGCATTGCCGGGCAGGGCGAGTCATCTGGGCGCGACTGGCGGCACGCATCGCTCCACATTCGGTCGCGCATGGCCCTTCGCCGGTTCGTTCCACTCCGATTGCGTTGCTGTCGAGGCGTAATGTGCCGCTGTGGGCGGCGCTGACCGCTCAATCGGATCCGGCTCATTTGACCTCCCGGGGCCAGGTAGTGGCGGACTTCCTGCATGAACACGGGGCTTCGTTCTTCGATGAAATCACCGAGCATGCCGGCATGCTGCCGGTCGAAGTAGAGGATGCGCTGGCCGAGCTCGTGGCGCTCGGCATGGTGAACTCCGACAGCTTCGCCGGGCTGCGTGTGTTGCTGCTGCCCAGCGGCCGGCGCGGCACGCATTCCAAGATATCGACTTCCTACGGTGCACGCCGCAAACGACGATTGGCTTTGTTCGGTATGGCGGACGCTGGCCGCTGGGCGCTGGTGCGGCGCCCCGCGGCGGTCACATCGAACCGCAGTGACGCGGTGGTCGAGCAAGTAGTGCGTGCTTTGCTGCGCCGCTGGGGAGTAATTTTCTGGAAGCTGCTCGCTCGCGAGGCGAATTGGCTGCCGCCATGGCGCGATATTCTGATGTGTTGCCGTCGCTTGGAAGCAAGAGGCGAGATTCGCGGCGGCCGGTTTGTCGCGGGCTTCTCCGGCGAGCAATTCGCATGCCCCGAAGCCGTTGGCCTGCTGCGCGACGTGCGCCGCAAGCCTCACGCGCAGCAACTCGTGTCGATATCGGCTGCCGATCCGCTAAATTTGATCGGCATCATCACTCCAGGAGCGCGGCTGGCCTCGCTTGCCGGCAATCGGCTGATATATCGCGATGGGTTGCCGGTTGCGGCTTATGCCGCCGATGAAGTGCATTATCTCGAAGAGCTCCCGGCCAAGGAGCAGTGGGGGGTGCGGACGGCGTTATTGCGACGGCACTCGCCTCTCGCACTGGACGATCTCGTCGATCCCACCTGAGGGACGCAGTGTGACGCGGTTCGCCAAATGGTTGCGGCGTACGTACGCCGCCGTACAGATGGCGTGCACCTCGGCGCGCAAGCTTGCGGCTCGCAATGTCACCATAAGAAGTTATCCATGAAACACTTAGTCTTCGTCGCAGCGTTGGCCGCAGCGGCATTCGCCGTACCGGCCTCAGCCCAGATCGGATTGTCCGTCAATGTGGGAGCACCGAACTTTTACGGCCGCATCGACTTAGGCGACGCTCCGGCGCCGCGATTGGTTTATCGCCGGCCCGTGATCATCCAAGGTGAAGTGGGCGGTCGTGATCCCATTTACCTGCACGTCCGCCCGGGCTATGAGAGAAATTGGCGCCGGCATTGCGGCGAGTACAACGCCTGCGGCCAGCCCGTGCTGTTCGTGAGGGACGACTGGTATCGCAGGCGCTACGTGCCGCACTACCGCCAGCATCGCGACAGCTACGAACATCGCGGCGATAATCGCGACGATCACCGCGACGATCACCGCGACGATCACCGCGACGATCACCGCGATCATCACTAGGGAAGCGCGCGCCGGCCTCGCACCGCGGCGGTCTGGAAACTGATCCGACCGCGCGCGGACATGCGATTGCGCTCATCCGTGGGCGCAATCCCGAACAATCGCCGGTATGCATGATACAGGTGGGACGTTGATCCGAAGCCGCATTCGAGTGCCACGGATATGATGGGGTTGATGGTCTGGCGCAGCAGCATCTGAGCGCGGGTGAGCCGCAGCTTAAGATAGAACGTTTTCGGTGGTAGGCCGATCTGCTCGCGGAACAATCGTTCCACCTGTCGCGGTGAAACGCCAACCCGATGCGCCATTTCGCTGATGTCGAGCGGCATTTCGACCGCGCTCTCCATGAGCTTGATGATCTCGATCAATTTCGGGCTGTCGACTCCGTAGCGTGCATGGGTCTCGAGCCGCTGATCGTCTTCCTGTTTGCGAATCTGCGGATGGATGAACTGCTCGGCGACGGCGACCGCGATCTCGGGCGATGACTCCTCGCTGATGAAATGCAGCATGAGATCGAGCGCCGCAGTGCCGCCGGAGCAGGTGAAAATACCGCGATCGATCACGTAAAGGTCGCCGGTGAGCTGAAGTGCCGGATATTGCAATCGAAATAGGTCCGCGTACTCCCAATGCACCGTGCAACGCCGCCCTGCCAGCAACCCCGCATCGGCCAGAATGAAGGAGCCGGTACTGATGGCGCCGACTGTCGAACCGTGGCACGCCAGACGCCGCAAGTGGTGACGGATCAGGTGGTTGCGCCCGAACTGCATGGGCTCGAGCCCCGCGCACACAACCAGCATGTCTGTCTTGTCGAGGTCGTTCAGGGCCGAGTGGGCGGCAATGGATATACCATTGCTGGCCGTCACCTCTTTGCCGTCAATCGAGATAAGTTGCCACTCGAACAGCCGACGCTCGCGGGTGCGATTGGCCGAGCGCAGCGGTTCGAGGGCGGCGGAAAACGCCATCATGGAGAACTGCGGCACCAGCAGAAATGCAATTCGGATAGTCATGTCATGCAGGTAACGTACCGTGCGGTTCGCACACCACGATCCATGTCGCAGTCGGTCATCGTGAGGTCGTATTTTCGCATGGTTTGCGGATGGCCATCAGGGGAAAATAGCTATATGAGTACAACTCGACGACGTCAGGGGGGGCGCGGCAGACGTCTCGATGGAACTCGCGTTCCGCAACTCCTTTGGAGCGAGGTTACGAACCCGTACCTGCCCATGGAGGTGCTGTCGACGGATCAGGTCGAAGCCATTCACCTGACCTCGCTGCGCATCCTCGAGGAGCTTGGGATCGAGGTGATGTCGTCGCGCGCACTTTGCGTGCTCGAGGCTGGGGGTGCCGACGTCGACACGGCGACGCGAATCGTGCGCCTTGATCGCGGCCTCGTCGACAGCGCACTGAAGATCGCACCCACATCTTTTATTCTCACTCCACGCAACGCCGGCAAGCGCATCATCATGGGCGGCAACCACGTTAATTTTGGGCTGGTCGCCGGGCCGCCCAATGTCCACGATTGCGAACGCGGCCGCCGTCCCGGAAATTTCCAGGACTACTGCGACTTCATCCGGCTTGCGCAGTACTTCAATGCCATTCACCTCATTGGCAATCAAGTCTGCGCCCCCATCGAACTGCCGGCGAACTCCCGGCATCTCGATACCTATCGGGCAAATCTGCTGTATTCGGACCAGGTTTTTCACTGTTCCGCGATCGGCGCGGGGCGGTCACTCGACGGCATTCGAATGATGGCGATTGCGCGCGGCCTGGATCTCGATCAATTTGCCGCGAGTCCGGGCGTCATCACCATCATTTCGGTGAACAGCCCGCGGCGCTACGATGAAGCCATGAGCGAGGGCCTGATTGCGATGGCCGAGCGGGGCCAGGCGGTGGTCATCACGCCCTTTACTCTGATGGGTGCCATGGCGCCGGTGTCGCTGGCGGCGGCGTTGGCCCAGCAGAATGCGGAAGCCTTGTTCGGCGTGGTGCTCGCGCAGATGGTTCGCCCCGGTACCCCCGTGATGTACGGCGCCTTCACATCCAATGTAGACATGCGCTCCGGGGCACCGGCCTTCGGCACACCGGAAAATGCGAAGGCCAATATCGCGAGCGGGCAACTGGCCCGCCGCTACAAGCTGCCATACCGCACATCGAACGCCAGTGCGTCCAATGCGGCCGATGCTCAAGGGGCGTACGAGACCGAGATGTCCCTGTGGGGTGCCATCTTAGGTCACGGCAATCTCGTGTACCACGCTGCCGGCTGGCAGGAAGGAGGGCTGACGGCCTCGTTCGAAAAGCTGGTGCTGGACGTCGAAATGCTGCAGATGATGATTGAGTTCTTGAAGCCCGTCGTCGTCAATGAGCAAGAGCTTGGCTTCGACGCCATCAAGGGCGTCGCCACGGGCGGCCATTTCTTCGGCGAGCCGCACACCATGGAGAGATACGAGCATGCGTTCTACCGGCCGCTGGTATCCAACTGGCAGAACTACGAGAACTGGCAGCTGAGTGGGGGCAAGGACGCGACACAGCGGGCTACCGACATTTGGAAGCAAGCACTCAAGGAATACGAAGAGCCGGCGATGGATCCCGCCATTCGCGAAGAACTCGATGCCTATGTCACACAGCGGCGTGCCGAAATCGGAAGTGGCGAGCCCTAGTCGGGATTTGAATTGAACGCCGGAAAATTACTTCCCTTGCAGGATGCGGGCAATCGCGCGCTGCAACACCGCGTCGCCGCACTAGGAAATTCTCCGAGGGGCGGAGGCACGCGCTTGCCGACCACGCGACGGATGGGCTGCTGTACGTCTGTCATGTCCGTTGGCTTCTGACTCATGTGGTATTTATAGACCAGCCGAGGAATGGACGGCCATGCGGGCGTGCCTGCACGGCGTCTAGGGCAGCGGCAGCTGCGAGGCACTCCACCCGCCGCCCACCGCTTCGATCAACGCCACGCTGGTCTGCAGGCGGCTCGACAGCACGGCAAGCGCCGCCTGTTCCGCGCTCAAGCGCGTGGTCTGTGCGATGATCACGCTGCTGTAAGGCACCGTGCCGGCTTTGTACTGGTTGAGCGTGAGCTTTTCCGATTCTCGGGCGGCGGCCACCGCGGCGTCCTCGATGACTGCCTGTTGTTCCAGCACCCGCAGCGTGACGATGTTGTCTTCCACCTGTTGAAATCCGCTCAGCACCGTTTGCCGGTAGTTATCCACGCTCACTTCGTAGGCTGCCCGTGCGGAAGCGACCTGTGCGCGGCGCAATCCGCCGTCGATCAGCGTCTCTGCGAGCTCGGGCCCAATCGACCAGATGCGATTCGGCAGGCTGAACAGGTGCGACCAGGTCCGGCTGGAGTAATCGTCCGATCCCGACAGGGTCAGGCTGGGAAAGTAAGCGGCTTTCGCCACGCCGATCTGGGCATTGGCAGAAGCCACCCTGCGCTCCGCCTCGGCCACGTCGGGTCGCCGCTCCAGCAGCGTGGAAGGAACCCCCGCGGGCACGGTGGGCACATCGCTGCGCATGGCGGAGGGGCTCAAGCTGAACAACGCCGGCTGCTGACCGATGAGTACGGCGATGGCGTGTTCGAGTACCGCGCGTTGAATTTTCGCGTTGACCTGCTGTGCCTGGCTCGACAGCAATTGCGCTTGTGCGCTCACCACATCGGCTCTGGCCACCACCCCGAAACGGTAGCGGCTCTCCGTTATCGCGAGGGACTGCTGCTCTGCGATCACGGTGTCGTCCAGCAACTTTTGCAGCTGGTCCTGGGCGCGTAATTCGAAATAGTCGATCGCGAGCTCAGCCTGCGCGGACAATCGCGCAGCCGCAAGCGCCGCCGCACCGGCCTGCGCGGCGGCTCGATTGCTCTCTGTCGAGCGGCGAATCTGACCCCAGATATCCAAAGCCCAGTTTCCCGAAACTCCCGCACTGTAAGTGGTTTGACTGCGCGTGGTGGTGATCGGCTGGCCTGCGGCGTTCAGCGTCGTTAGCGGTGAGCCGCCGCGCTGCACGCCGGCGCTGGCGCCGACCGTGGGCCAGAACCCGGCGCGAGCCTGCGCTACCAGCGCGCGTGACTGATCAAAGGCGGCCGCCGCTGCTTTGACATTCTCATTCGAAATATCGACTTTCACTTCGAGCTGATTCAAGGCGTCATCGCCGTAGATTTCCCACCAGGGCCCTCTGCTCATCGCATCGTTGGGCTCGCTCGGCTTCCAATCGCCGGCCTCCTTGTAGCTCGGCGCGGCATCCATCTTGGGGCGGTGGTAATCGGGACCGACCGCGCATGCGGCCGCCAGGGCGAGTCCCGCGGCGAGGCTGAGCCAACGCACGATTCGCTTTGCGCGGTTATTCATACGCCGGCCCCCAGGGGTCCTAATTGCGGACCGGTCAGGTTGGGACCGGATGAGCGCGCCGGCGGCGGGCGATACTTGCCTTGTTTCAAGTGTTTCCAGTAGCGATGGACATATAAATAGACCACCGGCGTTGTGTAGACCGTGAGCAGCTGGCTGACGATCAGCCCGCCGACGATGGCTATACCCAAGGGCCGGCGCATTTCCGTGCCGTCGCCGGAGGCAATGGCCAGCGGCAGGGCGCCGGCGATGGCAGCGCAGGTGGTCATCATGATGGGCCGGAATCGCAGGCTGCACGCATGAGCGATGGCGGCGCGCGGATCCATCCCCAGGGTGCGTTCGGCCTCGAGGGCGAAATCCACCATCATGATGGCGTTTTTCTTGACGATACCTATTAACAGCAAGATACCGAGGAAGGCGATGAGGCTGAATTCCGTACCGGTGCCCAAGAGTGCGAGCAACGCGCCGACTCCGGCAGAGGGCAAGGTGGAGAGAATGGTGAGCGGTTGGCTGTAGCTCTCATACAGCACTCCCAGCACCACGTAGATTGCCACCAGCGCAGCCAGGAACACCAGCAGTCCGCCCGCTCCCGTGCTCTGTTGGAAGATTTTCGCAGTTCCATAGGTTCCGCCGATGATGCTGACCGGCACATGAATGTCGTTCATTTTCTGGTGAATCGCCGCCAGTGCGCTGCCCAGCGATACGCCATCGGCCAAATTAAATGCGATGGAAGTCGACACGGACGTGCCCGTGTGATTGACGCTTACCGGCGTCGTGCCGATGCTGAAGTGACTGAATGCCGAGAACGGCACCATTGTTTCGTGCGTCACGCTTACCGCCGAGCCGGTGGAGGTATTGCCGCGGCCCGAATTCGCCAAGGAGTTCGCAGCCAGGTTACGTGCCGTGTCCGCGGCGATCGCAGTGCTCGAGGCCGCCGTGCTCGATGCGGATTTGAGAGCGGTGGTGCCGGCCACGGCCTGCGTCGATTGTGTTCCGCTGACTGCTCCGCCGGACGTACTTACGTACAGTTGCTTCAAGACATCCGGGTTCTGCCAGAATTCCGGCGCGACCTCCATCACCACGTGGTATTGCTGCGGGCTATAGGGATTGTAAATGTTCGACACCTGCGCCTGTGCAAATGCATCGCCCAGCGCGTTATCGATTTGAATCTCCGTCAATCCCAAACGCGATGCGGCGTCGCGATCGACGATCAGATCGGCTTCGAGGCCGCCGGGCTGCAGATCGGTATCGACGTCGGTGATTTCCGGCATGTCCTGCAGCGACAGGCGGAGTTTTTGCGACCAGCTCTGCAGTTCGGTCAAGTCATCGCCGAGCAGTGTCCACTGATACTGGGCGTTAGCCGATCGACCTCCGCCGCGTACGTCCTGCACCGATTGCAGGTATGCGGAAACGCCCGCGACCCTGTTCAGTTTCGGCCTCAATCGAGCGATCACCCGGTCGGCGGACACTTTTCGTTCCTTGATGGGCTTGAGCGCAATGGTGACATTGGCGTTCGCACCGCCGCCCCGCCCGAAGCCGCCGGCGCCTACCGAGCCGGTGATGGTTTTCACGGCGGGATCCGCCTGGATTATGGCGGCTACCTCCTGCAGCTTGCGCTTCATCAGCGGAAATGAGCTGGATGCATCGCCGCGAATGCCGCCCTGCAACTGCCCGGTGTCCTGCTGCGGAAAAAAGCCCTTCGGGATGACGATGTACAGAAAAACATTCAGCGCGACGGTGGCAACCAATACCAAGATCACCAGCCGCGGGTGGCGCAGCGCCCAATCCAGCGTTCTCTCGTACTTGCCGCGCAAATCGTCGAAGGCGCGGTCAAAGGCCCGTCCAAAGCGCGAGGGCTTGCTTTCGCTCTTGCGCTCCAGCAGAAGCGAACACATCATTGGCGTGGTGGTCAGCGAAATAACCAGCGAAATCAATATGGACACCGACAGAGTGACGATGAATTCCCGGAATATCAATCCGACCAGGCCGCCGATGAAAACGAAGGGCACGAACACTGCCACCAGCGACAGGCTCATGGACACCACGGTGAATCCCACCTCGCGTGCCCCTAGGATCGCCGCGCTCATTCGCGACATGCCCGCTTCGATATGCCGGGTGGTGTTTTCCATGACGACGATGGCATCATCCACCACGAAGCCGGTCGCCACTGTGAGCGCCATCAGCGAAAAATTGTCAAGCGTGTAGCCGAGCAGGTACATCGCGCCAAAGGTTCCGATCAGCGATACGGGCACGACCATCGCGGGGATCAGCGCCGCGCGATAGCTGTTCAAGAAGATGTAGACGACCAGAATGACCATGGCCACGGCCAGCATCAGCGTCTGCTCCACCTGGCGCAGCGATGCCCGGATCGTGATCGATCGATCGAAGGTAACGATCAGATCGATCTTCGGGTCGATGGAATGTTTAAGCATCGGCAGTTCCGCTTTGACGCCATCGATCATTTCGATGACATTGGCGCCTGGTTGCTGATACACCAGCACAAACACCGCGGCTTTGCCGTTGTACAGCCCGTAGGTGCGGATGTCTTCGGTCGCGCCATCCTGCATGTCCAGAACCCGCGCGACATCGCCGAGCCGCACCGTCGAACCATTGCGATTGGCGATGATCAGATCGCGATATGGCCCCGCGTCGCGGGCATTGTCGTTGGTGTAGATCTGGTAATGCAGATCATCGGATTCGATTGCCCCCTTAGGCGCGTTGGCGTTCGAGTTTGAAATGGCGGCGCGTACGTCCTGCAGGCCGATGCCGTACTTGGACAGCGACAGCGGATTAATTTCGACCCGCACGGCGGGAAGCGCGCTGCCGCTGACATTGACTCCGCCGACGCCCGGGAGTTGCGACAGTCGTTGGGAAATGACCGCGTCCGCGGCGTCGTAGATTTGGCCCTGCGTGAGCACGTCCGAAGTCATGGCGATGGCCATGACCGGAAACAGGGCGGTGTTGAGCTTGCGGTATGAGGGATTGCGCGTCAACGAGGACGGCAGATCGGCATGCGCGGCGACGATGGCGGCCTGCACGTCACGCGCCGCGCCGTCGATGTCGCGGTCGGCTCCGAACGTCAGCTGAATATTCGAGGTGCCGACGCCGCTCGAGGAGGTCATGTCATCGACGTCCGAGATGGCGCCCAAGTGCCGCTCCAGTGGAGTGGCGACAGTGCTTGCCATCACCTCGGGGCTGGCTCCCGGCAGCGTGGCCGATACGAAGATCGCGGGCACGTCGATGCGCGGCAGAGGCGCCACCGGCAGCATGACAAAGGCGGCGCCGCCGCATAGCGCAACGCCGATCGTCAGCAGTATGGTGGCGACCGGCCGATGGATGAATGGAGCGGAGATGTTCACGTGGGGCTATCCGCCAAGGCGCTGTCGGCTGCAGCGGCGGGCGCCGGCTTGGGTCCGCGCATGCGCACGGCGATACGGTCGAAGGCCAGGTAAATCACCGGTGTGGTGAACAGGGTAAGCACCTGGCTCACCAGCAATCCTCCCACGATGCTGACGCCGAGCGGATGGCGCAGCTCCGACCCGGCGCCCGTGCCGAACATCAAGGGCAGGGCACCGAAGATCGCGGCCACGGTCGTCATGAGTATCGGCCGGAAGCGCAACATGCAGGCTTTGTAAATAGCGTCGCGGGCCGAGAGTCCTTCATCGCGTTCCGCCACGACGGCGAAATCGATCATCAAAATGGCGTTCTTTTTAACGATGCCGATCAGAAGAATAATGCCGATGAGTGCAATGATGGTCAGATCGTCTCCGGCGATCATGAGGGCGAGCAGCGCGCCGATTCCCGCCGACGGCAGCGTCGAGAGAATGGTGATGGGATGGATGAAGCTTTCGTACAACACGCCGAGCACGATGTACATGACGAGTACGGCGGCCACAAGCAAGAGAAGTTCATTCGACAGGTTGCTGCGAAAAGCCAGCGCCGCCCCCTGAAACGTCGTTTGGATGCTCGCGGGAATGCCGATGCTGCGTTCGGCGTTCTCGATCGCCTTCACCGCCGCGCCAAGCGAGGTGCTTGCGGACAAATTGAACGACACCGTGGTCGCCGGGAATTGCGCCAAATGATTGATGAGCAGGGGCCGGGTTTCGATGGCCACCTTGGCAATGGCTGACAGCGGCACCTGTCCGCCCCCAGCCGAAGGCACGTAGATGGACGCAAGGGAATCCACCGATTGATATGAGGCCGGATCGGCTTCGAGAATGACGCGATACTGATTCGACTGGGTGAATATCGTGGAAACGATTCGCTGTCCAAAAGCGTCGTACAGCGCGTTGTCGACCGTGCCCACACTGATGCCGAGGCGTGCTGCGCTGTCACGGTCGATGGTAATGTAGGCCGCCAGGCCATTGTTTTCCTCGTTGCTGACGACGTCCGCGAGTTCGGGTTGCGCGCGCAGCGCATCCAGCAGCTTGGGGGTCCAGGTGGCCAAAGCCGCGGCGTCGGCGCTCTCCAATATGAATTGATACTGGGTGCGGCTGATGGTCGTGTCGAGAGTGAGATCTTGAACCGGCTGCATGTACAGGGTAACGCCAGCGATGTCGGCGGTGTTAGCCCGCAGACGGCGAATGGCGTCGGCCACATTGGAGCTGCGCTGTCCCCGCGGTTTCAGGTTGATCAGGAATCGGCCGCTGTTCAGCGTGACATTGTTGCCGTCGACGCCTATGAAGGACGACAGGCTCACTACGTCCGGATCCTTGAGGATGGCGGCCGCCAATGCCTGTTGCCGGTCGGCCATGGCGGCGTAGGAGACAGATTGGGTGGCCTCGGAGACGCCCTGAATCAGGCCCGTATCTTGATCGGGAAAAAAACCCTTCGGGATGAGCACGTAGAGAATCGCGGTCAGGGCCACCGTTGCCGTCGCGACCCACAGGGTCAGTTTCTGGTGATCGAGCACCCACGTGAGCCTGCGCCCGTACCATTCAACGACGGCGGCGAACCACCGTCCGGTTCCCGACCCGTGTTTCTCGTCGGCCGCGGGCCGATGCTTGAGAAGCTTGGCGCACATCATGGGCACCAGCGTCAGGGAAACCACCGCCGAGATCAGGATGGTGACCGCCAGGGTCACCGCAAATTCGCGAAACAAGCGCCCGACCACATCCTGCATGAAGAGCAGCGGAATGAGCACGGCGATGAGCGAAACGGTCAGCGATATGATGGTAAAGCCGATCTGTCCGGAACCCTTGAGGGCGGCTTCGAGCGGCGACTCCCCGAGTTCGATGTAACGCGAAATGTTTTCGATCATGACGATGGCATCGTCGACGACAAAACCCGTGGCGATCGTCAATGCCATCAAGGACAGATTATTCAGGCTGAAGTTCGCGAGGTACATGATGGCGAAGGTGCCGATCAGCGACAGCGGCACGGACAGGCTGGGGATGATGGTGGCCGGAACATTGCGCAGGAACAGGTAAATCACCAGCACTACCAGCACGACGGCAAGCACGAGTTCGAATTGCACGTCGGCCACCGACGCTCTGATAGTCGTCGTGCGGTCCGTGAGGACGGCGAGGTCCACTCCTGAGGGCAGGGATGCCTGCAGCTTGGGCAACAGATCGCGAATCCTGTTGACCACATCGACGACGTTTGCGCCTGGCTGGCGCTGCACGTTGAGGATTAGCGCAGGCACGGAGTTCATCCATCCGCCGAGCTTGTTGTTTTCGGCGCCCGACAACAGCGTAGCCACATCCTTCAGGCGCACCGGCGCGCCGTTCTTGTACGCAACCACGACGTCGCCGTAGTCGTCCGCGTTTCTAATCTGATCGTTGGTATTGACCGTGTAAGCGGTGCTGGGGCCGTCCAAGGTGCCCTTGGGGCCGTTCAGGTTGGCGTTGCTGATGGTGGTGCGCAAATCGTCGAGATTCAGACCGTATGCCGCCATGGCGCGCGGGTTCGCGACGACGCGCACCGCCGGCCGCTGGCCGCCGCTGATGCTGACCACTCCGACGCCTTTAATCTGCGAGATCTTTTGCGCGATGCGCGTATCGGCAAGGTCTTCGACTTCGGTGAGCGGCATCACCTTCGAGGTCAGGCCCAGGATCAACACCGGCGCGTCGGCGGGATTTACCTTGGCGTAGATCGGCGGCGCGGGCAAATCCTGCGGCAGGAGGTTTTGTGCACCGCTGATGGCTGCCTGTACTTGCTGTTCGGCGACATCGATGGCGAGCGCCAGGGAAAACTGCAAGTTAATCACCGACGCGCCGGCCGAGCTGCTCGAGGACATTTGCGAAAGGCCCGGCATTTGCCCGAATTGCTTTTCCAGCGGCGCGGTGATGGCCGACGTAATGACTTCAGGGCTGGCGCCGGGGTAGAAAGTCTGCACTTGAATGGTCGGATAGGACACTTCGGGCAGCGCCGACAAGGGCAGCTGCAGGTAGGCGATCGCACCGGTGACCAAGATCGCAACCATCAGCAGGGTGGTTGCGACCGGACGCAGAATGAATATGCGTGACGGATTCATGAATAGGCAGGCAGGTGTGCGGCTGCGGTCGCCTTCATTGCGAGGGTTTGGCGTGCGTTCGCTGGCGATGCGCGGCGGGTGTGACGGGAGTTCCGGGTTTCGCGACGCCGGGCGGTTGCGCGGCGCCGGGCTTGGGCGTTGTGTTCGGCAGCAGCACTTTGGCGTCGTCGCGCAAGCGATCGCCTCCCTCGGTAACGACAATCTCGCCGGCCGCGAGGCCAGCGGTCACGGCGATCCTCTCGCCATCGACCACGCCCAGCGTCACGGCCCGCACCTTGACCGTGTTGTCGGAATTCACGACGTAGACAAAGGTGCTGACGACTCCGTTGGGTGCGCCGCGGCGCACGGCGGCATTTGGGATGATGATTTGATTCTGCAGCAACTCCTGCAGCAGCTGGATGTTGACGAACTGATTCGGAAAAAGTAGCCCGTCGGTATTGGCGAATTGCGCGCGCAGTTTCACCGTTCCAGTGGTGACGTCGATTTCGTTGTCGACGGTGAGCAATGTGCCTTCAGCGAGCTTGATGCTGTTGCCGCGGTCATAGGCCTCGACCCTCAGCGGTCCGCCGTCATGCAGGCGTCGCATCAGCGAGGTCACATTGTCTTCGGGAATCGAGAAGATGACGGTAATGGGCTGCAACTGATTGATCACGACGATGCCGTTCGCATCCCCCGGCGTGACGTAATTGCCTTGATCGACTTGGCGCAATCCGACGCGGCCGGTGACGGGCGCCGTAATGTGCGTGTATTGCAAATTCACATTGGCGGTCTGGACCTGCCCCTCGTCCGCTTCGATGGTGCCCTTGTACTGATCGACCAACGCACGTTGGGTGTCGAGCTGCTGTTCCGCGACCGAATCTTCCTTGACCAGCCCCTCATAACGCGTCAGATCCAACTTCGCATTCGCGAGCAGTGCTTGATCGCGCCGCAGGTTCCCTTGCATCTGCTGTAGGGCCGCCTCGTAAGGGCGGGGATCGATCTGTGCCAGTGAGTCGCCTTGTTTCACGGTTTGACCTTCGGTGAACAGGATCTTCTGCATGACGCCGCTGATCTGTGTTCTGACGGTCACTGTGGCGAGCGGGGTGACGGTCCCCAAGGCGGGAATACGCACTTGAATGTCGCCGGATGCCGCGGTTGCGACGGACACGGCGACGGGACCGTCTTGACCGCCACGGCCATGCACCGCTGCCGGGTCGGGCTGCTTATGACGCAGGTAGGTAAATAATACAATCATCAATCCTATGACGACGACTGTGACCAGGAGTGCGATCCAGTGCCTGCGCACGAAGGCGACGGGACCACGTGGATGCGGGCCAACTGGGGGGTCGAGGGGATCGTTTAACACTTCTTCACACTTCACCATTCGAAGCCGCGTTCGGGCGCTATGATCAAACTATAACTAGATCGGATAATCCGTGTAACCCTTGGCGGAAGGGACATGGAGAAGGGGTTGCGGCCGGAAGGCGGTTGTGGGTCATCAGCGCAATATGGAGCGGCAGTATCGCATGCGACATTGGTCAGAGATGCGAAAACATTGAGCCGCAAAGTGGTACTTGCCACCGTGGGGTCGCTGGGCGACCTGCATCCGTTCATTGCGCTGGGCCAAGCCCTGAATGCTCAGGGCGTGAATGTCGTGATCGCCAGCGCTGCGGAGTACCAGTGCAAGGTGGAGGCCGCCGGCCTTGGGTTCCACTCGCTAAGGCCCAGCTTTGAGGAGTTGCAGCATGACCTCGGCATGAGCCGGGCCGAACTCGTGCGCCGCGTGATACAGCGCAGTGATTTTCTGTTTCGAAAGTTGATTCTTCCGTACGTCAGAATGGCCTATGAGGACATGATGGCGGCGACGACGGACGCCGACCTGGTGTTGCCGAGCAGCTTAGCCTTCGGCGCAAGGCTCGCTGCCGAGAAGCGCGGGCTGCCCTGGATTGCGGTGGTCTTGCAGCCCATGATGTTCCTCTCATCCTACGATCCGCCGGTGCTGCCGGGCGCTCAGTGGCTGAGCGCGGCGTTGCGAGAACTCGGTCCTGTTCCGACTCGCCATGCACTGTGGCTGCTGAAGAAGGCCGTCAACACCGTGTTCGGGCCGTTGCATGCGCTGCGCGCCGAGCTCGGTTTGCCGCGGTCGGCGCTGGATGTATTATTCGGCGGACAATTTGCCAAATGGGGTGCAGTCGGATTGTATTCGAGGCTGCTTGGCGACCTTCAGCCGGACTATCCGCCTGCAACGTCGATCGTGGGATTCGCGACTTTTGACAGCGAGGATGGCCTGAGCGCTGAGCTCGATCCCGAGTTGCGCGCGTTTTTGGATGCGGGCGCGGCGCCGTTGGTGTTTACGCTCGGCAGTTCGGTGGTCAATAGCCCGGGACGCTTTTTTTGGGAAAGCGTCTCTGCGGCACGATCGCTCGGCAGGCGCGCGGTGCTGCTGGCGGGCGACGAGGCGTTCCGTGAAATTGCTCGCTGGGATTCGCCGGAAGTATTCATTTGCCCGTATGCGCCGCACTCGCAACTTTTCCCGGGTGCCGCCGCGATTGTTCATCACGGCGGCATCGGCACGCTGGCACAGGCGTTGCGCGCGGGCCGGCCGCAGCTGATAGTGCCGTATTTCGCTGATCAGCTCGACAACGCCGCACGGGCCGAGCGTTTGGGAGCGGCAAGGGTGTTGTCGCCGGGCCGTTACCGGGCAGTGTCGGCGAGCCGTGAATTCGTCCAGTTGCTCGGCGACGGCCGCTATTTGGCGCGCGCGCAGCAGCTCAGCAAGTCTCTGGCCGCAGAAGATGGCGCCCAGGCGGCGGCGCGCATTGTTCTCGACACGCTCGAACAACTGGGGTCAAACTAGGGGGAAGTATGCACCTCCAAGGAGTCTTGATGAAATTACTGAATTGCGCCGCATTGGCGGCCCTGATGACATTGAGCATTTGCGCACCCGCGCGCAGCGCGCCCACGTGGACCGAGGGCGTGAATTATTTCTTGATCGTGCCACCGCACGCGACGTCGCTGCCTGCCGGTAAAGTGGAGGTGACCGAGGTGTTTTCCTACGCCTGCCCAGCCTGCAATTTATTCGTGCCCACCATGCATAAATTGAAGACCAGCCTGCCGCCGAATGCCGTGCTTGATTATCTGCCGGCTTCATTCAATCCCAGCGAGGACTGGCCCATGTTTCAGCTCGCCTACCTCACCGCGCAGAATCTCGGCGTTGCAGAACAGAACCACGATGCCATGTTCAAGGCCGTGTGGCAGACCGGTGAGTTGGCTGTGATCGACCCCACTACCCGGAACATCAAGAGCCGTCTGCCGACCATCGAGGATGCCGCGAAGTTCTACAAGACCCAAGCCGCCGTGCCCATCGACAAATTCCTGGCGGCCTCCAAGTCGTTTGCGGTAGACGTTGAGGCTCGCAAGGCCGAAGGATTGATTCAGGCGTACAAGGTGGACCGCACCCCGACCATCATCGTCAACGGCAAGTATCGCGTGAACGTCGAATCCGCCGGTGGCAACGATGCATTGGTCGAACTCGTGAAATACTTGGTCGCCAAAGAAACAAAGTAGTCCGAAAGGCTTACGAGGTGGCTGCAATAAAAGACCTCGTGTACAACCATCCGCGGCTGTGGATCTCCGTGGCGGGAGGATGCTCGATTTATTTCCTGCTGCCGGCGGGTTGGTCTACTTTGAGCCGCGTGCTCGTCTGCTGGAACTGCGGGGTCGCGCTGTTTCTCGGTCTCGTCTTCGTCTGGATGACGCGCCTGAGCGCCGAACAAATTTGCACGAAGTACATTGAAGAGGACGAGTCGGGGCCCATTATTCTGGTGGTGGTCATTCTGGCGGCACTGCTCAGCCTGGTTGCCATCGTCGTGCCTCTGGCGACCATGAGGCATGGGGCGGGTGTCGCACGCGCCGCGCAATTTGGGCTGGCGGCCGCCACCCTGGTCAATTCGTGGTTACTCGTGCCGGCCATGTTCACGACGCACTATGCCGATTGCTTCTACAGCGCGAGGGAAGAAAATCGTCCGTTGCGTTTCCCCGAGACTCCCATGCCCGTATTCTGGGATTTCGCCTACTTCTCCTTCACCATTGCCGCGGCCTGTCAGACCGCCGATGTGGCGACTCTGGAAACCAACGTGCGAAAATGGGTGTTGGCGCACACGCTGATCTCCTTCCTCTTCAACGCCTCGATCCTCGGGTTTGCCATCAATGTGACCGCAGGTCTTATCGGCGGAAATTAGTTCTCGTCTATGGGTGAGGCCCCTTGACCAGATCGCCGCCCTTCATGACGAAGGCCACGGATTGCAGCCGGGCAACGTCAGCGAGAGGATCTCCCGTTACGGCAATCAGATCGCCGTAACGGCCGACGGCGATGGCGCCGACATCGGCGCTGCGGCCGAGGGCCTCGGCCGCGTTGGATGTGGCGGCCTGGATTGCCTGCATCGGCGTCATTCCCCACTTGACCATGGTTGCGAATTGCTTCGCGTTATCGCCGTTGGGATACACGCCCGCGTCGGTGCCAAAAACCATCTTGACGCCGGCTTTGACGGCTGCCTGGAAAGTCTGGCGTTGTTTCAAGCCGATCACTCGCTCTTTTTCCAGAGATTCCTTGAACACGCCGTTCTTTTCACCCTCGGCCATGATGTAGTCGTCATTGTAAATATCCATCGAGAACCAAGTGCCATGCTGCTTGGCCAGAGTGAAGGATTCTGCATCGGCGAGGCTGGCATGCTCGATAGTGTCCACACCCGCGCGTATGGCGTCATTGATCCCAGCGGCTCCGTGGGCATGCACAGCGACCCGCAATCCCAGCATGTGGGCTTCATCGACGAGGGCCTTCATTTCCGTCAGATCGTATTGCTGTCCGCCCACCGTGTCGGTTTTGGAGAACACGCCGCCGGTGCCGCAAAACTTGATCACCTCGGCGCCGTACTTGCGCAGCTTGCGCACCGTCGCGCGAATGTCCGCGGCGCCGTTGGCTACGGCCGGGGCCGGCACCGAAATCGACGGCGGAAATTCCGTGTCGTCGCAATGGCCGCCGGTGGCGCCGATGGCATAGGTTGCGGGAACGATGCGCGGCCCCGGCACGAAACCCTGTTCAATGCCTTGCTTAATGGCCACATCGTCGTAGTTGCCGGAACCCACGTTGCGGATGGTGGTGAATCCCGCCTCGACGGTCTTTAGCGCATTGGCGACGCCGACGACCGTCCAGAAATTGTCGGTGAATTCCAGTCCGCGATAGCCGCTGTAACGCGGATCGGAGGTGATGTGCGTGTGCATGTCGATCAGGCCGGGCAACAATGTCATGCCGGCGAGATCAACATGGCGCGCACCCGGCGGCATGGCAGTCCCTCTATCGGCGATCCCCGTGATGCGGCCGTCGACGATAGTGATCTGCGGATGATCGACAACGCGACCCGCCAGCACGTCGACCATATGATCGGCGCTTACCACGACGGTATCGGCAAGCAGCGGGGTCGCGAGGCCGCAACTCAACAGGATGAAGGCCACGCATTTGACTGGGGTGGGAAATGCCGACTTGATTTTCATCATCGATCCTCGTTGTTTTTGGTGGCGTGGAGTTTAGTTCGGTTGAATGATTTATCACAGCACCGGCTGCACCGCGGGCATGAGCACGTCCAGGTGCGGCGGCTCGGCGTCGCGCACCCAGGCGAAGGCTACGATGTGTTCGAGAATGTGCTGCACATAGGCGCGAGTCTCGGTATAGGGGATATTTTCCATCCACACGTCGGCGTCCATGGATTTCGGCGGTCGCCAGCGAGCCACAGGCGCCGGGCCGGCGTTGTAGGCGGCGAGCCCCAACAGCAGCTGGCCGGAATGACGATCGAGCAACTCGCGCAGGTACGCGGCCCCCAGCGGCACAGCCTGGGAAGGCTCGAACAAACCGTCCTTGCCAGGTGGTGCAAGACGCCAGCGGCGGGCCACGGCGGCGGCGGTGGAGGGCAGCATCTGCATCAGCCCACGAGCGTCTGCCCGCGACACTGCGTCTTTGCGAAATAAGCTCTCCTGGCGCATGACTCCCCATATCCAGTCCGCCGGCACGTCGGCCAGCCGGCTGCCCTCTGCAACGTCTTCGGGGAATGGCCGCGGGTAGCGTAGGCGAACATCGTCCCATTCGGCGGCTTGCGCCAGTGTGGCGATGGACTGTGCATACCAACCCCAACGGGAGGCAAGATGCGCGGCTTGAACTTTGACGGCGGGCTCGGAATTGCTCAGCACCGCCGCCCATTCCACACCCGCCTCATCTGTCATGGCGCAAACAAACAATTCGTGGGCGCGTACGAAGCCGGCGTCCGCCGCCATTGCGGCCTGCGTGTCGAGATCGTCCGGCGACGGTCGCGCATTCAAGCTGTAGGGTCGGTGCAGGCGGTCGGCCGCAAGATAGCCGTAGTAGTCACGCAGGCCGGCGATCTCGGCGAACAGCGGCGCCGCAGCCTGAGCTCCTGCCGTCGCTGCCACCGCGCGGGCGCGCCAGTAGCGCCAACGGGGCTGCGTTGCAAGCGTCGCGGGCATGTGTTCGATCCAGCCGAGAGCCTTCGAATAGTCGCCGCTCCACAATGCCGCGCGAACGCGCCATTCCTCGACTTGAGCGTCGCCGGCTTTCGCGGCCAGTGCGTCGAAGTTCGACGCGGCGTGGGAATCATGATCGTAGGCGGCGTCGAGCGCGGCGGTGCGCTGCAGCCGCGACTTAAGCTCGGCCGTCAACTCTCTCCCTTCAAGCAGCAGGGGCAACAAATTCGAGGCGGCGGCAGAATCAATGCGGGCAAGTTTATCGAAGCCGGCGGCGAGCGCATCCGGTTCAACCGGCAGCGCCGGGTGTGTCGCCAGCACCAGCAGAGCGGACTTAGGCGCGTCCAGCAGGTCTGACCACTGCAGCAACGCTGCCGTTCGCAGCAGCGGCACATCCGCCATGAATGAGCGCGCCAGGCGTGGATTGTCGGCCGCGAGCGCGGCCCGAACTTTGGCTTCCGCCAACGCTGGAGTCACGAGATTTTGGCGTCGCAGCCACGCGAATGCGTCATCGCACTCCGGCATGGGCTTCAGCGGCAGCATCCAACGTGCTAGTGCCGCGGAGCCTAGGCCCTCTGTGTCGCCGGTGGCCAAACGTCCCTGCAGCCGGTCGCAGACCAGCAGAGGATCTGTGACATCCACCGAACGCGGTAGGAACTGGTCCCAGCGGCGCCGCTCAGCCAAGCTTGCGAGCCAGTTTTGCCGCAAGCCGCGGGCCACCGGTTGTCCAGAATGCGCCTGAAGAAATGAATCGATCGCGCTGTCCACGGACTCGTCAGGCCTTTGCGTGAGGTCGCGACGCAACCTGGCCGCCACCAGGTAGTCGTGAATTACATAAGCATCGAGCGCAGCAGAATCAGGCGTGTCAGGCAGATTTTGGCGCACGCGCTGCATGGCCGCGACGAAGGCCTTACGGGTGTCTTCGGACGGCGCGGGCGCGGCGGCGCCGACAGCGAAATGCCCTGTGAACAGGAATAGCAGAGCGCACAACGATAACAGGGGAGGCAATGGTTTTGAGCAGGCCGGCATCTTGGCAGTTTAGGCGTTAGCCGTGATTCGCGCTGCAATTGCCGCGACGGCATGGTTGAATACGCGGCAAATGAAATCCAAGGTCGTGGCGATTCTCGAGTCTCGCACCGGGGCGCATCTGGGCGAATTGATCGCGCGCCGCGGCGGCATACCCATGTTGGCGCCGGCGCTCGAGGAAGTGCCGGACGTCGATCCAAAGGCCGTGGCAGCAGTGCTGGCGCATTGGCGCACCACGCCCTTCAAGATTGTCATTTTCCAAACTGGCGTCGGTACGCGCGGCCTGTTTCAGGCCACCGACTCTGCTGGTTTGACAGGTGAACTGCTGCAACGGCTTGCTTCCTCCGTGGTGGTGGTGCGTGGACCGAAGCCGGTCGGCGAATTGAACGCGCGTGCAGTTCGTATAGACATACGCGCAGCCACTCCGTTCACCACCGAGACCGTGTTGGCGGCGGTGTCGGACATACCCGTGCACGGTGCGCGGGTATTGGTGCAACGTTACGGAGCGGCGAATCAGCAGATGCGCGCAACATTGGAGCAGCGCGGCGCCGACGTTCAGGAGATCGCCACCTACCGGTGGGCGTTGCCGGCGGATACTCGGCCGCTGGATAAACTCTTGCAGGCGTTGGCGCGGTCAAGCGTCGATGCCGTGGTATTCACCAGCGCCGTGCAGATTCACAATTTATACGAGATCGCGCAGAGCACCGGCAGGGCGCCGGAACTTGCAGGACAATTGAATCGCGTGGTGATCGCATCCATTGGCCCCGTGTGCTCGCGGGCACTGCGGGAACACGGCATTACACCGTCGTTCGAAGCCAGCCCGCCGAAATTGGGGCCGCTGGTGATTGCACTGGACGAGGCTTTGTCGGAGCAAACCTGACACCAATTGGGGTTGGCGCGGAACCGGGGCGAGGGTGTATAAATGTATGGATGCGCATCGCCGTTAAGGAGAGAACCATGACCAACGAGAATAAGACTGCCCAACCGTTTCTTACCGACGTAAAGACCTTGCGCGAGCGGGCACGAAAGAATATTAAATCCGGCGGGGTCACCTTCACCTATCAAGGCGATGTGAAGAAAACCATCGAAATACTGCAAGCGGTGCTGGCCACCGAAATTGTTTGCGTGCTGCGTTACACCATGCACGCGGTCGCTGCGACCGGTATTTCAAGCGAAGGCGTCAAGGCGGAATTCGCTCAGCATGCCAAGGAGGAGGCGGGCCATATGAATCAGGTCGCCGAGCGCATCAACCAACTCGGTGGAAAGCCGGATTTCAATCCGGTAGGCTTGGAGTCTCGCGCCGCATCGGAATACGGCAAGGCAGATAACTTGATCGAAATGATCAAGGAGAATCTGATCGCTGAGCGCATCGCTGTGGATCATTACCGGGAACTGATCCGCTATTTCGGCAACGATGACCCCGGTACGCGCTCCATGCTGGAGGGCATATTGACGGTCGAAGAAGAGCATGCCAATGACATGCACGACCTATTGGTGGCGCACGAAGGGCGCCCCATGCTTCCAGGCTAACTGCTCCCGCCGACCGACGGGGAATCGCTGGCCGGAAAGGACTCGTCGAGCGCCTCATCCAGAAGATCCTCGACATGTTGCTTCTGAGGATCGATCGGGTGCTTGCGAAGGTATGCGACGGCATATGAGCAGATCGGATTGACCGACCACCCTCCGTCAACCGCGGCGGTGAGTGCCGCGCCCATCAATTCTGCAGCAATGCCGCGCCCTTCTATCGCCGGCGGCACGCTGGTGTGCGTTATCGACATCACACCCTCATGGAGCGTGTAATCCAGTACCGCCCGATGGCCGTCCACCGTAGTGGCGAAGCGATGCGCGATTGGGTCGTGATTAATGGCGATCATGGTCCTGTTGACGAGGGTCTGCCGGGCGCGGGGCCTCTCGTTGCGGCGGCGAGCTTCGCTGCGGTGGTGCTTGTCTCTGCTGCTGCTGCTGTTGTTGCTGCGGCTGGCGCGGAGCCTGTGGCTGCTGCTGTCGCGGCTGCTGCTGTGGCGCTCGCGGTGCCTGCTGTTGCTGCTGCCG